>JAEWIJ010000221.1 GCA_023387235.1 Pseudomonadota bacterium
GCACATCTCCGCGCTGGAGCGCGCCGGCCTGAGCACGCTCTCGCAGGGCCAGAAGGTGTCGTTCGACACCGAGCGCGATCGCCGCTCCGGTAAGATGGCCGTTGCGAACATCCGCGCGGAATAATCCCCGCGACATGACACTAAAGAAGCGCGGCGCCTCTGGCGCTGCGCTTTTTTGTGGCCGCGGGGATTTCCTTTTTAGGACGGTCTATGAGCCGGCACGCAGTCGCGCGCTCAGGAAGTGCGGGCGCCAAGCCGAGACCATCGCGCCCGCAACTCTCGTCGCATCAAATGCGACCCATCGCTGTTGCCGCCGCGGGCATAGCACAACGAGATGGTTGCGAAGCACCTCTTCCCAGCAGCCCGCGGCAGAAAACAACACTGCGCGCCGGCCGGTAGGCCGAGCAATACTAAGAAGTCGGTGAAATGCTGGCGGCCCGTCGTGCGCCCGACTGCCCGGAACGACCAGATGCGATCGCCTGATGCAGGGCCAGCACCGGCAGCAGCCCGACGAGCACGATTGCCAGAGCGCCCGCCCCCGCGTGCTCGAAAAGCTCGAGCGAGGCGAGACTGTAGATGTGCGTCGCCAGCGTCTCGAAATTGAAAGGTCGCAGCAGCAGTGCCGTCGGCAGCTCCTTCATGGCATCCACGAACACGAGCAGACCCGCGCTGCCGAGCGTCGGCAGCAGCAGCGGCAGATGCACGCGCATCATCGTCGATAGCGGCGTCGCGCCGAGCGTGCGGGCGGCTGCATCGAGGTTCGGCGAGACGCGGCCCATGCCGGCTTCGACAGCGCCGAGCGATACCGCGAGAAAGCGGATCGCGAAAGCCAGCACCAGAGCGGCGAGCGAGCCCGTGATCAAGAGCCCGAGCGGCAGCCCGAGCACGGCCCGCGACAAGGCATCGAGGCGATTGTCGAAGGCGGCGAGCGGAATCAGCAGGCCGAGCGCCAGGACCGTGCCGGGAAGCGCGTAACCGACGCCTGCGAGACGCACCGCGAAGCGGAAGAAAGGCCCTCCCGCAATGCGCCGCGCATAGGCGAGGATCAGCGCCAGCCCCACAGCCACTGCCGCCGCGAGCCCGGCGAGCAGCACGCTGTTCCAAGCCGCATGTCCAAGAGCCGACCAGCCCGCCTCGTCCGTGAAATGAAACGCGTTGTAGGCCAGCACGAGGCATGGCAGCACGAACCCGACGACGAACGGCAGCAGGCACGCGACGAAGGCGCCCACCGCCCACCAGCCCGAAAGGACCGAGAAGGGAATCGAGCGGTAACGCCCCGTCGTGTGGTGGAACTGGCGCCGCCCGCGCGCATGACGCTCGATAGCGAAGATGATCAGCACCAGAGCCAGCGCGGCGAGCGCGATCTGCGCGGCACCTCCGAGGCTCGATCGCTGCAACCAGGTTGCATAGAGGGCCGCCGAGAGCGTGTCGACGCCGAGATGCTGCACGGCGCCCAGATCATTGAGGCATTCCATAAGCACGAGCGCGACACCGGCGGCGAGCGCCGGCCGGGCGAGCGGCAGCGCCACGCCGATAAATGCCCCCCACGGCGTGCGGCCGAGCGTGCGCGCCACCTCGAGCACGCAGATGGACTGCTGCACGAAGCTCGCGCGCGCGGCGAGGTAGACATACGGGTAGAGCACGCTCGCGAGCAGGAAGATCGCGCCCGTCGTGGTGCGGATATCGGGAAACCAGTAGTCGCGCGGCGTGTGCCATCCGAAGAAAGCCCGCAAATGTCCCTGCACGGGTCCGGCATAGCCGAGCAGATCGACATAGCAGTAGGCGGCGATGTACGTCGGAACGGCGAGCGGGATCACGAGGAGACGGTCGAGCACGTCGCGCCCCGGGAAGCGGTACATGGTGATGATCCATGCCGTGCCCGCGCCGACGACGAGGGTGATCGCGGCGACCCCCAGCATGACGATCAGCGTCGTCGACAGCGCGCTCGGGAGGATCGTCCGCACGAGGTGCGGCCACGTCTCGAAGCCCGAGGAGAGCGCCAGCACGATGATGGCCGCCACCGGCAGCGCCACGAGCGCGACAATGAGGGCGACCGCGATCGTCCAGCCAGGCGAAACCTGACGACGCGCACGCCAGGCGCCCGATCCTGAGCCGAGCCGCCACCCGCGTGGTCCGCCCCCTTGCGTGGATGTGGAAAGATCGCTGCTCTGCATAAGCTTCCAGGCCCTCCGCCAGCCGGGCGGGTCGAGCAGGCCTCTCATAACCCTTGTCGACCCCCGAGGTCGAGTATCTTGACTGGATCGTGAAGGAAACGGCGCTCATGCGGCAGCGCACAACCGCCGGGCGGCGAACGCAGATCCGTTGACCGAACATAGTCAACGGACTGGTCAGTTTGCCCCCTCTCGGCTAGTACTCGAATGAAGCGCTGCAAATGACAATCGGCGCCACGATGGATGATGAGCAGGGAGGTTGCATGACCGCCTTAAGTCACACGGCAAACGGCCAGATCCCGGGTGCCGGCACCCCGGTCCAGTTCACGCGCGACGAGGAGCTGACCGCCTATCGCGAGATGCTGCTGATCCGCCGTTTCGAGGAGAAGGCAGGCCAGCTCTACGGCATGGGTTTCATCGGCGGCTTCTGCCATCTCTATATCGGGCAGGAGGCGGTCGTCGTCGGGATGCAGATGGCGATCAAGCTGGGCGATCAGGTCATCACGACCTACCGCGATCACGGCCACATGCTGGCGACCGGCATGGACCCGAAAGGCGTCATGGCGGAGCTCACCGGCCGCAAGGGAGGCTACTCCGGCGGCAAGGGCGGCTCCATGCACATGTTCTCCAAGGAGAAGAATTTCTACGGCGGCCACGGCATCGTCGGCGCCAACGTGCCGCTCGGCGCCGGTCTCGCCTTTGCCAACAAGTATCGCGGCAACGACAATGTGTGCCTCACCTATTTTGGCGACGGCGCGGCGAACCAGGGTCAGGTCTACGAAGCCTTCAACATGGCGAAGCTCTGGAGCCTTCCGGTCATCTTCATCATCGAGAACAACCGCTATGCCATGGGCACGGCGATCGAGCGCGCGGCCGCGACGACGGACTTCTCGCGCCGCGGTGCCTCGTTCGACATTCCGGGCGAGCAGGTCGACGGCATGGACGTGCGCGCCGTGCGCGCGGCCGGCGAGCGCGCGGTGAAGCGTGCGCGGGCCGGCGAGGGCCCATGCATTCTCGAGATGCTGACCTACCGCTATCGCGGCCATTCCATGTCCGATCCGGCGAAGTACCGTACGCGCGAGGAAGTGGAGCGCGTGCGCGAGGAGCGCGATCCGATCGAGCGCGTGCGCCGTCGCATGATCGAAGCCGGCATGGTGCAGGAAGACCATCTCAAGAAGATCGACGGCGAGATCCGCACGATCGTCAATGCCGCCGCCGAGTTCGCTCAGAACGATCCGGAGCCCGATCCGAAGGAGCTCTGGACGGATGTGCTGCTGCCGGCATGAGGGCTGCGATGGGTGAGAGTCGGCTCAATCTCGACGTAGCTTTCGGACAACTTTCCGAGTTCTGGTCGCCACGCGTCGTCGCTGCCGCGAACGGCCAGTACGTGAAGGTCGCGAAGGTCAAGGGCGAGTTCGTCTGGCACGCTCACGCCGACGAGGACGAGTTTTTCCTCGTCCGTCGCGGCGCGCTCACCATCCGCTATCGCGACCGGCCGGACGTGATCCTGCACGAGGGCGACTTCCATGTCGTGCCGAGGGGCGTGGAGCACAACCCGTTTGCCGCCGATGAGTGCTGGGTCGTGCTCGTCGAGCCGGCGCAGACGAAGCATACCGGAGAGACGCTCTCCGACATGACGAAATCGATCGAACAACAAGCAGCGCCACTCGGCTGATCCACGAGTCGACGAAGCTTCAGGGACGAACCGACCACCATGGCCACCCAGATTCTCATGCCGGCACTCTCTCCGACGATGGAAGAGGGCAAACTTGCCAAATGGCTCGTGAAAAACGGCAGCAAGATAAAACCCGGCGACATCATCGCCGAGATCGAGACCGACAAGGCGACCATGGAGGTCGAGGCGGTCGATGAAGGCACGGTCTCCGAGCTGCTGATCGCGGAAGGCACCGAGGGCGTGAAGGTCAACACGCCGATCGCGACGGTTGTCGGCGAAGGCGAGGGCAATGGCGCCGCGCCGCCGAGCGCCCCGCCCAAGGCAGCACCACAGCAAGCCGCGCCCGCAGCGCCTGTCAATACCGCGCCCGCCGCTGCAGCAGCCCCGCCCCCGCCGGCCGCGCCCGCGATTGTCGACGCGAGCATCGCGCCCAGCACCGAGATGGTGACGCAGACCATGCGCGAGGCGCTTCGCGACGCCATGGCGGAGGAAATGCGCCGCGATCCGGACGTGCTCCTCATGGGCGAGGAAGTGGCGCAATACCAGGGCGCCTACAAAGTCAGCCAGGGCCTGCTCGACGAGTTCGGCGCGCGGCGCGTGATCGACACGCCGATCACCGAGCAAGGTTTTGCCGGTATCGGCGTCGGCGCCGCGATGGCCGGTCTCAAGCCGATCGTCGAGTTCATGACCTGGAACTTCGCCATGCAGGCGATCGACCAGATCATCAACTCCGCAGCCAAGACGCTGTACATGTCGGGCGGCCAGATGGGCGCGCCGATGGTATTCCGCGGCCCGAACGGCGCCGCCGCTCGCGTCGCCGCCCAGCATTCGCAGTGCTATTCGTCGTGGTATGCGCACGTGCCGGGCCTAAAGGTGGTGTGCCCGTCCAATCCCGCCGACGCCAAGGGTCTGCTCAAGAGCGCGATCCGCGATCCGAACCCGGTGCTCGTGCTCGAGAACGAACTGCTATACGGCATGCACGGCCCCGTGCCGAAGGTCGATGACTGGCTCGTGCCGATCGGCAAGGCGCGCATTGCGCGCGAGGGGCGCGACGTCACGATCGTCTCGTTCGCGCGTGGGATGCAGTACGCGCTCGCCGCGGCTGAGAAGCTCGCCGAAGAAGGCATCGAGGCCGAGGTGATCGATCTCAGATCGCTGCGCCCGATCGACTGGGACACCATCCTCACATCCATCAAAAAGACGAGCCGGATCGTCACGGTCGAGGAAGCCTGGCCGGTGTGCTCCATCGGTTCGGAGATTTGCGCGCAGGCCGCCATCCAGGCTTTCGATTATCTCGATGCGCCGCCGGCAAAGGTCTCGGGCGCCGACGTGCCCATGCCCTACGCCGCGAACCTCGAAAAGCTCGCGCTACCCAATGCCGACCAAGTCGTCGCAGCGGTGAAGTCGGTGATGGCTTAGGAACCAGCTTGGAAGGCTGACGATCGAATGACCACCACGGCAAAGCCCCGCAAGAGGCCGGCGACCTACGCCGATCTCGAAGCCGTGCCGCCGAATATGGTGGCGGAAATTCTCGGCGGAGAGCTGGTGACGCATCCGCGACCCAGGCCGCCACACGGGATCGCAGCCAATTCGCTGGGGCACGAACTCACGGGGCCATTTCAGAAGAGACGCGGAGGCGGCCCAGGCGGCTGGCTCTTCATCACCGAGCCGGAGCTGCACCTCGGCCCGCATGTCGTCGTTCCGGACCTTGCCGCGTGGCGCCTCGAGCGGTTGCCTGTAATGCCCCAGGATGCCGGCATCACGGTTCCACCCGACTGGCTTTGCGAGGTGCTTTCGCCAAGCACGGCGATCTACGATCGAACCATCAAGTTCGAGATCTACTACGACTTCGGCGTTAGCTACTTGTGGTACCTCGATCCCGAGTACAAGACGCTCGAGGTCTTCGGCCGCAGTGCCGAGCATTGGCAGACTCTCAAGGTTTTCGGCGGTCACGACGACGTCCGCGCCGAGCCGTTCGATGCCATCTCGTTCTCGCTCGGCGCGCTCTGGCCCTACGATCCGCCACCTGCTGCGGAGGGTGCCTGATTCATGGCCCGCACCGCGACCCGCTCGGTCACGATCAAGAAGCGCGGCGAGGCGGCGCCCATCGAGCTGCGCGCGGGCGAGACGCCCCTCGGCGCACTGCGCAATGTGTCCGGCGCAACCGGCGACAGCGCCACGATGAGCGGCCTCTTCACGCACGCGCCCGCATATGGGGACTACACCGACCGTTTTCTGGCCATTGCGGCAGCACTCAAGGCGGGCGACGAAGCAGCAGCGGCCGCCGTTCAGCGCGAGATCGAGGCCGCGGGCGTGCACGTCTATCATCTGCTGCACGACATGCGCATCGATCGGCCGGCGTCGGTGCAGGTCATCGGCGGCGAAGTGCGCTTCTCGCCGAACGACGCCTATCTGATGATGCGCACGGGGGGCCTCTGATGAGCGCCCATGCGATCGCGAAGGTGGACGCCGAGCGGCCTTCGGGGCAACAATAGCGCGTTAGCGCGACGAGCAGGAAACGACCATGCCGACCGAGATTCTCATGCCCGCCCTCTCCCCCACGATGGAGGAAGGCAAGCTCGCCAAGTGGCTGGTGAAGGAAGGCCAGAAAGTGCGCTCCGGCGACATCATCGCCGAGATCGAGACTGATAAGGCGACCATGGAAGTGGAAGCCGTCGACGAGGGCACGGTCGGCTCGCTGCTGATCGCCGAAGGCACCGACAAGGTGAAGGTCAACACGCCGATCGCCGTGCTGTTGGGTGAAGGCGAGAAAGCGGATGCCGCGCCGGCGCCCAAGCCTGCTGCTCCGCCGGCGCCCGCGCCTGCTGCAGCCGCGCCGAAGCCGCAGCCCGCACCAGCGGCCGCCAGCGCACCTGCGGCTGCGGCTGCGGCGGCGCCGGCCCCCGCTCCCGCGGCAAAGCCCGCTGCCAATGGCCATGCTGCCGGCGAGCGCATTTTTGCATCACCGCTCGCACGCCGCCTCGCCAAGGAAGCAGGTCTCGATCTCGCGCGCGTCTCCGGCTCCGGTCCACATGGCCGCATCGTGCGCCGCGACATCGAAGCTGCGGCGAAAGGCGGTGCCGCCAAAGCCGCGCCGGTAACGGGGACAGCAGTCGCAACGACGGCCGCAGCAGCGCCGGCCATGGCCGCGCCGATGCCCGATGCCAAGATCCTCGCGCTCTACGAGCAGGGCAGCTACGAGGTCATGCCGCACGACGGCATGCGCCGCGTCATTGCCGAACGCCTCACGCAGTCGAAGCAGACGATCCCGCACTTCTACCTCACGCTCGATTGCCGCCTCGATCACCTCCTCGCCGCGCGCGAACGCATCAATGCCGCCGCGCCGAAGGAGGGCCCGCGCGCCTTTAAGCTCTCGGTCAACGATTTCGTGATCAAGGCGCTCGCGCTGGCGCTTCAGCATGTGCCGGCCGCCAATGCCACGTGGACGGCCGAGGGCATGCTGCGTCATCGCCATTCGGATGTCGGCGTCGCGGTCGCGGTCGAAGGCGGATTGTTCACGCCCATCATCCGCCACGCGGAGCTCAAGACGCTCGGCGAGATTTCCAACGAGATGAAGGATCTCGCAGCCCGCGCGCGCAAGCGCCGCCTCGCGCCGCACGAATACCAGGGCGGCACCACCTCCATCTCGAACCTCGGCATGTACGGCATCACGAGCTTCGACGCCGTGATCAACCCGCCGCACGCCACCATTCTCGCCGTGGGTGCCGGCGAGAAGCGTCCGGTCGTCGCGGGCGACAGAATCGAGATCGCGACGCTCATGAGCTGCACGCTCTCGTGCGATCACCGCGTGGTGGATGGGGCCGTCGGTGCCGAGCTGATGAACGCTTTCAAGGCCTTGATCGAGGATCCCGTCCGGATGCTCGTCTGACGTTTCTGCCAATCTACTGACACTTTGTTGTCCGTAAGACCGGCATTGCGACGGATTGTTCCGCTTGGGCGCACGTTGTCGCCGTGCTAAGCCACGCGCCGAACCTCCGATGCTTTAGCGAGGACGCACACGATGACCGTGAGCAACGGCCGCCAGTTCCTGTCCATTCCCGGTCCGACAAACATTCCCGACGAGGTCCTGCAGGCCATGAACCGGCCGGCTATCGACCTCTACTCGGGCAGTATGCTCGGCATCACGTACAGCCTGCTCGAAGACCTGCCGAAGCTCTTCAAGACCGCCGGCCGCGTCTACATGTACGCCTCGAACGGCCACGGGGGCTGGGAAGCCGCCTACTCGAATGTGCTCTCGCGCGGCGATCACGTGCTCATTCTCGAGAGTGGCCGCTTCGCCATCGGCTGGGGCGAGATGGCGAAACTCATGGGCGCCGAGATCGAGGTGCTGGCCCAGAGCGGCCGCAAGGCCGTCGATCCCGCCGCCGTCGAGGCGCGTCTCAAGGCCGACACGAAGCATTCCATCAAGGCGATCTTCGTCGTGCAGATCGATACAGCAACCGGCGTCGTCAACGATCTTCCCGCCATCCGCAAGGCCATCGATGCGGCGGGTCATCCTGCGCTGCTCATGGTCGACACGGTCGCCTCGCTCGGCTGCGTGCCCTACGAGATGGATGCCTGGGGAATCGACGTCACCATGTGCGGCTCGCAGAAGGGCCTCATGACGCCGCCGGGTCTCGCGCTCGTCGCCGCCGGCCCGCGTGCGCTCGAAGCGCACAAGACGGCCAACATGCGCACGATGTACTGGGACTGGACGTTCCGTGACGGCCCCGAGCACTATCAGAAGTACTGCGGCACGCCGCCGGAGCACACCATCTTCGCGCTCAGGAAGGCCATCGATCTCCTCTTTGCCGAGGGTCTCGAGAACGCGCACCGCCGGCACGCACTGCTCGCGGAAGCAACGCGGCGCGCCGTCGCCAAGTGGGCCGAAGGTCAAGTGCTCTCGTTCAACATCATCGATCCCGCGCAGCGCGCGAACTCGGTGACGAACGTGCTCGTGAACGGGCTCGATCCGCAGATCATCCTCGACTATTGCCGCGAGAAGTGCGGCGTCGTGCTCGGCGTCGGCATCGGCGATCTAACGGGCAAGGCCTTCCGCATTGCCCATATGGGCCACACGAACGCGCCCATGGTGCTCGGGACGCTCGCCGCCGTCGAGATGGCGCTCAAGGCGCTGAAGATCCCGCACGGGGAAGGCGGCACGCAGGCCGCCATCGAGTATCTCGGCAGCGAAGTCGCGCCGTAGTCAGCGCCACATGCTCCACCTCATTCCTCCCCCCTTGCGGGGGAGGTTAGGAGGGGGGGATCGCAGAACAATAGCGGTAGGGATTCCCCCCCCCCCCAACCCCCCCCCCCCACCGGGGGGGGGGGTGTT
>JAEWIJ010000129.1 GCA_023387235.1 Pseudomonadota bacterium
GCGTACGGGTGCCGGCGGCGCGGGGGGCCGGGGCGGCGGCTCCGGGCGGATATTGGGAATGCCCATGGGCTCCCAGAGCGGCCTCTGGAGGGGCGGCATGCGGGGGCCGGCGCGCGCCTCGTCCGCCATGGGGGCGGGTGGCGCCGGCTCGGCCGGGGCAGGGCGCGGCGGGGCTTCGACCTCGGCAGATGCGGCTTCCGGCGCCTCCGTCGGAGCTGGAGGTGTGGCCTGGGCCGCGGCCGCGCTCTGGCGGATGACGCGGATGGCGGCCTGGAAGGTCAGGCCTTGCGCCTTGAGGAAGGTCGCCGCCATGCTCTTGCCGTCACCGACGATCGCCGCGAGCACGATGGCGCCATCGATCTGGACGTCGGGGCGCGGGCTCTGGCGCGCGGCAGCCTCCGCGTAGGCGAGGATCTTGGTCAGGTCCGGATCATGCGTCGGGTGACTGCCGGGCGCCGCTGTCGGCGGCTGCTGGCCGAGGAAGCTCGCGACGTCATTGCGCAGGCGCCCGAGGTCCACCGAATTGGAGACCAGCACGCGCGCGGCATCCGCATCCTCGGTGAGCGCGAGCAGCAGATGCTCGAGCGTGATCGTGCCATGCCCCTGGCCAGCCGCATAGTCGCTCGCGCGCGAAAGGGTCGCGACCAGCGTGTCTGACCGCGCAATCCTCGCCTCGAACGACGTCGGCTGGGCCATCGACTGAGCCATCGCTTGCGTTATGCGCGGGGCCGCCCCCGCCACCTCCTCGAACCGTTTCTGCCATGCGCCGCCCGGACCCGATTACGGGGTCGGTGTGCGCCATGCTCCTGCTTAGAGCATGATTCACCCGCGGCGGGGAATCCGGCTGTGCCGCCGGCCGGGTGGCAAATGGTCCAAGGCATCATGGAGTTAGTGCGTCGTTTCCGACTGCGGCAGGCACGCCACACGCTCATGCCGCGCAACGAGTGTACTGCAAACGGCCGGTCCTTCCATCGCGCAATGTGCGGTTTGCGTTCGCAGCGTCCGCAGCCGTGGCCGAACTGCAAAAGTTCATTGAGTGGGGGGCGCAAGGCGCTATAAGTGCGCGCCGTGGAGTAAGTCCCACGAGGCGGGCACAAAAAAGGGCACTGCGATGGCGAAGAGCGGGGAGGTCCCGGGTGCGGGCTCCGACAAGGCCGGGCTCGATCCACAGGCGCAGGTGCGCATTCTGGCCGAGGCCTTACCTGCTCTCATCAACTACGACGAGGAAACCGTCGTCATCAAATTCGGCGGCAACGCCATGGGCGACGAAAAGCTCGCCGAGGCCTTTGCCAAGGACATCGTTTACCTCAAGCTTTCGGGCATCAATCCGGTGGTCGTCCACGGCGGCGGGCCGCAGATCGGGCGGATGCTGAAGAAGCTCGCGATCGAGTCGGAGTTCGTGCACGGGCTGCGCGTAACCGACAAGCCGACCGTCGAGATCGTCGAAATGGTGCTTGCGGGCGCCATCAACAAGGAGATCGTCTCGGCGATCAACCGTCAGGGCGGCAAGGCCGTCGGCATCTGCGGCAAGGATGCCAATCTGATGATCGCGAAGAAGATCACGGAGATGCCCGACCCGCAGTCGAATATCATGCAGGCGGTCGATATCGGCTATGTCGGTGATCCGATCGAGGTCAATCCGCACATCGTCGAGGTGATCTCGAAATCGGACCTCATTCCGGTGATTGCGCCGGTCGGCATGTCGCGCGAGGGCGAGACGCTGAACATCAACGCGGACTCGTTTGCTTCCGCGCTCGCCGCGCGCATGAAAGCGAAGCGCCTCCTGCTGCTGACCGACGTCGCCGGCGTCCTCGACAAGGAGAAGAACCTGATCCCGCAGCTTACGGTCGGCGAGGCGCGCGATCTCATTCGCGACGGCACGATCAACGGCGGCATGATCCCGAAGATCGAGGGCTGCATCGAGGTCGTCGAGGCGGGCGTCGAGGCCGTCGTCATCATCGACGGGCGCGTGCCGCACTGCGTGCTGCTGGAGTTGTTCACCGAGCACGGTGTCGGTACGCTGCTCGGCGGCGCGAGGAAGCCGAAGAAGTGAGCCAAAGACTGGAAATGAGCAACGAGCCGTCCGAAGGGCGTGCGGCCGCCGTCGAGAAGGTGGCCGAGAAGATCGTGGCGGCGCGCCACCGGGCCGGCTTCGATGCGACGCAGGCCTGGGTTTTCGATCTCGACAACACGCTCTATCCCGCCGAGTGCAATCTCTTCGCCCAGGTCGACCAGAAGATGGGCGAGTTCATCGCCAACTTCCTAGGCGTGCCCTTCGCGTATGCGCGGCACCTGCAGAAGAGCTACTACCGTCAGTTCGGCACGACGCTCACGGGCCTCATGAAGGTGCACAAGATGCGCCCCGAGGCCTTTCTCGACTATGTGCACGACATCGATCTCACGGTCGTGCCCGAGCATCCCGAGCTCGCGGAGGCCATCAAGGCTCTGCCCGGCCGCCGGCTCATTTTCACGAACGGCACGCGCGCGCACGCCGAGCGTGTCGCGGGCAAGCTCGGCATCCTGCATCTGTTCGAGGACATCTACGATATCGTTGCCTCGGACTATGTGCCGAAGCCCGAGGCGGGGCCGTACAACGATTTTCTCAGGCGCCACGGCGTTTCGCCGAAGGCAGCGGCCATGTTCGAGGACATGCCGCACAATCTCGAGGTGCCGCATAAGCTCGGGCTGACGACCGTGCTCGTGCACTCGTCGTACGTGGATCATCCGGTGCAGATCGGCATCCGCAACTGGCAGAAGCCGCCGGAGCACGTGCATCACATGACCGAGAACCTCACCGAGTTCCTCGGCGACGTGCTCGATACGATCGCGGCGAAGGAGCGGTCGTAAGTCGAGTCCGCTGCGCGCTCACTTCCCCTTCTCCCCGTGCTTCGTCGCGCCAGAGGCGCGCTTCCAGCGCGACGAGAAGGTCGGGATGAGGGGCGGCTGCTTGCGCTGGCGTCGGCGTATGCCGCCGCCCCTCACCCTAACCCTCTCCCCGCACGCGGGGAGAGGGATTCTGGAGAGTTCGCAACATCCGCCAAGCTCATAAAAAGCAGGGCTCCGGGGGTGTCCCCCGGTCGGGTTACAGGGTCATGCCGAAGGCATGCGCCCTCGTCGCGCCGAAAGGTGCGACCTAGCCCCTCGGATCCGCCGCATCCTCGATCTGCAGCTCGATGCGCTGGCGGCCACCCCAGGTATCGCGGCGGAGATTGCCCGCGACGTGGATCGGCATCCCGCCCGTATTGGTCAGCAGCTCACCCAAGGGCTGGCCGACCGCGCGGAAAGCAATGCCCTCCAACCTGCTGCCATCGTCGGCTTCGAGCGTCACGCGCAGGTGCGCCTCGCCCATGACCTTGGCAAAGCGCACACGATGCGAGGGAAAGACGAAGCGCGGCTGCGGATTGCCCTGGCCGTAAGGCCCCGCGCGCTCGATCAGATCGATGAGCGTGTCGTTGGCGGCGGCGGGCGTCAGCGCGCCGTCTATCTCGAGTGCGCGAGCCGCGCGCGCCGTGGTCGCAGGCGACGCCACCTGCTCGGCGAGATACGTGCGCGCCGCCTCGAACTTGCTGCGCGCGACCGTGAGGCCGGCCGCCATGGCGTGCCCGCCACCCTTGAGCAACAAGCCATCGGCCGCCGCCGCCCGCACGGCCGAGCCGATATCGACGCCAGCAATGGAACGCAGCGAGCCCGTACCCTGATCAGGCCCCTCCCACGCAATCACGCACGCCGGTCGGCTGAACCGCTCGACAAGCCGGCTCGCGACGAGGCCGACGACACCCTTGTGCCAGCGCTCAGATGCGACGACGAGCATGGGCAGATCGGGCATCTCGTCGATGAGACGGTCGGCTTCGGCGGTGGCTTCCTCGAGCATCTGCGTCTCGATGCTCTTGCGCTCGCGATTGAGCTTGTCGAGCTGCACCGCGATGCGCGCGGCTTCGGTCTCGTCGTCGAGGGAGAGCAGGCGTGCGCCGAGTGCCGCGTCGCCGATGCGTCCGCCGGCATTGATGCGCGGGCCGAGCACAAAGCCCAGCAAATACGGCGTCGGCGGCTGGTTGAGGCCCGCCGCATCGACGAGCGCGCGCAGGCCGATATTTTGGCGCTGACGCATGACTTCGAGGCCGCGCATAACGTAGGCGCGATTGAGCGTCTGCAGCGGCACGACATCGCACACCGTCGCGAGCGCGACGAGATCGAGCATGGAGAGCAGATCGGGGGGCGGCCCGGCCTTGTCGTAATGCCCGCGCTGGCGCAGCTCGCGTGCCGCCGCGACGAGCACCATGAACACGACGCCTGCCGCGCAGAGATGGCCGAGACCGGAGATATCATCCTGCCGGTTCGGGTTGACCACGGCAGTCACTTCAGGGAGCTGCTCGTCGGCCTGATGGTGGTCGATGACGAGAACATCCGTCCTGCCGCGATGCTGCGGCGCGAGTGCCTCGAAGCTCGTCGTACCGCAGTCCACGGTGATTATGAGCTGCGCACCTTTCTCGACGAGACCCTTGATCGCCGGCACGTTCGGGCCATAGCCCTCGAACATGCGGTCCGGGATGTAGATCTCGGCATCGAGGCCGTGCGCATTGAAAAAGCGCCGCATGAGCGCCGACGAGCACGCGCCATCGACATCGTAATCGCCGAACACCGCGACACGCTCGCGGCTCATGACGGCATCGGCGAGCCGGCGCGCGGCCTTGTCCATGTCGACGAGCGTGCTCGGATCGGGCATGAGCGCGCGGATGGTTGGATCGAGCACGGTCGGCACGTCCTCGATGGCGATGCCGCGCGCGGCGAGCACGCGACCGAGCAATTCCGGAAGGCCGTGCTGCTGGCTGATCGCGATGGCGGTGTTGGCGGCGCCGGGCGCAAGGCGCTCGCGCCACGTGTAGCCGCGTGCGGAAGCGGTCACACCGAGGTAGGCCTGCGTGTCGCCGCCAATCCTCTCGCGCGGCCGAGCCCGCGCTGCCCCCGTCGCCATGCGTACCCCCACCCAACTTCAGACGTGCGAGTTGTAGATGATTCGGGAGTACCCCAGCGAATCGGCGTCAACGTCCGGGCCGAGTTTTGCCAGATATGCTCAGGCGGCCCGGCGCTTGGTCACGGCATCAAGCTCCATCAGCTCGCGCATGAGGCCTTCGAAGTCCTTGAGCGGCACCATGTTCGGGCCGTCGGAGGGGGCATTGTCGGGGTCCTGATGCGTCTCGATGAAGACGCCCGCGACGCCGACCGCCACCGCCGCCCGCGCCAGCACCGGGACGAACCGCCGATCGCCGCCGGAGCTCGTCCCCTGCCCGCCTGGCTGCTGCACGGAATGCGTCGCATCGAAGATCACGGGCGCGCCCGTCTCCGCCATGATCGGCAGCGATCGCATGTCGACGACGAGCGTGTTGTAGCCGAAGGAGGCACCGCGCTCGGTCACGAGAACGTTCGGATTGCCGCTGCCGGTGATCTTGGCGACCGCATTTTTCATGTCCCAAGGCGCGAGGAACTGGCCCTTCTTGATCTTGACGACGCGGCCGGTCTTCGCCGCCGCGATGAGCAGGTCCGTCTGGCGGCAGAGGAAGGCCGGAATCTGCAGTACGTCCACGACCTCGGCGAGGATCGCGCATTGCTCCACATCGTGCACGTCGGTGTGAACCGGAAGCCCGAGACTCGAGCGGATCTCAGCGAAGACGTCGAGTGCGGCCGTTAGCCCGATCCCGCGCTTGCCCGAGAGCGACGTCCGGTTCGCCTTGTCGAAGCTCGTCTTGTAGACGAGGCCCAAGCCGAGGCGCGACGCGATTTCCTTGAGCGCCGTCGCCATTTCGAGCGCGTGCGCGCGGCTCTCCATCTGGCACGGCCCCGCAAAGACCGCGATCGGGCGGTCCTGCGCGAATGTGACGTCACCGACGCGCACTGCGGCGTTCGGTCGAAGCGTTTCGCTGCCGCTCATACGCCCTCCTTCCATCTATTGGTTCGCATCCAGATGCGCCTGCACGGACTTGCGCAGCATGTCGGTCGAGCGGACCATCGAAGCGAAGCTGTCACCTTCGGTATAGCGATACAGGTAGAGAAGGCGCCCGCGGACGACGACGTGCGCATAGACGCAGAGGATCAGCTTGTCGGTACCGTGCTCCGTCCGCACGCGCTGCAGAAGGCTGGCATAGCAGGCTTCCGGATCCTCGCGCACTACCCCGACGAACTGCACCTGATTGATCTTGACGGTCTCGCTGACCTGATTGAAGCGGTCTCGCACGACATTCATGGGCCCGTTGAGGACCGCCTCACCCTGCTTGCGGAGCGTGCTGCATATCTCGTTCACCGTTTCGACTTCGCGCCCCGTGAGATCGCGGCTGCGCAGCGAGAGAGCGACCTGCACTTGGGTGAAATCGTCGAGCGTCGGCTTGGTCCCATTGCGCCATGGCCCGATCTGCCCGCAATCGGCCGCGGCGAGCAGCAGCTCGTTCTGGCCCGCGAGGCCTTTCTCCACGAGGTCGTACACACGGCTGTCGGAAGGGTGATTGCGATCGAGCAGACATTGATCGGGATCGATGACGAGCACGACATCGCGCCCGCCGACCGTCACTGTTTGCCTTTTGGGATCGGCACTGGGAGCGACAGTGGAGCTAGCAATGCCGCGAGACTTCACGCCACTCTCGACGTTCTGGGCATCGGAGGGCGCTGCCACGCTCATTCCGAGACTGACGGCAACTGCCAGCGCCGCCATGCGCCAGTGCGCGCGCACCTTTCCCCACATATTCTCGTACTCCCCTATCTCGGCCCGATCCGCGCGGGCCGGGCGCCCTTGCCCGCGAGCTCTTCATAGCGCGGCAACTCGTCATGAACCTCGAACCATGCGACCTGCTCGACGACGTGCGCATGACCGGTCGGCGGCCATGCGGAGGGATCAGCGAGTGTGCCGTGGTAGAAATGAACCTCGTCCGGCCAGCGTGCGCCGGTGTACGCAACGGGCGTCCCGCACGTACCGCAGAAATGGCGGAAGGCGCCCGGCGAACTTTCGTGGCTCTTCGGCGTATCGCCCGTGTAGCGCGCCCGCGCGGCCAGCACACCCACATAAGTTGCGACAGCCGAGCCGACGGCGCGCCGGCAACTCGCGCAATGGCAGTGCATGACCCAGCGCGGCTTGCCCGTGAATTCATAGCGCACGGCCTTGCACAGGCAGTGGCCTCGGGTGACGACGTCGTCTTCCACCGGCGGTTTGTCGGCATTTCCGCTCATCGGACGTCCTTTGTCACGCAAGGCGACTCGCTCGTCGGACTTTAGGCGCCTTTGGGGCTTTTTTCGATCAGTTCGACACGCCCCGAAGCATTCCTGCGGTGCCGTGGGCCATCCTCCGGGCATGGAACGCGCCAAGGAGGACGGCCATGCTGACCTGCATCATCCGCTATCATATCGATCCGACGAAGAAGGACGAATTCGCCACGTACGCGCGCAACTGGAGCCATTCCCCGCTGCGGCGCCGACCTGATCGGCTACTACGCACCCCACGAAGGTTCCAGCACGCTCGCCTACGGCATCTATAACATTCCGAGCCTCGCCGACTACGAGGCGTACCGCGCGAGGCTTGCCGCCGACCCGCTCGGGCGCGAGAATTACCTGTTCGCGCAGCGTGAGAAATTCCTGCTGCGCGAGGATCGGACCTTTCTTAAGTGCGTGTCCCTGCCCCACGGAGAGAAGACATGATCGCCGTCATCTTCGAAGTCTATCCGGCCGATGGGCGCAAGGAGGAATACCTGGATATTGCCGCGGGCCTCCGGCCGATCCTGCAGGAGATCGACGGCTTCATTTCCGTCGAGCGCTTCCAGAGCCTGACGGACCCCAAGAAGGTCCTCTCGCTCTCCTTCTTCCGCGACGAGGAAGCCGTGCGGCGGTGGCGCAACACGATGGCGCACCGGGGCGCGCAGGCCAAGGGGCGCGGCGGCATCTTCGCCGACTATCGCCTGCGCATCGCGAGCGTCATCCGCGACTACGGCATGAACGAGCGCGACGAAGCACCGGCGGACAGCCGGGCGGTTCATTCGAAGGGGCGCTAACCGCCCTCACCCGCGCGGATCGCCTTGATGGCCTCGCGGGCCAGCTCGTCGGCGCGCTCGTTCTCGGGGTGGCCGGCATGGCCCTTGAGCCAGTGCCATTCGATGGCGTGGCGCTTCGTGGCCTCGTCGAGACGCTGCCACAGTTCGACGTTCTTCACGGGCTTCTTGTCGGCGGTCTTCCAGCCATTGCGCCGCCAGCCGTGAACCCATTTCGTGATGCCATCACGGACGTAAACCGAATCGGTCCAGAGATCGACGCGCGAGGGACCTTTCAGCGCTTCGAGCGCCGCTATGGCCGCCATCAGCTCCATGCGGTTGTTGGTCGACTGGGGCTCGCCGCCCGACAGCTCCTTGCGATGCTGCCCGGACTCGAGAATGGCCCCCCAGCCGCCCGGACCCGGATTACCCGAGCAGGCACCATCCGTGTGGATGATCACGTGGGGCTTCGGTCGCGTCGCCATCAGTTTGCCGGCAAACCATATTCGCTCGCCGAGGCGACCGACTGGTGGAAGTGCAGCCGGCGCAGGTACTCGTGCGGGTCCTTGCGCTTCACGAGCGCGCCCTCCGGCGTGTTGATCCAGTCGAAGGCGCGTGTGAGCAGAAAGCGCAAAGCAGAACCGCGCGCGAGCAGCGGCAGCGCGGCGCGTTCTTCAGGCTCGAGCGGCCGCACGGCGTCATAGGCGCGCAGCATCGCAATGCCCTTCGTCAGGTTGAAGGAATTGTCGGCCTCGAAGCA
Organism: Pseudomonadota bacterium; assembly: GCA_023387235.1. Classification (GTDB taxonomy): domain Bacteria; phylum Pseudomonadota; class Alphaproteobacteria; order Rhizobiales; family Hyphomicrobiaceae. The sequence continues at coordinate 8,764 of JAEWIJ010000129.1, forward strand.
CCAGGCATTGAGGCAGATGGCGAGGTCGTAGGCGAGCGCGTCATTGCAGGCGAAGTAGAAATCGATCAGCCCCGAAAAACGATCGCCGATGAAAAACACGTTGTCGGGAAAGAGATCCGCGTGGATGACGCCCTGCGGGATGTCGCGCGGCCAGTTTGCTTCGAGGTGGGCAAGCTCCGCCTCGATGGTCGCGCCGAGCCCCTTGAAAATCTCGTCCGCGCGATCGCGAAAGCGCTCATAGAGCGGCCGCCAGCCGCGGAGCCCCAGCGCATTCCCGCGGCGAAGCGCAAAGCCGCAGCCCGCGAGATGAAGCTCCGCAAGCGCCTTGCCCACCGCAGCGCAGTGCTCGACGCGCGGCCGCCGTATCCACACGCCATCGAGGAAGGTCACGAGCGCCGCCGGCCGCCCGGACAGCTCCTGCAGCATGGTGCCCTCGCGGTCCCGCACCGGCGTCGGACAGCTCAGGCCATGCTGTGCGAGATGCTCCATGAGGCCGAGAAAGAACGGGAGATCGTCGCGGTTCACGCGGCGCTCGTAGAGCGTCAGGATGAACGGCCCCGTCTCGGTGCGCACGAGGTAGTTGGTGTTCTCCACGCCCTCGGCAATGCCCTTGCAGGAGAGCAGCCCGCCGAGCGCATAACCTTCGAGGAAACGCGCGAGCTCGTCGTCGGCGACCTCAGTGTAGACAGCCATGGCCGCATTACCCCTGAACGCGCCGTGCCGCGCGCGGCGGCGGATCGTCTCGAAGCTCACGGGGCACGTTGAAGGCAATGCTCTCCTTGGCTGTCACGACGCTTTCCACGGTCACGTCGTAGCGTTCGCGGAAGGCATCGATGATCTCGTCCACCAGCACCTGCGGCGCGGAGGCACCCGCCGTCACGCCGAGCGTGCGGATGTTCTCGAAGTCGGCCCAGTTGATCTCGTGCGCGCGCTGGATGAGCAGCGCCTTGGGGCAACCGGCGCGCTCGGCGACCTCGACGAGCCGCAGCGAGTTCGAGCTGTTGGGCGCGCCGACGACGATCACGCGGTCCGAGCGCGGCGCGATGCTCTTCACGGCCGCCTGACGGTTCGTCGTGGCGTAGCAGATGTCCTCCTTGTGCGGACTGACGATCCTCGGGAAGCGCTCCTTGAGGATCGCCACGATCTCTGCCGTGTCGTCGACGGAGAGCGTCGTCTGCGTGATGAAGGCGAGATGCTCGGGGTCGGTCGGCGCGATCGTGCGGGCGTCCTCGGCCGTCTCGATGAGGCGCACCGTCCCCTCGGGGAGCTGGCCCATGGTTCCGATGACCTCGGGATGGCCAGCGTGGCCGATCAGCAGGATATCGTTGCCTGCGGCGTAATGGCGCTCGGCCTCGACGTGCACCTTCGAGACCAGCGGGCAGGTCGCATCGAGATAGAAGAGGTTCCTGTGGCGGGCGGCGGCGGGAACGGACTTCGGCACGCCATGCGCCGAAAATATCACAGGGGCATCCGTTTCCGGGATTTCGTTCAGCTCCTCCACAAATATGGCGCCTTTCCGCCGGAGGTTCTCGACCACGAATTGGTTGTGAACGATCTCGTGCCGCACGTAGACCGGGGCCCCGAATCGAGCGAGCGCTAGCTCCACGATCTGGATGGCTCGATCCACGCCGGCACAGAAACCGCGCGGGGCGGCAAGCAGGACGGTCAGCGGCGGGCGTATGGACATGAGATTGTCGAGCCGACGTTGGAGCGAGCCACACAAAATGCGAGAGAGGGCGTTGAGCCCGTCCCGCAACTTGGCACGGGCCCGCAACTTGGCACGGGATTGAGCGAGGTGCTACAGTTGCCGAACAAAATCAAGAGCAATGGGTACCTGTGGCAGGTGCCCGGCGCCAAAGCGGCCGGAATGCCATCGCGCGCGATGGCAGAGGGGCTGGCATCCACATCGATTGGAGATCGTGTGAGGGGGAATTCGCATTCATGGCGGCGGGCGGGCACACGCCTGCTCGCAGCTTCGGTTGCCGGCCTGATGGTTTCCGGCTGCGGCATGTCCACGCTGACGTCCGGCATGGGTGGCGGCATGTTCGGCGGCACGAGTTCGACAGGCTCCTCCGGGCGGGTCACCGAGGAGAGCATGCTCACCTCCGCCAAGGCCGATGGCAAGGGCGCCGCCAGCAGCGTGGCGGCCGGCTGCCCGCGCTTCCAGGTTGCCTCGCGGGATCATCACGTCACCATCTACGAGCCCGGACGCGCCGGCGACAGCCTCGGCGTCATGCATCGCGGTGAGATCACCCGCACGGCACGCGAATGCAGCGTCGAAGGCAGCCGTGTGACGGTGAAGTATGGCTTCTCAGGGCGCGTGCTGCTCGGCCCGCGTGGCCATGCCGGCTTGGTCCGGCTGCCGGTCCAGGTCTCCGTGCGCGATCCCAAGCGCGCGCCCATCGGCGCCGACCGCACCACCGTCGAGGCGAGCGTGACGATCGACAATCCGATCGCCTATTTCTCGCAAGTGCGGACGGTCACGTTCGATATTCCCGAGGGCTCGCGTCCAGGCGATATCGACGTCTTCGTCGGCTTCGAGCAGACGGCACCGGGCGCCGGTTAATCATCCGCGCGCGCCCGTTTTTCCCGCAGCATCGTGGCGACCGCCGATTGACAGACTCGGCGGCTCGCCTATGCTCGCCTCGCCAGTCGACATCTGCGGAAGAGATCGGCTCTCGGCTTACTTCAAGCCGCGTGCAGGCGCCGAAGGAGCAACCGCCCCGGAAACTCTCAGGCAAAAGGACCGCAGATTGATGGCGCTCTGGAAAGCAGCCGGTGGCAAGGCCGGCTCACCGAAGGAGTAAGGTTTTTCGTCAGGCAATGGCGGAGAACTGGAATCTCTCAGGTTCCGTGACAGAGGGGGCTCCGGCTCGCGCGAATGGTCGCCGCGGGCTCTGAGCCGCGTGGACCTCGTTACGATGAGCGCCGATCCGACTGCCTCAAGCCCGCTCCGGCGGACTCCCCTCTACGATCTGCACGTTGCCGCCGGCGCCAAGATGGTGCCGTTTGCCGGCTACGACATGCCCGTGCAGTACCCGCTCGGCGTGCTCAAGGAGCACCTGTGGACACGCGAGAAGGCCGGGCTCTTCGATGTCAGCCACATGGGTATCTGCTGGCTGCGCGGGCCGGACCACGCGACGACCGCCCGTGCGCTCGAAGCCCTTCTTCCGGCCGACATCCTCAATCTCAAGCCCGGCCAGCAGCGCTATTCGCAGCTCCTCGCGGCCGACGGCGGCATTCTCGATGACCTCATGATCACGCGCCCCGAAGGCGCGGAGAACGACGGCGTGCTGCTGCTCGTCGTGAATGCTGGCTGCAAGGATGCCGACTACGCACACATCGCGGCGAACCTGCCTGCGGGCGTGCGTCTCGAAGTCGATGAGGATCATGCGCTCATCGCGCTGCAGGGACCGCGTGCCGTCGCGGTGCTCTCGAAGCTCATTCCCGGCGTCGAGAGCATGAGTTTCATGACCGGCCGCTTCGCGACGCTCGACGGCGCGGCCGTGCACCTAACGCGCTCCGGCTACACCGGCGAGGACGGCTACGAGATCGCCTTGCCGAATGCGCACGTCGCAAAAGTCTGGACACTGCTCACGGCCACGCCCGACGTCGAGGCGATCGGTCTCGGCGCGCGCGACTCGCTGCGTCTCGAAGCGGGCCTCTGCCTCTACGGCCACGACATCGACACCACGACCTCGCCCATCGAGGCGCGCCTGCAGTGGTCCCTACAGAAGCGCCGCCGCGACGAGGGCGGCTTCCCCGGCGCCGATCGCATCAAAGCGGAGCTGGCGAGCGGTCCGAGCCGCCGCCGCGTCGGGATCAAGCCCGCGGGCCGCGCGCCTGCACGCGAAGGCACCGAGATCCAGGACATGAACGGCAAGCCGATCGGTACCATCACCTCGGGCGGCTTCGGCCCCTCGGTGAACGGCCCCATCGCCATGGGCTACGTCGAGAGCGCCCACGCCGAGCTCGGCACGAAGATCCAGCTCGTCGTGCGCGGCAAGCCGCTGCCCGCGACAATCGCGAACATGCCGTTCGCACCGCACCGCTACGTCCGCTGATCCTTCAACGAACACCTGCAATCAGGAGCATTCCATGGCCATCGAGAAGTTCAGCAAGGATCACGAGTGGATCCGCGTCGAGGGTGACATCGCCACCATCGGCATCACCGTGCACGCGCAGGATCAGCTCGGCGATGTCGTGTTCGTCGAGGTGCCGGAGGTCGGCCGCAAGGTCTCCGCCGAGGAAGCGGTCGCCGTCGTCGAGAGCGTGAAGGCGGCAAGCGACGTCTACTCTCCCCTCACGGGCGAAGTCATCGAAGCGAACGGTGATCTCTCCGCGACGCCGGGCCTCGTGAACGAGGATGCCGAGGGCAAAGCCTGGTTCTTCAAGGTGAAGCTCGCAAATCCGGCCGAGCTCGACGCCCTCATGGATCGCGCAGCTTACGACGACTTCGCCAAAAACGGCTGAGGCGCCCCATGTCGCACACCTATCAGGCGACCGTGCACTGGCGGCGCCCTGTCGGCGCTGTCTTCACCGACAACAAGTACAGCCGCGCGCACGAATGGCGCTTCGACGAGGGTGTCGTCGTGCCGGCCTCGCCGGCGCCGTCGTCCGTCAAGCCGCCGATGTCGCGCGCCGATGCGGTCGATCCGGAGGAAGCGCTCGTTGCCGCCTGCTCGTCCTGCCACATGCTGTTCTTCCTGGCGTTCGCCGGGCGACAGGGCTTCGTCGTCGACAGCTACAGCGATACGGCCGTCGGCGTCATGACGAAAAACGAAGCGGGCAAGCTCTACATCTCCGCGATCACGCTGAGCCCCAAGATCGTCTGGTCGGGCGAGAAGCAGCCGACCGACGCCGACATCGCCGCGCTGCACGAGCGGGCGCACGCCGAGTGCTACATCGCCAATTCCATTCTCGCGACGGT
>JAEWIJ010000171.1 GCA_023387235.1 Pseudomonadota bacterium
GCTTCGGCTTCTACGATCGCGGGCGGCCGAAGGAGCTCGGCTTCAATCTCATCACGACGACGGGCAACGAGGCGTCGCTCGAAGTGCTCGACTATGCCGATCATCTGATCGACGATCCCGGCACCGATGTGCTGCTCATGCTCGTCGAGGACATCAAGACGGGCGCGAAGTTCTCCGCTGTCGCCGAGAAGGCATTGCGCGCGGGCAAGCCCATCATTCTCAGCAAGATCGGCCAGTCCGATGCGGGCGCGCGGGCTGCGGCGTCGCACACGGCGGCGCTCGCAGGCTCCTATGCGAGCTTCAGTGCCATGGCACGCCACTACGGCATGGTCGAGGGGCGCGATCTCGAAGAGATGGTGGATCTCGCGCAGGGCTTCCTCGCGGCTGGGCCGGATCTTCCTGCAGGGCGCCGCGTCGGCATCTGCACGGCGTCCGGCGGCGGCGGCGGCTGGATGGCGGATGCGTGTGCCGCAGCCGGCCTCGAAGTTCCCGAGCTCGATGCCGAGACGCGCCGCGAGATCGACAAGATCATCCCGAGCTATGGCACATCGCAGAATCCCGTGGATGGCACGGCGCAATCCATCCGCAGTGTGGGCTATGCAGGTCTCGCCGGCCGCGTCGCGCCCTCGCCGATGATCGACGGCATCATGGTCGTCATGAGCGGGCGCGCGGGCGAGCACGTCGCGCACGAGCGCGAGGCGCTGATCAGGCTCAGACGCGAGACGAAGAAGCCGATCTTCATGTGGAGCTATACGCTTCCCGTGTCACTGACCTTGGAGACGCTCGCCGAGGCGGGCTATCCGATCTTCACGAACATGCGCAATGCAGCGCGCACGATGGCGGCCATGGCGGACTATCGCGAGCGGCGCGATCGCTTTCTCGCCGCGCCCGCTATTGCGCGCACGGCCGCGCCCGTGCGCGAGCACGTCCATGACATGCTGGCCAAGAGCCGCGGCGTGCTCACGGAATTCGAGGCGCGCCGCGTGCTTGCGGCTTACGGCGTCGGTCATACCTCGGGACAATATCTCGCGAAGACCGCCGAGCAGGCAGTGGAGGCCGCGGCCGCCATCGGCGCTCCCGTTGCGATGAAAGTCCAGTCGCCGGACATCCTGCACAAGACCGAGGCGGGTGGCGTAGCGCTCAATATCGCGGCGGATCGCGTGCGCGAGGCCTTCGCGACGATCATCGAGCGCGCCGAGGATCATGAGCCCGATGCCGCGATCGATGGCGTGCTCGTGCAGCCCATGGCGGCGCCCGGCCGCGAGGTCATTCTGGGCATCAACAGCGATCCGCTGTTCGGCCCCATGCTCATGGTCGGCCTCGGCGGCATTCATGTCGAGGTGCTGAAGGATGTCGCGCTCGCGCCGGTGCCGCTGACCAAACCGGCGGCCCTCGCATTGATCGACGGCCTCAAGGGACGGGCCCTGCTCGATGCGCAACGCGGCGCGCCCGCTGCCGATGTCGATGCGCTCGCCGAGATGATGGTCCGCCTCGCGCACTTCGCCGCCGATCACGCCGAAAGCGTCGCCGAGATCGACCTCAATCCCGTGTTCGTGCATCCTGAAGGCCAGGGCGTGACGATCGCGGATGCCCTCATCATCCAGCATGGGCACGCCTGACGTGCACGCTGAGAGTTCCTGCTGACGGAGAGTTCAATGACTGCACCAACCGACATCACCATCGAGCGCAGCGGGAATATCGCGACCATCGTCATTCAGCGTCCGCCGCACAACTTCTTCGACATGCCGCTCATCCAGCAGATTGCGGCGGCACTCGAGGGTTTCGACAAGGAGATCGATGTTCGCGCCATCGTGCTCGCGAGCGAGGGCAAGTCCTTCTGCGCCGGCGCCAACTTCGGCGACGGCAGCCGGCTCGATGCCAAGGGCAACCGTCCCGACGAGGCGACGGCCAACAACTCCGGCCATCTATATCAGGAAGCCGTGCGCATCTTCCGCGCGAAGAAGCCGATCATCGCTGCCGTGCAGGGGCCTGCGATTGGCGGCGGCCTCGGCCTCGCCGTCGCGTGCGATTTCCGCGTTGCCGCGCCGGAAGCGCGCTTCTCGGCTAACTTCACGCGCCTCGGCTTCCATCCCGGCTTCGGGCTGACGTACACGCTGCCGCGTCTCATCGGCGTGCAGCAGGCGACGAAGATGTTCTACACGAGCCGCCGTCTCACGGGTGAGGAGGCGCTCGCCATCGGGCTCGCCGACGAGGTCGTGCCGCTTGCCGACGTGCGCAAACGCGCGCAGGAATTCGCGGCCGAGATCGCCGAGAACGCCCCGCTCGCCGTGCAGGCAACGCGCGCGACGATCCGCATGGGGCTCGCCGACAGGGTCAGGGAGCAGACCGATCTCGAACTCAGTTTGCAAAAGGACCTGCGCGCGGCGGACGACTTCAAGGAAGGCGTGAAGGCCTATGCCGAGCGCCGCAAGCCGAACTTCACCGGACGCTAGCGTTCGGTAGACACGTGCGTTGTGACAGCCGACTCGTTCAATGAAGCCGGCGACACGAGTTGAGGAGGAACACGATGCCCGCGGGCTACAACGACGATCCGGGTCTTTCCGGCAAAGTCGCAATCATTGCTGGTGGCGGTGCTGCCGGTGACGGCATCGGCAACGGCCGCGCGGCAGCACTCCTGCTCGCGGCATCCGGCACCAAGGTGCTCGTCGTCGATCGCGAGCTGGCGCTCGCGCAGCGCACGGTCGACATGATCACGGCCGACGGCGGCACGGCCACCGCGCACGCGGCCGACCTCACCGACGAGAAGCAGTGCAAGGCCACCGTCGAAGCCGCCGTCGATCACTATGGCCGCCTGGACTTCCTCGACAACAACATCGGCATTTCGAGCCGCGGCACGGTCGTCGACGAGCCGCAGGAGACCTGGCATCGCATGATGCAGGTGAATGTCGAAGCGATGTTCCTCACCTCGAAGTACGCCATTCCCGCGATGATCAAGACAGCGGGGCGCGGTGCCATCGTGAACGTCTCGTCGATCTCGGCGCTGCGTCCGCGCGGCCTCACCATCTACACGACGACGAAGGCGGCGATCATCGGCCTGACGCGCGCCATGGCCGTCGATCACGGCAAGGACGGCATCCGCGTCAACTGCATTTGCCCAGGCCCCGTCTACACGCCGATGGTTTATGCGCGCGGCATGAGCGACAAGGCGCGCGACAACCGCCGCCGCGCGTCGACGCTCGCCATCGAGGGCACGGGCTGGGATATCGGCAATGCCGTGCGCTTTCTGATGTCGGATCACGCGCGCTACATCACCGGCCACACGCTCGTCGTGGACGGCGGCACGACACTCCAGGCGCCGGAGCGCGAAAGCGAGAGCGAATAACGAGCCCACCGAGGAAATCGCCCATGGCCCGCCTGCCCTACATCGAGAAGGCCGATCTGCCCCCCGAGCAGCAGGATCTGCTGAAGCGCGAGATCACGCTCTACAAGCAACTCGTGAACAGCCCCAATGCGCTGCGCGCCTTCCAGGGCCTCGGCTATTTCATCCGTCACAAGAGCACGCTCGACACGCGCTTGAGGGAGCTCGCGATCCTGCAGGTCGGATGGCTCGCGCGCTCGCCTTACGAGTGGTCGCATCACATCAAGCTCGGCTACGAGTTCGGCGTCACGGACGCGGACATCAAGGCGCTGATCGACGACACCGCCGGCAAGGCGACGTCGCTCGGCGATATCGAGCGTCTCGTGCTGCTCGCTGCGCGCGAGGCGACGAACGACGGCGCCGTCAGCAAGGCGACGTTCGATGCGCTGCAGAAGCACTTTTCCAACGAGAACATGATCGATCTCGTGATGACGATCGCCTTCTACAACGCGGTCGTGCGCGTTCTCGCGAGCCTCGAGATCGATGTCGAGCCCGACTATCAAAAGTATCTCGAAAAGTATCCGTTCCCGGCTAAGCCCGCCTGAGGAGGCCCACCATGCGCATGAAGGATAAGGTTGCGGTCATCATCGGCGCCGGGCAAAGCCCGGGCGAGGGCATGGGCAACGGTCGCGCCACGGCGATCGTCTTCGCGCGCGAAGGCGCGAAGGTGCTCTGCGTCGACAACCGGTTCGAGTCGGCCGAGGAGACGGCGGAGATCGTCAAGCAGGCCGGCGGCACCGCGGCGGGCTTCAAGGCCGATGTGACGAAGGACGCCGAGATGAAGGCGGCGATCGATGAGGCCGTCAAGCGCTGGGGGCGCCTCGACACGCTGCACTACAATGTCGGCGTATCGCTCGGTGGCGGCGACAAGCCGCCGCTCGAGATCACCGAAGAGGCCTTCGACAAGGTGAACGCGATCAACCTGCGCGGCTTCATCATGGCCTGCAAGCACGCGTTACCCATTATGCGTGAGCAACGCTCGGGCTCGATCCTTTCGATTTCGTCCGTGGCCGCGCTTTCGGCAAGCTACGCGACGGTCGCCTACAAGACGACCAAGGCCGGCATGATCGCCTATACGGAGCAGATCGCGCGCCACAATGCCGAATACGGCGTCAGGGCGAACATCATTCTTCCGGGGCTCATGGATACGCCCATGGCTGTCGACACGCGGGCGCGCGTCTGGGGCCAGCCGCGGGCCGAGGTTGTTGCGTCGCGCAACGCGCGCGTGCCGCTGCGAAAGACAATGGGAACCGGGTGGGATGTCGCGAATGCCGCGCTCTTCCTCGCCTCGGACGAAGCGAGCTTTATTACCGGCGTCGCTCTGCCGGTCGATGGCGGCGCCCTGCTGCGGGCGAGCGATTGAGAGACGTTAAGGTTCAATATGACAAGGAGCATTGATCACGGCTCTGTGAGCGTCTAGCCTGATCGTTCAACTTGTCCGGACAGGGCGGACGGCAGCAATACGGAGCGAAAGGGCAAAGAAAGCACGAGCGACTGGTGCAATCGGGATCTGGCGCAAAGAACCGACAGGCGAATGGAGTCGCATACGACCCACGCCCGAGGAGCCGTCCCGGCCGGTACGTTCGGAAGAAGAACAGGGAAGGCGGTCGGCATCTCGCGTGGTGGCGATCGGGGTTTACAAAGGAGGAAACGAATGAAGGCGATTTGGTACTCGGCGGCAGCGCTCGGGCTGGCCGTCGGTCTCGGCGACGTCGGAGCGGCGTTCGCTCAGAAGGATGGCGGCACGTTCCGCATCTATCACCGCGATACGCCGGCGAGTGCGTCGCTCCATGAGGAGGCGACGGTCTCGACGCAGCTGCCGTTCATGGCGATTTACAACAACCTCGTCGTCTACGATCAGCAGAAGAAGCAGAACAACATGGACACGATCGTCCCGGACCTGGCCAAGAGCTGGGAGTGGGACGCGACCAAGACCAAGCTGACGTTCAAGCTGGTCGACGGCGTGAAGTGGCACGACGGCAAGCCGTTCACCTCGGCCGACGTCAAGTGCACGTTCGATCTGCTGCTCGGCAAGGGCAAGCAGAGACTGCGGAAGAACCCGCGCGCGATCTGGCATCGCAACGTGGAGGACGTCACGGTCAACGGTCCGCTCGAGGCGACGATCGTGATGAAGAAGCCGCAGCCGGCTTACATCACGCTGCTCGCGTCGGGCTACACGCCGATCTATCCGTGCCACGTGAGCGCGGCCGACATGCGCACGAAGCCGGTCGGCACGGGGCCGTTCAAGTTCGCGGAGTTCAAGGGCAACGAGGTCATCCGCCTGACCAAGAACCCGGACTACTTCAAGAAGGGCAAGCCCCACGTCGATGCGATCGAGATGCGCATCATCACCAACCGCTCGACCCGCATCCTGGCTTTCCAGGCCGGCGAGTTCGACATGACCTTCTCGCAGGACATCACGATCCCGCTCCTCAAGGACATGGAGAAGCAGGCGCCGAAGGCGATCTGCGAGACGAAGCCGCAGTACGTGCACCGCAATCTGATCGTCAACCGCGAAGCAGCGCCCTTCGACAAGGCCGAGATCCGCAAGGCGATGGCACTGGCGCTCGACCGCCAGGCGTTCATCGATATCCTGACCGAGGGTAAGGGCGACATCGGCGGCGCGATGCTGCCGCTGCCGGAAGGCGCTTGGGGCATGCCGCCCGAGGAGCTGAAGAAGATGACCGGTTACGGCGGCGATGTCGCCAAGAACCGCGCCGAGGCCCGCAAGATCATGGAAGGGCTCGGCTACAGCGCGGACAAGCCGCTCAAGGTGAAGATCTCGACGCGCAATATCGCCATCTATCGCGATCCCGCCGTGATCCTCATCGATCAGCTCAAGCAGATCCACATGGAGGGCGAGCTCGATGTGGTGGATACGCCGCTCTGGCACGCCAAGGTGGCGCGTAAGGACTATCAGGTCGGCATGAACCTGACGGGCGTCGCGGTTGACGATCCCGACGGCAACTTCGTCGAGAACTATACCTGCAAGTCCGAGCGCAACTACACGGGCTACTGCAATCCCGAGGTCGAGAAGCTGATCGACGAGCAGTCGGCGATTACCGACAAGGCCGCCCGCTCGAAGATCGTCTGGAAGATCGAGCAGATCCTGAACGACGACCTCGCGCGTCCGGTCATCTATCACGACCGTGCAGCAACCTGCTGGTGGCCACATGTGAAGGGCTTCGTCGGCCACGAGAACTCGATCTACAACAACTGGCGCTTCGAGGACGTCTGGCTCGACAAGTGATGCCAGGAATCTGAGACCCGGCGCGGTGCGGGAGTGTCTTTCCCGCGCCGCTCCGGTGCCTATATGCCCCCATTTTGATGGGGCTCGAATGTCGGCTCGGCAGCGTGGACTGCCGCAAGCGACCTGCTGCTGACGATGTTCCTGGCGACCTGAGGAGGCTCCTGTGGGTGCCTATATGATCCGGCGTTTCCTGCTGATGATCCTGACGCTGTTCGGGATGTCGGTGCTGATCTTCGTCATGCTTCGCGTCGTGCCGGGCAACATCGTCGACATCCTCTTCGACTCGGCCGGGATGGTGAACCCGGACGACAAGAAGCGGCTCGAGGAGGAACTCGGCCTCGACCGGCCGATCGTGCAGCAGTACGTCTCTTGGATCACCAACATGATGAAGGGTGATCTCGGCTACTCCTACGTCTCGGAGAAGCCGGCACTCGACGAGATCCTGCCGCGCATTCCCATAACAGCGAAGCTTGCCGCGCTGGCGCTGTTCTTCTCGGTTCTTTTCGGCGTGCCGCTCGGCGTCATCAGCGCCGTGAGGCAGAATACGGGCCTCGACTACGTACTGAGAGTCATAAGCTTATCCGGCCTGTCGCTGCCCTCGTTCTGGCTGGGCCTGCTCATCCTCATGGCCTTTGTCCAGTACACGGGCTGGATCCCGATCTATTCCGACGAGCCGCGCGGCTTCTGGCAGGAGCTGTGGCTGCTCAGCATTCCGGCGGCGGCCGTCGGCTTCCGCGCTTCAGCGCTCATCATGCGCCTCACGCGATCGTCGATGCTGGAGGTGCTGCGCCAGGACTACATCCGCACGGCGAGGGCGAAGGGCGCGACGACGCGCTCGGTCAACTACAACCATGCGCTCCGCAACGCGGTGCTGCCTGTCGTCACCATCATCGGCATCGAGGCGGCCTTCCTCATTGGCGGCCTGATCGTCACGGAGACGGTCTTCAATATCCCCGGCGTCGCCCGCTTCCTCGTCGAAGCGATCCGCTGGCGCGATTATCCGATCGTGCAGAACCTCGTGATGCTGATCGCCGTCGTCACCGTCGTCGTGAACTTTATCGTCGACATGGCCTACGTCGTTCACGATCCGCGCATCAAGTACGAAGGCTGAGGCAAGCCATGGCAACCATCGATCACAAGGCCGAGTTGGCCCGCGCCGGTGCCGGCGTCAGCGGCTTCTGGGGCACCTCGCTCCATCTCGCGCGGCGCTATCCGCTCGGCGCGGCGGGCGCGCTCCTCGTGCTCATCTTCGTGCTGACGGCGCTCTTCGCCGGCTACCTAACGGCATTCGATCCGACGACCACGAACCCGCGCTCCTCGCTTGCGCGGCCGAGCGCGGAGCACATTCTCGGCGCCGACTTCATGGGCCGCGACATGTGGAGCCGTATCGTGTACGGCGCCCGCATCTCGCTCGCTGTCGGTATCGGCTCGACGGTGCTCGGCTGCTTCTTCGGCGTGTTCATCGGACTCATGTCCGGCTACTTCGGCGGCTGGCTCGATCTGCTGACGCAGCGGCTCATGGATATCCTGCAGGCGCTGCCGCTGCTCGTCATGGCCCTGCTGATGGCGGCTTCGCTCGGACCGTCCCTCACCAACACGGTCATCGCAATCTCGATCCCGATCATTCCGAACGTGGCTCGCGTCATCCGCTCGAACACGCTCGCGCTCAGGGAAATGCCTTACGTCGAGGCGGCGCGCGCGGTCGGCATGAACGAGTGGAAGATCGCCGTACGGCATGTACTGCCGAACACGGTGGCGCCGCTGATCGTGCTCGCCACGGCTCAGCTCGGTGCTGCGATCCTGACGGAGGCCTCGCTCTCGTTCCTCGGCCTCGGCATTCCCGAGCCGCATCCCTCTTGGGGCCGGATGCTGTCGGAGTCCGCTGCCGAGTACGTGCGCACCGCGCCCTGGCTCGTTATCTTCCCCGGAATTGCGATCTCGCTCGCAGTCTTTGGAACGAATCTTCTCGGCGATGCCGTGCGCGACCTCCTCGACCCGCGCGAGCGCAGCTGATGCGCGAGCCGGGGACACGGACCGTGCGGCCATGAACGATTGGACCGGAAGCGCGCCCGCACTGCAACGCGCAGCGATCAACGCAGGGAGCCCAATGACGACCACAGCTTCAACATCCGAGCCGGTGCCGCACCGCACGCCTGCGGCGGAGCACCTCCTCGAAGTCGCGGACCTGCGCACGTACTTTTTCACGCGCCAGGGCGTGGTCAAGGCAGTGGACGGCGTGGACTTCGCGCTGAAGCCCAAGGAGACGCTGGCGATTGTCGGCGAGTCGGGTTGCGGTAAATCGATCACGGCGCTTTCGCTCCTCCGACTCATCCCCGTGCCCCCGGGTCGTATCGTCAGCGGCTCGATCAAGCTCGACGGCGTCGACCTCCTGGATCTCGACGAGGAGGAGATGCGCCGCATCCGCGGCAACGACATCTCCATGATCTTCCAGGAGCCCATGACGTCGCTCAATCCGGTCATGACGATCGGGCGGCAGATCGCGGAAGTTCTGCTCCTGCATCAGAACATGACGACGAAGCAGGCCTATGCGCGCGCCGTCGAGATGCTGCGGCTCGTCAAGATTCCCGAGCCCGAGCAGCGCGTGAAGGAGTATCCGCACCAGCTTTCAGGCGGCATGCGCCAGCGCGCCATGATCGCGATCGCGCTCGCGTGCAACCCGAAGGTGCTGATCGCCGACGAGCCGACGACGGCGCTCGACGTCACCATCCAGGCGCAGATCCTCGACCTCATTCTGGAGCTGCAGAACCGGCTAGGCACGGCTGTGGTGCTCATCACGCACGATCTCGGTGTCGTCGCGGAGACGGCGCAGCGCGTCATCGTGATGTACGCCGGCCGGAAGGTCGAGGAGGCGGATGTCGGTGAGCTCTTCGCGCGGCCCCTGCACCCCTATACGCGCGGGCTGATGGCCTCGATTCCGCGCCTCGATCTCATGCGCGGCGAGGAAACGGAAAGCACCGAGCGCCTGCAGGAAATACCCGGCATCGTGCCGCCATTGAGCGCACTGCCGCCGGGCTGCGCGTTCGCGCCGCGCTGCCCTTATGCCGAAGACCGCTGCCGCGCGGAGTATCCGCCCTACGAGCAGAAGAGAGACGGCCATTGGGCTGCCTGCTGGCGCTCGAACGAGCTGTTTGGAGGCGCCCATGCATGACGGAGCGGAGAGCGGCGTGGCGCCAGGCACGGCGAACGGCGCGGCAGAAGGCTCGCCGCGTCACAATCGGGCGCCGGCGCTCGAGGTGCGCGATCTCAAGAAGCATTTCCCCGTCAAGAAGGGCCTGCTGCAGAAGACGATCGGGCACGTCTATGCCGTCGATGGCGTCTCCTTCACGATCCGCGAAGGTGAGACGCTGGGCCTCGTTGGCGAGTCGGGTTGTGGCAAGTCGACGGTCGGCCGCGCCATCCTGCGGCTCGTCGAGCCGACCTCGGGCAGCATCAAGATCGAGGGGCAGGAGATCACGGGTCTTTCCAAGCAGGAGCTCAGGCCCTACCGCCGCGAGATGCAGATCATCTTCCAGGATCCGTTCTCATCGCTCGACCCGCGCATGAGCGCCGGCGACATCGTCGGCGAGCCCTTGAAGGTGCACGGCATCGGCACTGCCAAGGAGCGGCGCGAGCGCGTCGCGGAGCTCTTCGCGCGCGTGGGTCTGCGCCAGGCGCAGATGGACAACTTTCCGCATCAGTTCTCGGGTGGTCAGCGCCAGCGCATCGGCATTGCGCGCGCGCTCGCCCTCAATCCGAAGCTGATCATCGGCGATGAGCCGGTCTCTGCGCTCGATGTGTCCATCCAGGCGCAGGTCATCAACCTGCTCATGGATCTGCAGCAGGAGCTTGGCCTCGGCTATCTGTTCATCTCGCACAACCTTGCCGTCGTCGAGCACATCTCGCACAACATCGCTGTGATGTACCTTGGGCGGATTGTCGAGTACGCGGACAAGCGCACGCTCTTCACGAAGCCGCGCCATCCTTACACGGAAGCGCTGCTCTCGGCGGTGCCGGTCCCCGATCCTTCGATCAAACGCAACAAGGTCGTGCTGCAGGGCGACGTGCCGAGCCCGATGAAACCGCCCTCGGGCTGTCATTTCCACACGCGCTGCCCGATCGCGCAGGACCGCTGCAAGGTCGAGAGCCCGGTGCTGCGAGATGTTGGCAACGGCCAGAAGGTCTCGTGTCACTTTAGATAGTGCCGCGGGCTGCTGGAAAGAGGTGCTCCGCAACCGCCTCGTGGTGCTATGCCCGCGGCGGCAAGCGCGACAGGTCGCATTCGACGCGACGAGGACGTCGGGTGCGGCGGCAGCGGATTGGCACGGCACTTCCTGAGCGCGCGACTGCGCGCCGGCCGGTAGGCCGAGCAAAAAAAACAAACGCGCGCTCAGGAAGAGGGGCTTCGCCTTCCGCCGTGGTGCTATGCCCATGGCGGCCATGCTGACAGGTTGGCGCGAGCTGTGACGCAGGCTTGGCCCTATGCCTTCAGGCTTTCGAACGCCGCGAGCGCGCGTGCGCGCGCCTCCTTGTGATCGACGATCGGGTGCGGATACGTGCGGCCGAGATCGACACCGGCCTTTTCCAGAATCTCCGGTGGAACGTCCCACGGCGCGTGGATCGCCGGTGCCGGCAGCTTCGCGAGCTCGGGGCACCATTGGCGCACATACTTGCCCTCAGGATCGAATTTCTCGGCCTGCGTCACCGGATTGAAAATGCGGAAGTAGGGTGCAGCATCCACGCCTGATCCCGCGACCCACTGCCAGTTCGTCGCGTTGCTCGCGAGATCCGCATCGACGAGCGTATCCCAGAACCACGCTTCGCCCTTCTGCCACGGTTGCAGCAGATGCTTGACCAGGAACGAACCGACGATCATGCGCACGCGATTGTGCATCCAGCCGGTGGACCAGAGCTCGCGCATGCCGGCATCGACGATCGGATAGCCCGTGCGGCCGCGCTGCCAGCTCCGCAGCGCTTTGACGCTGTTCTTCCATGGGAAGTGCGCGAACGCCTCGCGGCACGGCACGTCCGGCAGCTCGGGGTGCTGCACGAGCTGATGATAGGCGAACTCGCGCCAGAGAAGTTCTCTCAGGAAGACCTCGACGCCTTGGGCGTGCTCGGGATGGGCTTCAGCCAGGAGGCGTGTGCGTTGCCAGCATTGGCGCGGACTGATTTCGCCATGATGGAGATGCGGCGAGAGCCGGGATGTGCCGCTCAGATCGGGGCGATTGCGATGCTCGTGATAGGTGCCGATCTGCCTTTTGAGAAAGGCATCGAGGCGCTTCTGCGCCGCTTCCTCGCCGGGTGTCCAGGCGGCGCTCAGACCGGAAGCCCAATCGGGCTTCGTCGGTCGCAACTTCCATTCGGCAAGCCTGTCCGAGGCGGGCCACCGCGAAGGCGCGTGCAGCGTATGCGGGCGCCGCAGCAACTTTGCGTCCTCATGGGCTGCGAAAGCCGCACGTGCGAACGGCGTGTAGACCTGGAAAGGCTTGTCCTGGCCCGTCCGGAGACTCTCCGGCTCGAAGAGGAGCGCGCCGCGATAGCGCTTCAGCTCGATGCCCGATTTGTCGAGATCGGTTTTGACGGCAGTTTCGAGCGCACTGGCCCACGGCTCGTAGGCACGCGAGCAGTAGACGGTCGTGGCGCCGACCTTCGCGGCGATGCGCGGCAGGATATCGCGTGTCGCGCCGCGCGCCAGAACGAGGCGTGAGTCAACCGCAGCGAGGCTGTCGGAGAGCGCGGCGAGACTGCCGTGCAGCCACCACCGGCTCGCGCCAGCCGCGCACCAGGAGCCGGCTGCATCGTCGTCGAGAATGAAGAGGGGAACGACCGGCAGGTTCGCTGCCGCCGCTGCATGAAGTGCCGCGTTGTCGGCGAGCCGCAGATCGTTGCGGAACCACATGATCACAGAGGCCGTCATTGCGTTCTATCCTTTTCGGCCGGCTCGGCCGTGGAGATAACGCCGACGATGCCTCGTCAGTTCTTGAAGAGCAGATCGAACAGGGTCTTCGGCTTCGGCCTGCTGCCCTCGCTCGTGCGGCGGCGGCGGTCGGGACCGTATTCGCCGA
The DNA here is from genome assembly GCA_023387235.1 of Pseudomonadota bacterium. Taxonomy (GTDB): domain Bacteria; phylum Pseudomonadota; class Alphaproteobacteria; order Rhizobiales; family Hyphomicrobiaceae. The sequence goes on from JAEWIJ010000171.1 coordinate 12,695, forward strand.
AGTTTCCTTGCGCCCACGGCGCCCAGCTCGGCGTGTGGTTGCCGCTGCTGTAGCGTGGCGCGCCATCCCGGCGCGGCTGCTGCGCGACTTCCCGGTCGATGGGCGCGACGAGCAGGTATTCCTCGGCGCCGCCCTCGAGGCCGGCCACCGTGAGCTTGGTATCCGACCACGTCCACTCGGCTGCGCGCGTGCCCTGGCGGACGAGCTCGATGGTGATGACGCGGCGCGCGCGCGTGTCGATGACGGCGGCGTGCTCGACTTCCTCGGGGCCGCTCTTGCCGTCCACTGTGCCGGCCGTGAAGCGGAGGAGGCCGATGTGCTGCGCCGGCTCGGGGCGCAACGACCAGTCGGTCAAGCGCGGCAGGCCGTCGCCCATGAGCTCGAGCGGGACAGTGAGGCGCGGGTAGGCGGCGTTGGTCGCGAAGTACTGGCTCCCGCGCACCTGCAGGCGCCACTCGCGGAGGCTCTGCTCGTCGAGCTCGTGACTCGCCGCGATCTGTGGGGCGCCATTGCGCTCGAGAGCCGCCGCCGCCTCGCGCAGCATGGGTTTGAGCTCGAGCGCGCGGCGCAGCTCGACGATGGCCTCGTCGGTCCGCCCCATGGCTTCGAGCAGCTCGCCACGCGCCCAGATCACCTCGGGACGTTCGGGCTCGAGGCCAACGGCACGCTCGAGGTCGGTCTGTCCGAGCTCGGGGCGCCCCATGAGCTTGTAGACCCAGGCGCGATAGGCATAGGCCTGCGCCGAGCGCGGGTCTATCTCGATGGCGCGCGAGAGATCGTTGAGCGCCTCCTCGTGTCGCTCGGCCTTGGCGTGCGTGAAGCCGCGTGCCTCGATCGCCGCATTCGATTTCGGATCGAGATCGACCGCGTGCTGGAAGTCACGCAGTGCTGCCGGGATATCGCGAGCGGCGATCGCCGCGTAGCCGCGCAGCAGGATCACCTCGATGTTGTCGCGATCGATCTCGAGCACGCGGCCGAGGTCGTCGATCGCATCCTTGTAGCGCTCGAGTGCGAGATAGGCTTCTGCGCGCGCGCGCAATGCCGGCGCGAAGCGGGGCGCGACCGCGAGCGCCCGGCCGAGGTCGCGCAAGGCCGCATGAGGGCGTGACTGTGCCAGATGCACGCGGCCACGGCCGGCAAAAGCCGCACCGTCCGTTTGCAGGAGCCCGATCGCGCGCGAGTAGTCGCCGAGCGCGGCGCGGTGATTGCCGAGCCGGACGTGTGCGGCGGCCCGATTGGCGAGCGCGGCCGCATAGCTCGGCGCGAGGAGCAGCGCGCGGTCGAAGTCGCGGATGGCTTCGGGCGCGGCGCCGATCTCCAGCAGGACCGTGCCGCGGTTGTTGTAGGCGGTGGCGCCTTCAGGCACGAGCTGGATGGCGCGGTTGAAGTCCTCGAGCGCGGCGCGCGGCTGTCCGAGCCGTGCTCGTGCGACGCCGCGATCGATGAGCAGCAAGGCCCGCTGGTCATTGGGGAGGCCGTCGGCGGCGAGCGCGGCATTGTAGAGGCGGATCGCGTCCTCGGAGCGGTCCGACCGCAGCGCGGCAACGGCCTGGCGGGCGCGCAGCACGGCGTCGGCGGAGGATGCGGCTGCCGGCTGGGCGGGTGGCGCGGTTTGGGCGAGGGCGAGGCCTGGAAGGAGCGTGAATGCGAGCGCGACAGTGTGCAGCGCTGGCAGTACGCTGCAGTGCCGACAGTGGGTCTTCCAGCGGACGATCATGTGCGCTCGTTTTTCTTCCCCTTCTCCCCGTTCTTACGGGGAGAAGGCCGGGATGAGGGGCGGCGGCCACAATATCAGCTCACTCCACGCCTCCGTATCGCGACCGCCGGCATGGCACCACGAAGGCGAGGGTCATCTCTTTCCAGCAGCCGGCGGCAAGCCGAAATGCCGCCCCTCACCCTAACCCTCTCCCCGTAAGTACGGGGAGAGGGGATGAACTGACCGTTTCCAGTGCCGATCACCCCAGGAATCATGACTTTGTAGCACAATTCGGTCGGCGGACGGGCCCGGCGTCGGGACCGCTCAGCCGATCAGTCCTCGCCCGGCCGCGTGAATTCGGCCTCGCGCGTGCGGCGCGCGATCTTGTCGAGGACGCCATTGACCACGCGCGGCTCGTCCTCGCTGAAAAAGGCCTTGGCGACCTCCACGTACTCGCTGATGACGACGCGCGCCGGCACATCTTCGCGCTCGATCAGCTCGAAGACGCCGGCGCGCAGGATCGCGCGCAAGGTGGAATCGACGCGTGTGAGCCGCCAGCCTTCGGCGAGCTGCGCATCGACAACGGGATCGATCTCGCGCTGGCGGCGCACCACACCGCGCAGGATGGCCGCGAAGAAGTCCCGGTCCGCCGCCGCAACCGACTGGTCCTCGGCCTTCTCGCCGAAATGATGCAGGTTGAACTGGCCGATGACCTTGTTGAGGTCGGTCTCGGCGAGATCCATCTGGTACAGAGCCTGGACGGCACTGAGCCGCGCCGCGCTTCGAGGCGCTAGGGGGCGCTGCTCTTTGGCGGGAGATTTCATTGCTGCCGCCCGGTGAAGTCGCGGCCGATCTCGATGAGCTTGAGGCACGCGCGCGCGGCATCGGCGCCCTTGCCCGCGAGGCCGCCCTCGGCGCGCGCCATGGCCTGCGCATGCGTATCGACGGTCAGGATGGCATTGCCGACCGGCAGCGCAAGGTCCGCCGCGATCTGCATGAGCCAATGGTTCGCGTTGTTGACGACGATGTCGTAGTGCGAGGTCTCGCCGCGGATCACGCAGCCAAGCGCGATGGCGCCGTCGAACGGGCGCTCGCTGTCCCCATCGAAGCGGCCGGAAGCGGCGCTGACGGCAAGAACCTGCGGGATTTCCAGGGCGCCGGGCACGACGATGCGCTCGTAGGTGCAGCCGTGGGCGCCGAGCACCGCAAGCGCACCCTCGGCGAGCGCGACGCTCACGTCCTCGTAGTAGGGCGCCTCGATGATGAGGATGTGCGCGTCGATCTTGCCGTCGCGCGGGCCAATGGGTGTGCCTCTGCCGGCCATATCGTTTATCGAACCTCTCGAGTGCCGACGATGCGCAGGCCGTAGCCCTCGATGCCCACGTAGCGCGAGCGCGGCACGTTGGTCAGCAGCTCCATTTCGGTGATGCCGAGATCGCGCAGGATCTGCGCGCCGATGCCGATCTCGACGCGGCGGCGTTCGGCGCGTGCCTGCAGAGTCTTCGGCTGCTCGCGCTCGGCGAGCCAGGACGAGAGCGAGCGGGGCCTCAGATCACGGATGAGCACGATCGCGCCGCGCCCCTCTGCCGCAATCATCTGCATGCATTTCTGCAGGAAGGCTTCGGAGCGGTTCGGTATGCCGATGCCGAGCATGTCCGCCGGCATATTCACGGCGTGCACGCGCACCAGCACGGGCTCCGGACCGCTCACATCGCCGCGCACGAGGACGAGGTGCTCGACGGGATCGACGGTCGTCTCGTAGACGTGCAGGTCGAAGGTGCCGCCGAACGAGCTTTCGACCTTGCGCGAAGCCGTGCGGTTGACGATGCGGTCGTTCTGCAGGCGATAGGCGATCAGGTCCTCGATGGTCCCGATCTTCAGGCCGTGGCGCTGGGCGAACGATACGAGGTCCGGCATGCGCGCCATGGTGCCGTCGTCGTTCATGATCTCGCAGATGACGCCGGCAGGCAGCAGGCCGGCCATGCGCGCGAGATCGACGGAGGCTTCCGTGTGGCCGGCGCGGACGAGCACACCGCCTTCGCGCGCGACCAGCGGGAACACGTGCCCCGGCGAGACGATATCCTCGTGCGTCTTGGTCGGATCGATGGCGGTTGCGATGGTGAGGGCACGGTCGTGCGCCGAGATGCCGGTCGCGATGCCTTCCTTGGCCTCGATGGAGACCGTGAAGGCCGTGCGGTTGCGGGCGCCGTTGTTGCGCGTCATGAGCTCGAGGCGGAGCTGATGGGCGCGGTTCTCGGTCATCGAAAGGCAGATGAGGCCGCGCCCGTGCTTGGCCATGAAGTTGATCTTGTCGGGCGTCGCCATCTGGGCTGGGATGACGAGGTCGCCCTCGTTCTCGCGGTCCTCCGCGTCGACGAGGATGACCATGCGGCCGTTGCGCAGGTCTTCGAGGATTTCGGCGATCGGCGAGACGAAGCCCTTGCCCTCGGAATAGGCGACGCGAGAGAGGTCGGCGAGGTCTTTGGTGGAGCCGTTCGTCACCGGCGCATCTCCAGAAGCCGCGCCACGTAGCGCGCGAGGGGGTCGATCTCTATGTTGACGTGATCGCGGGGCTTTTTGCCCCCCCAGGTGGTCACCGTCAAGGTATGGGGGATGAGGTTCACGCCGAAGCGGGCTCCGTCAACCTCGTTGACGGTGAGCGATGTTCCATCGAGCGCCACCGATCCCTTCGGGGCGATGAACGGGGCGAGCGCTGCGGGTGCCTCGAAAGTCAGCCGGCGGCTCTCGCCGTCGGGGCGGATGTCGGCGATGCGCGCGACGCCATCGACGTGGCCCGAGACAATGTGCCCGCCGAGTTCGTCGCCGGCCTTGAGGGCGCGCTCGAGATTGATCTTTTGCCCCGCTTTCCACGCGCCGAGCGTCGTCAGGGACAGCGTCTCGTTCGAGACGTCGAGCGTATAGCGGCTGCCGGCGCCGTCGGCCTCGACGCCGGTTACCGTCAGGCACACGCCGTCATGGCAGATCGAAGCGCCGAGCGCGATCGAGGCGGGCTCATAGTCGGAGCGGATCGTGAACCGCCCGCCCTCGGCGGCGAGGACGGTTCCGATGCAGGTTATGATCCCTGTAAACATGCGCGCATTCCGCGTCGGGCGCGGCCGGAGTCGGCCGCGGCAGTTGTCGTGGTTTGGGCATGACCTAGGCCCAATCCGCACGCCGGGCAAGGTCGCCCGCCGGAGGGGCGCTATTCGGCATCCCGATAGCACCCGACGACGGATTATGCTGGGGGCGAAGGCTGCCGCACTCATTGGGGGCACCATGCAACTCGACGATGAGCCAAATTGGCCGCTGGGGGCGCCCAAGAGTGGCGCGGCCGCCGGTTACGACCTTGTGTGCCGGGTTATAGCCCAATTCGCGGCAAGGCCGGGGGCGATGGAGGATATTGCGGCCGAGTTCGGCATGAGCCCGGGCGAGATCGAGCGCGCCATTCACGCCTGGTGCGGCCTCTCGCCGGCCTCGTTCGCCGAGGCGATGACGGTGGAGCATATCCGCGGCCGGTTCGCACGGGACGGCGCCTGGCCCGTTGGCGGCGGCCGCGTACAGGCCTTCGAGGTCCAGATCGTGGCGAGCATCACCGACGAGGCGCGTCGCTCGGGGACCGGGATGGACATCGCCTATGGCTTTCACGCGAGTCCCTTCGGAGGGGCGCTGCTGCTGACGGCCGAGGGCGCTCTCTGCGGCCTCGCGTTCGTCGATGATCATGGCGGGTACGATCGACAGGCTGCCCTCGATGATATGGCAGCGCGTTGGCCGCGTGCGCGCTTCCGCGAGGCGCATCGGGATACAGAAAAACTCGCCGCACGCATTTTTGCCGAGCCGGGTGCGGTGGATGGGGTGGTGCCGCTGGTCCTGATCGGCACGCCGTTCGATCTCGCGGTGTGGCGCGCCTTGCTGCAAATTCCGATTGGACAACTCGTCAGCTACACGCAGATTGCGCGGCATCTCGGCAGGCCGTCGGCGTCGCGCGCGGTCGGCACCGCCAATGGGCGCAATCCCATCTCGTTTGTCGTGCCCTGTCATCGGGCGCTGCGTGGCGACGGGTCGCTCGGCGGCTACTACTGGGGACTGACGCGCAAGCGGGCGATGATCGCTTGGGAAAACGGGCGCGCATTATCAGTCTGAGAAGTTTCACAAACGGCGTGCACTTTTGGTGCAAACTGTTGGCTCGCGGATATTGCGGCCGCCGTTGCGCTTGGGACACAAATTAACTCGCGCGTCCAAGATGCTTTCAAATGCTCGATTATTTTATGGCTCGATATTTCGGCGGGCGAACTGAGTACCATTTGAGGTTGTTTGACCGGCGCATGAGTCGCGCCCAGGGTCTCTTCATCGGGGCGGGTCGATTCGTCGGCTCTCACAGCCCGAATTGCTCGATGGATGACTGGAGAGACTCATGGGACTCGCTCGGATGCTTCGGCGTGGCGCTGTGGCGTGCGGTGCTCTTGTGTTCGGTGTTTCGGTGGCGCAAGCGCAGGATTTGAAGGGTCCGCCGGATACCGTGTTCAACTGGACCAGCGTCTATCTCGGCCTGCAAGGCGGATACGGTTCCGCCGACCTCGACTGGAGATCGAACTATCCCTATGCCTCGACCGGCTTGCCGACGAGTTTCGACAATGGAACGGGCATCTGGGGCGGGCAGATCGGTTATATGGTCCAGCGTGGAAACTGGGTCCTCGGCAGCGAAATCTCTTTTCTCAGCGGTTTTGACGAGGATACCGAGCGCGACGTCAATTTGTATTTCGGCAGCCTTACCGGCACGATGACGGCCCGCCTGGGCACGCTGGTGCTGTCGACCATGCGCGTCGGGTACGCCTGGGGCAATGTGCTCGGATATGTCAAAGGCGGAACGGCCCTCGGTCTCGTCACGCTCTCGACTGACGACAACGTGCCCGGCGACTATCTCTCGCGAAGCCGGCACTGGTACTCGGGGTGGACGTTCGGCGCAGGTGTCGAATATCAGATCATGCCGAACCTGCTCCTCGGTGTTGAATACAATTACGTCACTCTCGACGGGAAGGCGAGAACGGACATCGTGACCGAGAGCGGCTTCTACATCGACACCTTCCGCTCACGCGTGGATCTTGATTCCCACTCCATCATGGGACGTCTCAGCTACAAGATGGATGCGCCTGTGCTGGCGACGTTCCTGCCATTCTGAGACCGCAATCGGGACGGCGACCGAAGGTTTCATGCGCGAAGGCTGTCGGCTAGTGCGCGCATGTACCCTTCGGCCGCGACAATGTGCTCGATGCGCCGCGGTTCGATGCGGCTCAGCGCATCGGCAATGCCCTCCTCGTCGGAAAGCGCCTGAAGACGGCGCTCGACGCCGGCCAGCCGGCGCCCGTCGAGATGCCCCCTGAGCGTCGTCACGATCGTCTCCACATATCCCGCAAGGCGACCGATCTCGCGGAGCGCGCCGCGTCGTGCGGCACGGTCTGCGGCATTGCTCTCGAGCTGCTCCAGCGCGCCGGCCATGCGCGCGAGCGAGGCGGCGACGGCCTCGGCATATTCGGCGACCTTGACGCGCTTGACCTTGTCGAGGCGCGCGAGTTTCGCCTGCCAGGCGCAGATGACGTCGGCGAGACCGAGCAGTTTCAAGGCGAGGTCGAGGGTGCGCATGGCCCCATGTTAGGCGTGCGCGGCCCGGCGGGGATTACTGCGGGAAATATGGTTTCAGCGCACTTTCGGATCGGCGTAGCAGCGGCGCATGGCCTCGCAGCGGTGCGATCCCGAGAAGTGCATGGTCGAGCCCTTGGAAGGGCGGATGAAGGCGCAAATCTCCTCGAGGCCCTCCGGCGTCAGCCAGCCCTGCCGGCGCCCGCGCTGAACGGCGAAGCAGTCGGCGGTCTCCTCGTCGGGGCCACGGAACTGGTGGCCGCACTCGTGCGCGTAGATCCAGAGCTTCACCGACGTCGGCACGCGCGACATGAGCTTCGAATTGAGAATCAGGAAGCCCGGATAGGCCGCGCCGTAGTCGTCGAGCTGATCGTCGATCACCGTCGGGCGCTGCCCGCACGTCATGCGCCGGCCATCGAGGCGCAGGGCACCCGGCGGGATGATCTTGCCGCCGCCCACATGGGCCGCGTAGCCCTCGGGCGTCGGGCCCGACTGGGCGTGCGCGCCCGGCGTGGCCGCCAGCCAAAACGCGAGAAGCAGAATGGCACCCGCCAGCTTCGCGAAACCGAACTTCGCAAAGCAGAGGAATGCGCGCGTAACCGTCACCTCAAGACCCTCTCCAGAACCCGCCGCAATCCCGCAAGTCTTCATGATGATGATTGCCCGGACCGACCCCTGTTGCAATGCGGTATCCGGTATCGGACCTCGGACTTCCGTCGCCGCGGCCCAGGGGCCACACTGAACGCGCGCGCCGGCCAGCTTTGCGCGCTTATCCCGCTTTGGCCTCGATGGCCTCCAT
>JAEWIJ010000226.1 GCA_023387235.1 Pseudomonadota bacterium
TCGAAGGGCAGAAGCAGGTTTCGAGCGAAGCGCTCGCCCGCGTCGACCTTCTCAATCAGCAACTGCTGGCGCTGCGCCGCCAGATCGCCGCGCTCAACGAGGCGCTGGCCGCGGCCGAAGCGAAGGACAAGGACTCGCAGGCCCGCATCTCCGATCTCGGAGCGCGGCTCAATGTCGTGCTCGCGCGGCAGGTGCAGGAGCTGCAGCGCTATCGCTCCGATTTCTTCGGCCGCCTGCGCGAGCTGCTGAGGGATCGCAAGGACATCCGCATTGTCGGCGACCGCTTCATCTTCCAGTCGGAGGTGCTCTTTCCGTCCGGCCAGGCCATGATGACGCCCGAAGGGCTCGCGGCGATCGACCAGCTCGCCTCGGCCATCGTGGAGCTCGAGCGCCAGATCCCCAAGGAGATCAGTTGGGCCCTGCAGGTCGACGGCCATACGGACGCGCGACCGATCGCCAGCAGCGCCTTCCCGTCGAATTGGGAGCTCTCGAGCGCCCGCGCCATCAGCGTCGTCAAATATCTGATCAGCCGGGGTGTGCCGCCGAACCGGCTGGTGGCGGCCGGCTACGGCGAATTCGCGCCTCTCGAGGACGGGAACAGCGATGAAGTGCTTCGCCGCAATCGCCGCATCGAGCTCAAGCTGACAAACCGCTGAGGGCGCTCAAATATTTGAAGGAATCTAAACTGAGGGGCGGCGCCCGGGCCTGCGGCGCCCCGTCCGGCGCCCCCGAGTTGCGGCTCGGCACCCGTGCGCGCTATAAGGGCAGTAACCTGGTTGCAGAAATGACTGGATGTTGACCCCGAAAGTCGAGTATTCCAATCGGGAATTAGCGACGACGTCGGGGCGTGCCTCTTGCACGCGCAAGCGCTTGGTGAGCGGAATATGCACAAGTCACACGATCACGATGATCACGGACGGCCCCTGACGGAAGCCGAGGTGATCGAATTGCTGCGCCGCGCCAGGCTGCGTCCGACACGCCAGCGCCTTGCGCTCGGCAGCCTGCTGTTCACGGATCACGGCCGCCACGTCACGGCTGAGATTCTGCACGCGGAGGCGGTGGCCGGCGGCGAGCGCGTTTCCCTGGCGACGGTCTACAATACGCTGCATCAGTTCAAGCGGGCCGGCCTCGTGCGCGAGCTCGCCATCGACGGCACGCGGACCTACTTCGACACCAACACGTCGAACCACAGCCACTTCTACGTCGAGCAGGACGGCCGCCTGATGGACATTCCGGAAGGCTCGATCCGCGTCGATGGCCTGCCGACGCCGCCCAAGGGCATGCGCATCAGCCACGTGGACGTGGTCGTGCGCCTCATCGAGGATAGCCGCGACTAGCGCTGTAGCGCTTCCGACGGATTGATAGAAGGCCGCTGGTTTCCGGCGGCCTTTTTGATTTAGGCGGCGTGTTTCGGCCGACGTGTTTCAGGCGACGCTGGCGCGCAGCAGATCGTGGACGTGGACGAGACCCACCGGGCGCCCGCCTTCGACGACGAACAGCGCCGTGATCCGCGACTTGTTGAGGATGTCGAGCGCGGAGGAGGCGAGCGCGGTCGGTTTGATCGACTTCGGGTTCGGCGTCATGATCTGGCCGGCGGTCACCGTCAGCAGGTTCGGGCCCATGTGGCGGCGAAGGTCGCCGTCGGTGATGATGCCGACGAGCTTGCCGTCGCCGTCGATGATGCCGAGGCAGCCGAGCGCTTTCTGCGTCATGATGACGAGCGCGCTCGTCATGGGCTCGTCGACGCGCACGAGTGGCAGGCGGTCTGCCTTGTGCATGAGGTCGGCGACGAACTTGAGCTGCGCGCCGAGCGATCCGCCCGGATGGAAGACCTTGAAGTCCGTCGCCGTGAAGCCGCGGGCCTCGAGTAGCGCCACGGCGAGACAGTCGCCGATCACGAGCTGCATGGTGGTCGAGGTCGTCGGCGCGAGGCCGTGCGGGCACGCTTCGCTCGCGCGCGGCAGCTCGATGACGACATCGGAGGCTTGGCCGAGCGCCGAGGTGGCGCGCGACGTGATCGAGATCAGCGGCACGCCGAAGCGGCGCGAGAACGTCACGAGCGTCTTGAGCTCGATGGTCTCGCCCGACCATGAAATGGCGAGCAGCACGTCCTTCGGCGTGACCATGCCGAGATCGCCGTGCGCGGCCTCGGATGGATGGATGAAGAAGGCCGGCGTGCCGGTCGAGGCGAGCGTGGCGGCAATCTTGCGGCCGATGTGGCCGGACTTGCCGATGCCGCTGACGATGACACGTCCTTCGGCGCCGGAGAGCACCCGGACGGCTTCCTGGAAGGTCTTGCCAAGACCGTTCTGCAAGGCCGCCGCGAGTGCGGCGAGGCCTGAGCTTTCAGCTTCGAGCGTGCGCAGTGCACTCGCAATGGCGAGCGGCGTGGCGCGCGAAGTGGCCGGTTGAGATTTTGCAGACATGGCTCGCGGGCGCTGGGCGGCTGATGCCATAACTATAACCCCCGTCCCGGATGCGCATAGCCCCCGGGATCATACGTGGCCGAACGAATCGGCTTCCCCTGGTCCCGGATGTGACACGATGATCGGTGCCCGCGCAAGCCGCGCGATCGGCGCATGGCTCCGCTCAAGTGATTTGGCCACAAGGGTGAACTATAGGATCATAGCTGAACGGCGTACGCGGATGGCCGCAGCAGAATAAATCGGGAGGAGCGACGAACATGACGGAACAGAGCACGCCCACACCGCGACGTCCCTGGTCTCAGGCGACCTATTATCCCGATCCGGCCATTCGCATTCTGCACCCGAGCTTCCGCAAGTATGTGATCGCGCTCGGCGCGGTCGAGCGTCTCGCGACGGGATTTCGCTGGGCGGAGGGACCAGTCTGGTTCGGCGACGGCCGCTATTTGCTCTGGAGCGACATTCCGAACAACCGCATCATGCGTTGGGACGAGGAGACGGGCGTCACGTCCGTCTTCCGCAAGCCCTCGGACTTCGCCAACGGCAACACGCGCGACCGCCAGGGGCGGCTCGTCACGTGCGAGCATGGTGCGCGCCGCGTCACGCGCACGGAGTACGACGGCACGATCACCGTCCTCGCCGACAAGTTCGATGGCAAGCGGCTCAATTCGCCAAACGACATCGTCGTGACGTCCGACAACAGCATCTGGTTCACCGATCCGCCGTTCGGCCTGCTGAGCGACTACGAGGGCTATAGGGCCGAGCAGGAGCTGCCGCACGGTCTCTATCGCATCGACGGCGCGAGCGGACGCCTCGACCTCGTCGCCGATGACATCGCCGGCCCGAACGGCCTCGCCTTCTCGCCCGACGAGCGCATTCTGTACGTCGTTGCCTCGCGCGCCGAGCCGAACCGCCAGATCATTGCCTACGACGTTGCGGCGGGCGGCACGCGCCTCGCCAACCGGCGCGTGGTCATCGATGCGGCCGGCGGCACACCCGACGGCTTTCGCTGCGACACGGACGGCAATCTCTGGTGCGGCTGGGGCATGGGCACGGAGGAGCTCGACGGTGTGCGCATCTTCGCGCCGGACGGCACGCCCATCGGGCACATCGGATTGCCGGAGCGTTGCGCCAACCTCTGCTTTGGCGGCCTGAAGCGCAATCGTCTGTTCATGGCCTCGAGCCAGTCGCTCTATGCCGTCTACGTGAATGCCCAAGGCGTGAAGGGCGGTTGAGCATTTTCCCTCTCCCCGCACTTGCGGGGAGAGGGTTAGGGTGAGGGGCGGCGGCATACGCTGACGTCGCGCAAGTTCCCGCCCCCTCATCCCGACCTTCTCCCCGTAAGCACGGGGAGAAGGGGAAGTGGAGGTTGAGATAAAGCGTGATCATCCCCTCTTGCCGCTTTTACGCGGAGAAGGGGAAGTGAAGCGCCCATAAAGCCTGAACAAACCCGAGGAAACGTCCCATGCGCGCTGCGGTGCTCACCGAGGTCAACAAGCCACTCGAGTTGCTCGATTTCGAGCAGGAAGGCCCCAAGGAAGGCGAGGCGCGCGTCAAGGTGAAAGCCGCGGGCGTGTGCATGTCCGATTGGCACATCATGATCGGCGATTGGCCGGCGCCGCTGCCGATGATCCTCGGGCACGAGGCGGCGGGCGAGGTGGTCGAGGTCGGCCCGGGCGTGAAGAACGTGAAGAAGGGCGACCACGTGATCTTCTCGTTCCGCCCGAACTGCGGCTACTGCCGCTACTGCGCGAGCGGCAGCTCGGTGCTCTGCATTGGCCACAACGACAAGCCGCGGCACATGATGCACGACGGCACGACGCGCAATAAGCTCAACGGCGAAGCCGTGTATCAAATGGCGCGCATCGGCACGTTCGCCGAGATGGTCGTCTGTCCGGCCGAGCAGCTCGTCTCCGTGCGCAAGGATCTCCCGTGGACGCACGCCGCGATCATCGGCTGCTCGGTGGCGACCGGCGTCGGCGCCGTCACGCGTCATGCCAAGGTCGACGCCGGTTCGAGCGTGGTCGTGGTCGGCGTCGGCGGCGTCGGGCTCAATGCGGTGCAGGGAGCGCGGCTCGCGGGCGCCAAGACGATCATTGCCGTCGATCTGCTCGACAACAAGCTGCAGATGGCGACGAAGTTCGGCGCGACGCACATCATCAACGCTTCGCGCGAGGATGTGGTGAAGCGCGTGCGCGAAATCACCGGCGGTCTCGGCGCGGATTATTCGTTCGACGCGATCGGCACCGCCAAGACCACCGAGCAGATCATCGACGTGCTGGCACCTGCCGGACATGCGACGATCGTCGGCATTCCGCATGTCGATGCCCGGGCTCAGGTATCGCCCTTCCAGATGGTTTACACGGAGAAGAAGGTCTCGGGCACCTACTACGGCTCGATCCGCCCGACCATCGACTTCGGCGTACTGGCCGACCTCTCGTTGGAGGGCAAGCTCGACCTCGACAGCCTGATCAGCCGGACGTACAAGTTCGACGAGATCAACGAGGGCTTCCAGCTCATGGCCAAGGGTCAGGTCGCCCGCGGCGTCATCGAGTTCAACTGAGAAGTATCAAGAATGGCAAAACTCAAAACTGTCGATCTCGTGCTGCCGGCTCCGACCGAGGAACTGGCGAAGCTCGAGCTCGGCAATGTGGTGTACCTGACGGGACGCGTTCACACCGCGCGCGAGGGCGTCTACAAGCGTGCCGTCGAGGAGCGCAGCAACGTGCCTTCCGGCATCGGCACGGCGAGCTTCCACTGCTCGCCGGCCGCGAGCGTCGGTCCCAATCGCGAGCTGACGGTCGGCGCGGTGACGGCGACGGCCTCGTTCCGCTTCGCCAAGTGGATCGACGGCTGGCTCGACATGTCGGGCTGCAATGTCATCATCGGCAAGGGCGGCATGTCGAGCGAGATCTACAAGAAGAGCTTCGTGCCGCACAACGCGATCTACTTGACGACCGTCGGCTACGGCACGGGAGCGCTGCTCGGGCGCGGCATCAAGAAGGTGGTGGATGCGCACTGGCTCGAGGAGCTCGGACTGGCACAGGCCATCTGGGTGCTCGACGTGGAGCGCTTCGGGCCCTTCCTCGTCGAGAGCGATCTCAAAGGGAATTCGCTCTTCGAGCGCGAGAATGAAAAGATTTCACCGGGTCTCGAGAAGCTCTACCGCGGCACGAAGCCCGCGACGCTCCGCCGCTTCGGCGAAACCGACGACAAGACGGAAGAGGTCATCTGAGCGGGCGGCCTTCAGCCGTCAGGACAGGTACGGCTTGTCCGTGCGGCTGGCCCACGCCGAAAGCGCGAAGAGGACCGGGGTCAAGGCTTCGAAGCCTTCCTCGAAGGCCTTCATGAGTCGCCAGATGTCGACCTGGACATGGTGGTCCGTGAGGTCGTGGAACAGCGACGGCGTGCGGTCGACGATCTTCACGAGGACGAAGAGCGCGCCGGCCAGAACGAGCCAGAAACCGGCCCGGCTCGCGAGGCCGGAATTCACGAACATGAAATGGATCGCCACGATCGCCGCGTAGATCAGCATGGCGATGAAGAGCGCGGCGACGATGCCGGCCAGGATTTTCTCGGTCAGCGGTGCCGGTGACTTCAGGTAGTAGCTGATCTTGAGCAGGCTGTCGGCGGTGAAGGCCTTGTGCCAGCTCGCCTCGCGCGCTGCGAAGGCGGCGAACAGCAACGCGAAGATCACGCTTCGCGACGTCAGCGGGCGCGCGAAGGCGAGAACGGCCAGGCTGGCACCGAGCCACAGATAAATCGATGCCTCCTCGAAGGGCCCGACCTCCGAGAACGTGTAGAGGAAGCGCTCGGGCGAGAGTCGTGTCGCCAGGGTCACGAGCAGCGCGGCGTACGCCAGCATCGCCGCCAGAACAATGCGGTCGAACCGCGTGAGCCGAGGCCAGCGAAGCCAGCTCAGTGCTCTAACGCCCGGCGCGCCGCCAATCGCCGGCACGTCCAGATCCCCGCGGTGGCTTGTCATGCTCATCAGGTGCTCGTGATCCAGAGCGGACGCAGTGCCGTCCGTGTGCGTATCTGGACTCGGAGCCTATCCCAGGGGCCGACACATCACCGTAACGAATCTGTCACATATCAGAAGAACTTGTGGATCGAGAGGGCGACCTCAGGCCAGCTCAAAGCGGCGTACCGGGCTTCTTCTGATCCTGTTTTTCGTCCTGCTCGAGATTGCGCAGGCGGTCGCGGAATTTCTTGAACATGCGCTCGACGTAATCGAGCGCGCTGTCGACCTCCTCCTCGGTCGGCAGCTGGAATTTCTCAGCCGGCGGACCCGCGAGAGGCGGCGGCACCGGCTGAGCCCCTGTCACTTCCTGGAGCCGCTTGACCTCGGCCC
>JAEWIJ010000270.1 GCA_023387235.1 Pseudomonadota bacterium
GCAAGGCCAAGTTCATCTCGCACACCGACTACTATCCGTTCCGTCTCAAGGACAACGCGCCGGTCGTGCAAAGGGCCATCGAGGCGGTGACGGCGCAGGGCATCAAGCCGGAGATCCGGGTCGCCAACGGCGGCCTCGATGCCAACTGGCTCGTGCGGCACGGCATTCCGACCGTCACGTTCGGCGCCGGCCAGAACGAGCCTCATACCGTCGACGAGTGGATCGATCTCAAGGAGTACGAGGCGGCGTGCGGGCTCGCGGTCCAGCTCGCGACCATGAGTTAACCACCGCGTTAACCCCCAGCTCCTAAGTTCTCCCTAGTTCAGCGAAAAAGTGATTCGCCGCGTGGCGCGCCGCTCCCTCGCCTCAGGGGAGCGGCACAGCCGTGCGCGGCCGCAAATCCGGCTTGGCCGCCGTCTATGTTTTTCATTCACTGCGCCAGGGACAGCTTGCAGGAGCATCCATCATGCGGACGTCAACGCCGTCGACACAGGGATCAGGCGGGCCGGGCCGGCCGGGCTTCCCGACTTTCAAGCTCGGGAGTGTCGGATTGGCGCTCGTTGCAGCTTTGGTTCTCATCACCATCTGGCTCGGCATCTACCGGATCGACGCCGGCCATGTCGGCATCGTGAAGCGCTTCGGCAACGTGATCGACGTGGTCGATCCTGGGTTGCGCTTCAAGTTCCCCTGGGCCGATACGGTCGAGGAGATGGAAGTGCGCGA
The DNA here is from genome assembly GCA_023387235.1 of Pseudomonadota bacterium. Lineage (GTDB taxonomy): Bacteria > Pseudomonadota > Alphaproteobacteria > Rhizobiales > Hyphomicrobiaceae. The sequence continues at coordinate 724 of JAEWIJ010000270.1, forward strand.
GCGCGCCTTCTCGATGACGCTCGAAGCCGCCTCTCAGGATCCGCTCGAAATTCCGATCCAGGTGACGGTCAACTGGCTGGTCAAGCGCAGCCAGGTCAAAGACCTCTATGTCCAGTTCGGCAGTCTCGACCAGTTCGAGAAGCGCATCATCCTGCCGCGCCTCAATGATACGGTGAAGGGCGTGACAAGCGCTTACACTGTCAACGACCTGCTGAGGAAGCGCGTGGAGTTCCGCGACGTCTCGATGGCGACGTTCTCGAAGCGCATGCCGGACGACGTGCAGATCACCGGCTTCTCGGTGGTCAACATCGGTTTCCCGCCGGAATACACGAAAGCCATCCGCGACAAGCAGGTTGCCCGCGAGCAGGCCGAGACCGAGAAGTTCGTGCTCGAGCGCCAGCGCCTGACCTCGACGCAGACGACACAGAGCGCCGAGGCGCAGCGTGATGCCGACAAGGCCCGTGCCGATGGTCGCGCCTACGAGATCAAGGTGCAGGGCGAGGCGCAAGCGGAGGCCATTCGTGTCATGGGCGCTGCGCTCGCGCAGAATCCGCTCGTCGTCGAGTATCGCAAGGTCGAGAAGTGGGGCGGCACGTTCCCGACGACGTTCATGGGCGGTGATGCGGGCGCCAACACGCTCTGGAGCATGCCTGGAAGCGCGACCCCCGTCACGACAACGGGACCACGCGCGGCGAATTCGCAGCAGTCGAGGTAGGAGGCCCGCAGCGGACGGGGCTTTTACGTCTTTCCCCCGACAACCTCCGCCTTCTCCAGCACGGCGTGCAGGAGCACGTCGGTGCCGGCGGCGGCCCATTCGGGCGTCATGTTCTCGGACTCGTTGTGGCTGATGCCGTCGATGCACGGCGTGAAGATCATGGCGGCGGGTGCGACGCGCGCGACGTAGACCGCATCGTGGCCTGCGCCCGAGGTGATGTCGCGCGTCGAATAGCCGAGCTTCTTCGCGGCATTGCGCACGGCCGTGACGCAGCTCGCCTCGAAGGGCTGCGGCGCGAAGTCGGCGACCATCTTGATCTCGGCTGAGACGCCCGTGCGAGCCGCGATCTCCTCGAGCCCTGCGCGCAGCGCCTTGTCCATGGAGATCAGCTTCTCGCCGTCCGGATGGCGGAAGTCGACGGTGATGAACACGCGCCCCGGAATGACATTGCGCGAGTTCGGATAGACCTCGACCATGCCGCACGTCGCGCAGGCACTCGGGTCGTGATCGTGCCCGATCTTGTTCACGAGCTCCACGATGCGCGCCGCGCCGACGAGTGCGTCCTTGCGCCGGTTCATGGGCGTCGGCCCGGCGTGGCTCTCGACGCCCGTGAGCGTGATCTCGTACCACTTCTGCCCGTTGGCGGCAGTGACGATACCGATCTCGATGCCTTCCTCTTCGAGGATAGGTCCCTGCTCGATATGCAGCTCGAAGAGCGCATGGATCGGGCGTCCGCCGACCTTCTCCGGTCCCGAATAGCCGATGCGGTCGAGCTCGGCGCCGAAGGCCTTGCCCTCGGGATCCTTTGTCGCCAGCGCCTCTTCGAGCGAGATCACGCCGGCAAAAACGCCAGACGCGATCATGGCCGGCGCGAAACGTGAGCCCTCCTCGTTCGTCCACATGCAGACCTCGATCGGATGGCGCGTCTTGATGTCGAGATCGTTGAGCGAGCGCACGACTTCCAGCGCCGCCATGACGCCGAGGGCACCGTCGAACTTGCCGCCGGTCGGCTGCGTGTCGAGGTGGCTGCCGATGAGAACCGGGGGGAGGCTGTCGTCCGTGCCGGCGCGGCGCGCGAACATCGAGCCCATGCGGTCGATCTTGATCGTGCAGCCCGCCTTGCGGCACCACTCCCCGAAAAGATCGCGCGACTGGCGGTCGAGATCGGTCAGCGTTAGGCGGTTAACGCCGCCTTTCGGCGTTGCGCCGATCTTCGCCATATCCATAAGGCTGTCCCACAGCCGCTTGCCGTCGATCCTGAGATTGCTGTCCGCGGTCATGATCTGCCTTCTTGAATTCCAGTCGAACGGGCCGGCCCCGGCTGAATGCCGCACGTCGCTACGCATGACGGGTCGGCGTCAATGGACTATTGCCATTCGAGGCTGACAATTGGAAGCTGGAAGCGTAGGCACTGTGCCGGCCGCCGGCGCAGCAAAAAGGCGTCCGGAAGAGGCGGGCCCCCGGGAGCGAACACGACCAAAGACGCGATCCAAAGGCACAGAGCTCCAGGAATTCATCTGCACCGGACCCATCCCACATGAGCAAAGATGTCATCGTCCTCGGCGCCGGCATGGTCGGCGTGTCAACGGCGCTGCACCTGCAGCAGCGCGGCCGTTCGGTGGCCCTCGTCGACCGGCGCGGCGTGGCCGAGGAGACCTCGTACGGCAATGCCGGCATCATCCAGGCCGAGGGCATCGTGCCCTATCTCTTCCCGCGCGATTGGGCGACGATCCTGCGTCACGCGCGCAACCAATCGACCGAGGCGTCCTTCCAGTGGTCGTCGCTGCCGAGCATCGCGCCGTGGATGTTCAAGTATTGGAGCTGGTCAACCCCGGAAGGGATGCACGCGACCGCGCGCGCCATGGCGCCGATCGTGACGCGCTGCGTCGCCGAGCACGAGCACTTCATGAACGAGGCCGGCGTCATCGGCATGATCCGCAGAACCGGCTATCTGCGCCTCTATCGGAGCGAGGAGGGTCTGGAGAAGGCCATCCGCGAGGACAGTCAGGTCAAGGCCAAGTACGGTGTCGTCGCGCAGCCGGTCGATCGCGCCGGTCTCGCCGAGATGGAGCCGCACCTTAAGCCCGTCTATGTCGGCGGCATCTTCCTACCCGATCCCTGCAGCGTTGCCGATCCGAGCGCGCTCGGAAAGGCGTACGGCGACCTCTTCGTGCGGCGTGGCGGTGCGCTCGTCGAGGGCGAGGCGCGCTCATTGATGCGGGACGGCGCGGGCTGGAAAGTCGCGACGCGCGACGGCTGGATCTCGGCGCCGGATGTCGTCGTGGCGCTCGGGCCGTGGTCCGACACCGTCACGCGCGCGCAGGGCCTCAAGCTGCCGCTCGGCGTCAAGCGCGGTTATCACATGCACTATCGCGCCGACGGCAACGCGACGCTCAGCCGCCCGGTCATCGATACCTCGGTCGGCTATGCCATGGCGCCGATGACGAAAGGCATACGCATCACAACGGGCGCCGAGTTCGCGACGCGCGATGCGCCGCCGAATTACGCGCAGCTCGAGCGCGTCGAGCCGCTCGCGCGTGCCGCATTCCCGCTCGCCGAGCGTGTCGAGGCGGAGCCTTGGCTCGGCCGTCGTCCGACCATGCCCGATATGCTGCCGGTCATCGGCCAGGCCGCGGGCAAGAAGGGCCTCTGGATGAACTTCGGCCACCACCATCTCGGTTTCACGCTCGGGCCGGTGACCGGCCGCCTGCTCGCCGAGATGATGACGGGCGAGAAGCCCTTCACCGATCCGCATCCCTATCGCGCGGAGCGGTTCTGAGCGATCAGCCCGATTCCCCGAACCTGTCGCGCCACGCGGGCAGCGCGCCCGGGAAGGGCAGCGCCGTCGCCTCGTAGACGCCGCGCGCAATGGCACGCGCGAGGCAATCGCCGGCCGCCATGCCGATCTCCGTGAGATCGGGCAGCGCATCGGTCAGCGGCCTTCGCTGCGTGGCGAGTGCGAACACGGTGTCGCCGTCCATGGGCGCGTGCGCGGGACGAATGGCGCGGGCGAGGCCGTCGTCGGCCATGATGGCCATGCGTTTGGCCTGCGGCTTGGTGAGGATCGCGTCGGTCGCGACGAGGCCGATCGTGGTCGCCGGTTGCCGGCCACCCTTCATGCGCAAGGCGAGATCGTCGCCGGACAAGTGCGCGGGACTGCCGAGGCCGCCGAATTCCTTGCCGACCTCGACCTGGCTTGCCCAGAAATGCGGTCCGGTGCCGATCGTCGCCGAGCCCACGGCGTTGACCACGGCGATCGCCGCCACGGTGAAGCCGCTCGCCGTGACCATGCTGGCCGAGCCGACGCCGCCCTTGAGCAGCACGGTCGTGGCGCCGTAACCGCCGCCGACCGTGCCGAGTGCGAAGTCCCCGCCGGTCGCACGTTCGGCCGCCTGCCAGCCGAGCTCCCAGTAGGGGGGCGTGCGCCCCCAATTCTTGTTTCCCCCGTTCAGCATGTCGAAGGTCGTGGCCTGCACGGCGATCGGGATATTGATCGGTCCGATGCGGACGCCGGCACCCTTCTCCCTGAGGCAGTTCACGACGCCGCCGGCCGCATCGAGGCCGAAGAGCGAGCCGCCGGAGAGGACCACGGCATTGACGCCCACCGCGCTCATTTCCGGGTCGAGCAGCGTCGTATCGCGTGAGCCCGGCGCGCCGCCCCGCGTGACGGCTGAGGCGACGTTGTCGGCGTCGATCACGATCACCGTCACGCCGCTCGCGATGGCGGGGTCATGGGCATGGCCGACGCGCAGGCCTTCGATATCGGTGATCAGGTTTCTCATGTGGCGTTGATCCTACGAATGTCCGGGGATGGCTCGCGTCCGATTCCCAGATAGACTGGCCGCAGGTTAACCGGCCCGTACTGTGAGGGCAAAAATTGCCGGGACCGGGAGGCTTTCCAGGATGCGCAGGCAAGTCGTCATCATCGGCTCGGGGCCGGCCGGCCTGCTGCTGGGCCAGCTCCTGCACGGCATTGGCGTCGACGCGCTGATCCTCGAGCGGTCGAGCAAGGATCACGTGCTCTCTCGTGTGCGCGCCGGTGTGCTCGAGGAAGGGACGGTCGGGCTTGTGCGCGCCACGGGACTCGCCGGGCGGCTCGACGCAGAGGGCTTGAAGCACGACGGCTTCGAGATCGCCTTCGATGGCCGGCGCCACCACATTGATCTGCACGCGCTGACGGGCGGCAAGCGGGTCGTCGTCTATGGCCAGACCGAGCTGACGGCGGATCTCATGCGCGGCCGCGAGGCGGCAGGCGCCGCGACCGTCTACGAAGCTGCCGATGTGACGCCGCACGACTTCGACACGGATGCGCCCTATGTGACCTATGTCCACGATGGCAAGGCGCACCGCGTGGACTGCGATTTCATTGCCGGCTGCGACGGCTATCACGGCATCTCGCGCCGATCGGTGCCCGAGGGCGCGATCTCGACCTTCGAGCGGTCATATCCCTTCGGCTGGCTCGGCATTCTCGCGGACGTGCCGCCAGTCAGTCACGAGCTGATCTACGCGACCCACGATCGCGGCTTTGCGCTCTGCTCCATGCGCTCGCCGACACGCAGCCGCTACTACGTCCAGTGCGATGGCGACGAGAAGGTCGAGAACTGGTCGGACCAGCGCTTCTGGGATGAGCTGCGCCGGCGCCTGCCGGCCGATGCCGCCGACGCTGTGAAGATCGGCCCCTCATTCGAGAAGTCCATTGCCGTGCTGCGCTCGTTCGTCGCCGAGCCCATGCGCTTCGGGCGCCTTTTCCTCTGCGGGGACGCGGCCCACATCGTGCCGCCGACCGGAGCCAAGGGCCTCAATCTCGCAGCGAGCGACGTCCACTATCTCTCCGCGGCGCTGCGCGAGTTCTACGCCGAGCGGTCGACCGCCGGCCTCGACGCCTATTCGGCCCGCGCGCTCGCCCGCGTCTGGAAGGCCGTCCGCTTCTCGTGGTGGATGACCATGCTGCTCCACCGCTTCCCCAATGCCGAGCCTTTTGCCGAGAAACTCCGCACGGCCGAGCTCGATCATGTGACGACCTCGCGCCATGCCGCCGCTTCCCTTGCCGAGAACTACGTCGGCCTGCCCTATTGAGCATGGCTCGGTTGCTTGTTTCTCCCAGGGGCCTGCTGGTAAGCTTCTGGAAAACAAGGCAATGGCAATAATCGAGGGAGAGGGCCGATGACGGAGAGCTACGCGCCGCGAGACTGGTCGTCGCAGCCGCCGTACCTGCATCCGGGCTATAAATCGACTGTGCTGCGCGCGCCGGCAAAGCAGCTCATTCCGATCCGCCAGTCGCTCTCGGAAATCACCGGCCCCGTCTATGGACACGATTGCCTCGGCGCGCTCGATGCGGATCTGACGCGCAATGCGGTGAAGGGCGCGGAGCCGATCGGCGAGCGCATTCATGTGACCGGTCGCGTGCTCGACGAGGACGGCCGCCCGCAACCCAACATGCTGATCGAGATCTGGCAGGCCAACGCGGCCGGCCGCTACGTGCACGTGGTGGACCAGCACCCGGCCCCGCTCGATCCGAACTTCCTCGGCGGCGGCCGCTGCGTGACCGACAGCGAGGGCCGCTACAAGTTCACGACGATCAAGCCCGGTGCCTATCCCTGGGGCAATCATGAGAACGCCTGGCGGCCCGCGCACATCCACTTCTCGCTCTTCGGGCCGAGCATTTCGACGCGCCTCGTGACGCAGATGTACTTCCCGGGCGATCCGCTCCTCGCATTCGATCCGATCTACATGGGCACGCCCGCCGATTGCCGCGAGCTGCTCATCTCGAAGTTCATGCTCGAGCACACCGAGCCATCGTTCGCGCTCGGCTACGAGTTCGATTTCGTGCTGCGCGGTCGCCGCCAGACGCCGACAGAGTAAGAGCATGAGCAAGCTACGCCAGACGCCCTCGCAGACAGTCGGCCCGTTCTTCGCCTATGCGCTGACGCCGGAGCAGTACGGCTACGACTTCGCCAGCGTAGCCGGTGGATCGCTTATCGAGGGCGATGTGCCCGGACAGCGCATCCGCATCGAGGGTCGCGTCTTCGACGGCAAGGGCGAGGTCGTGCCGGATGCCATGATCGAGATCTGGCAGGCTGACGGCGAAGGGCGCTACGCCCATCCCGCCGATCCGCGCGGCTCCAACATCGCCTTCCGGGGTTTCGGTCGCATGGGCACCGGCACGGACGCGCAGTCGCGCTTCATATTCGACACGATCAAGCCGGGCTCGGTCGACGGCGCGCAGGCGCCGCACGTGAATGTCGTCGTCTTCATGCGCGGGCTGCTGCTGCACGCCTACACGCGCATCTACTTCTCGGATGAAGCCGCCGCGAACGCGCGCGATCCGGTGCTGGCGAGCGTGCCGACCGAGCGCCGGAAGACACTGGTCGCAACCAGGGACGACACATCCGCCGGCATCGTCTATCGCCTCGACATCCACATGCAGGGGCCGGACGAGACCGTGTTCTTCGACGTCTGAGCGTGATTCGCTCGAAGATGGGAGCAAATCCATGTCTGCGCCTTCTTATGATCCCGCCGCGCGGCGGCTGACGTTCTCGGATCGCGTGCGCGCGTTCGCCGATGGCAGCGACACCCCGCGCAAGTATCTCGAACGCTGCCTTGAAACGATCGCGGCGCGCGAGCCGGTCGTTCAGGCCTGGGTGTGCACGAACCAGGACGGCGCGCGTGCCGCAGCCGACGAGGCCGGCGCGCGTTACAAGTCGGGGCGCACTCTCTCCGCCGTCGATGGCTGTCCGATCGGTATCAAGGATCTGATCGCGACCAAGGACATGCCGACCGAGATGGGCACGCCCGCCATGAAGGGCCGCACGACGGGCGAGGATTCCGCCGCCGTGCAGGCGTTGCGTCGCGGCGGCGCGGTGATCCTCGGCAAGCTCGTCACGACCGAGATGGGCATGTCGCATCCGGGGCCGACGACCAATCCGTGGGACGCGGCGCGCACGCCCGGCGGCTCGTCGTCGGGTTCCGCTGCGGCGGTCGCGGCGGACATGGTGCCGCTCGCGCTCGGCACGCAGGTCGGCGGCTCGATCATCCGCCCCTCGAGCTACTGCGGCAACATCGCGCTGAAGCCGACGCAGGGCGCGCTCAATCGCGGCGAGCGGCAAGGCTACAGCCAGTCGACCGTCGGCCCGCACGCGAACTCGATCGAGGACATGTGGGCCTGCGCTTGGCAGATCGGCGTCGATGCGGGCGGCGATCCTGGCTCGCCGGGTCTTTATGGCGACGCCGCGCCGGCCGCCTCGCGGAAGCCGCGCCGCCTTATCGCCGTCGAGACCGAGGGCTGGGCGGTCGCGGATGGCGCCACGCATCAGGCCTTCGAGAAAATCTGCGCGAGCCTCGCCCAAGCGGGCGTCGAGATCATCACGCGCAAGACCTCGCCGAAGGTCGAAGCCTTCGAGCAGTCGATCGCGGCAGCCGGCGCGGGCACGGCCGTGACGTGCGGCTGGGAAGCGCGCTGGTCGTGGCGCAATTTCGCCGAGCGCTATCCGGGCCAGATGTCGGCGAGCCTCGGCGAGCGCCTCATGCGTGCGGAGGGCTATACGCCCGAGACCTATCGCACGGCCGTCATGCGGCGCGAGGACATGCGGCGGCGCCATGCCGAGCTGATGATCGATGCCGATGCGGTCATCGCGCTCGCCTCGCCGGGCGTTGCGCCGCATTCGGGACCTGTCGGCGGCAACGAAGTGCGCACGACGGGCAACGCGGCCTGCAACTACTTCACGTCGGCGATCGGCATGCCGGTGATCACGTTGCCGCTGATGGCCGTCGGAGGATTGCCGGTCGGCGTGCAACTCTGCGGTCCCGTGCACGGCGATCATGCGCTGACAGGTCTCGCTTCGTGGGTGCTCGCGCATATCAAGCCGGTCGTGGTTTAGGAGGTACGCATGAGCGCCCTGAAGAACGGCGAGTTCACGAAGGTCGATGTCGACGGCCACATTCTCACGGTGACGATCAATCGTCCCGAGGTGATGAATGCCGTGCACCCGATGGTCAGCCAGGAGCTGTCGAATATATTCGACGCCTTCGCCGCCGACCCCGATCTCTGGATCGGAATCGTCACGGGCGCCGGCGATCGCGCCTTCTCCGCCGGCAACGATCTCAAGTATCACGCCGAGCTCCGCGCGAAGTCCGGTGCGCGCCCCGCCTCGCCGCCTTCGGGCTTCGGCGGACTCACGAACCGCCACGACCTCGACAAGCCGCTGATCGCGGCAGTCAACGGCGTCGCCATGGGCGGCGGGTTCGAAATCGCGCTCGCGTGCGACATCATTATTGCTTCGGACAAGGCGCGGTTCGCACTGCCCGAGCCGCGCGTCGGTCTCTCCGCAGGTGCCGGCGGCATGCAGCGTCTCGCGCGCGAGATCCCGCTCAAGAAGGCCATGGGCATGATGCTGACCGGGCGCCACGTGCCGGCGGCCGAGGGCTACGAGCTCGGCTTCGTCACGGCGGTCGTGCCCCACGCGGACCTCATGAAGGAGGCGCGCCGCTGGGCCGACATGATCCTCGAATGCTCGCCGATGAGCATTCGCGCGACCAAGCAGGTCGTCATGCGATCGCTCGACAATCCGGTCCTGGAAATGAGCATGAAGAATATGCGCTATCCGGCCTATGTCGCGCATCGCAACAGCGAGGATGCCGTCGAAGGTCCCAAGGCTTTCGCCGAGAAGCGCAAGCCCAAATGGACCGGGCGATGACGGCGCGGCAGGGTTGCTCTCAGTAGGGGACCGCGCCCTTGCGCGCTCGCCTGAAACGGCGACAATACGCTCAAAGACTGAACCCAGAGGAGACCGCCCCATGAGCGTCCCTGCCGACGAGGATTTCGGCTTCGCGCCGGACCATTCCGAGCCCATCCCGTACCGCAAGCGCATCCGCGATTACTACGTCGGCCTCGGCTTTGGCGCGCCCTACAAGTGGGCGCACTACGATGACGTGCCCTTCACGCCGCTCAAGAAGCCACTCAGCCAGTGCAAGGTGACGCTGATCACGACGGCGGCACTTTATCAGCCGGACAAGGGCGACCAGGGCCCCGGCTCGCCGTACAATTCGGCCGCCAAGTTCTACGTGATTTATTCGCTCGATTCCGCGAAGGATCACGACACGCGCATCTCGCATGTCGGGATCGATCGCAATCACACGACGCAGGAGGATTCCGGCACGTGGTTTCCGCTGCCGGCACTGCGCGAGGCTGCAAAGCGCGGACTGATCGGCGGTCTCACGCCGCACGTGCATGGGCTTCCGACCAACCGCAGCCATCGCACGACGCTGGACGTCGATTGCCCCGAGCTCGTGCGGCGCGTGATCGAGGACAAGACCGACGTTGCCATCCTCTGCGCGAACTGCCCGGTCTGCCACCAGAGCATCAGCCTTGCGGCCCGTGCGCTCGAAGCCGCCGGCATTCCGACGGTCGTCATGGGTTGCGCGAAGGACATCGTCGAGTTCATCGGCGTGCCGCGCTTTGCCTTCAGCGATTTCCCGCTCGGCAATGCGGCCGGCCGGCCCAAGGACAAGGACTCGCAGCGCAAGACGCTTGAGCACGCGCTGCGCGTTCTCGAGTCGGCGCCCGCTCCGCGCACGACCGTGCAGAACCCGATTCCCTGGAGCGACGATCACGACTGGAAGCTCGACTACTCGAACCTCGATCGCCTCTCCGCTGAGGAGATCGCGCGGCGCAAAGCCGAGTTCCAGCGGAACAAGGAAATCGCCAAGGTCAAGCTCGCCGAGGACATGAAGCTGAAGGGGGCGGCGGAATGAGCCAGCCGTTCACGGGCGTCCGCGTCCTCGATTTCACGCAGGTATTTGCAGGACCGTTCGGCAGCTACCAGCTCGCGCTGCTCGGTGCCGATGTCATCAAGATCGAGCGGCCGGGCGGCGACGACATGCGCTACGGCCCGCCGAACAAGGAATGGTCCGACCGCGGGCTCGGCACAGGCTGGATGGCGATCAATGCCAACAAGCGCAACATCGCGCTCGATCTCACGAAGCCCGAGGCGATCGCGATCGTGAAGAAGCTCGCCGAGACGGCGGATGTCGTGATGGAGAACTTCCGTCCCGGCGTCATGGACAAGCTCGGCATCGGCCATGAGGCGCTGTCGAAGGTCAATCCGCGCATCATCTATGCCGCGGTGTCCGGCTTCGGTCAGGTCGGACCCGAGCGCACGACGGGCGCCTACGACGGCAAGATCCAGGCGATGAGCGGCCTCATGTCGATCACCGGCTCGCCGGAGAGCGGGCCGACGCGCGCGGGCTTTGCCGTGTGCGATGCGATCGGCGGCATGTCGCTCGCGTTCGGCGTCGCGAGTGCGCTCTTCCAGCGCACGCACACGGGCAAGGGCCAGCTCGTCGATGTCGCGATGCTCGATTCGGCGCTCACGTTCATGTCGTCGTTCGTCGTGGACTACACGGTCGGCGGGCATGTGCAGGGACCATCGGGCAATCGCGCGCAGAGCCGGCTGCCGACGGCTGATCTGTTCAAGGTCAAAGGTGGCCATCTGCTGCTCGCCGTGAACAACGACAAGCAGTTCGTCGCGCTCGCCAAGGCGATTGGCCATCCCGATCTGCCGAGCGATCCGCGCTTCATCGATTGGCCGGCGCGCATCGAGAACGAGGTCGCGCTGCGCCAGATCATCGAGGAGGTGTTCGCGACTGCGGATGCGGCGACATGGGATGAACGCCTGACGGCCGCGAACGTGCCGTGCTCGCGCATCTGGTCGCTCTCCGAGGTGGTGAAGCATCCGCAGCTCGGGCATCGCACGGTGCTCCAGAAAGTGGACTCGCCTTATGGCGAGGTCGAGCTGATCGCGTCGGGCATTCGCTATGCGCACGGCGGCGCGGAGATCAAGCGCTTCCCGGTTATGCCGGGCGCGGACACGGATGCGGTGCTCGGCGAGGCCGGTTACTCGGCCGAGGAAATCGCCGCGTTCAAGTCTGCCGGCGTGGCGACGAGCGGCATCCGCGCAGGGAGAAAGTCATGAGCGAGAGTTCGGCGGTCACCTACAAGCGCGACGGCATGGTCGCGGTCATCACGATGAACAAGCCGGAGCGCATGAACCGGCTCGACACCGAGATCGTCGATGGTCTGCACGACCGTTGGGTGCAGTTCATGGCCGACGACGCGGCGCGCGTCGCGGTGCTGACGGGCGCGGGCGACAAGGCGTTCTCCGCGGGTGCCGATCTCAAGGCGGTGCCGCATCATCTCTATCACGGTATTCCGGGCATCGGTTATCCCGTCGACAAGCCGGTGGTCGCGGCGGTGGCGGGCTGGTGCATCGGCGGGGGTATGGTGCTGACGACCATGGCTGACATCATGATCGTCGCGGAGAATGCCAAGTTCTCGTACCCGGAAGTGAAGATCGCCTTCTCGGGCGGCCTGATCTCGAATCTCGTGACGCGCATTCCGCACAAGATCGCGATGGAGCTGCTGCTCGTCGGCGATACAATCGACGCGCAGCGGGCCTATGAGGTCGGCTATGCGAACAAGATCGTGCCGATCGATCAGCTCATGCCGACGGCGATGGACTATGCGCGGCGCATTGCCGAGACGGCGCCCATGCCCTCGCGCATGCTAAAGCGTTTCGCGGCCGAGACATTGCCCAAGGGGCCGACCGAGATTGCCGGCATTGCGCGCGCGCAGGTGGACGCGATCAACCGCAGCACGGACTGGGTCGAGGGCCGCGCCGCTTTCTCCGAGAAGAGACCGCCGAAGTTCAAGGGGAAGTAGGGCGCGGAAGAAGCGATTATCCCCTCTCCCCGCTCTAGCGGGGAGAGGGCTAGGG
>JAEWIJ010000086.1 GCA_023387235.1 Pseudomonadota bacterium
ATGCGCGGGCGACGTTTCTGTCGGCAGCAGTTGCTCACGCTGCGCGAAGCGAAGGGCCATTGTTCACCACCGTTGCCTGCGGGATCACGTCGGCTTTCGGCTGGCGCTCGAGCGACATCACCAGATCGCTCACCTTCCGCGCCTGCTTCTCCTCGATCACCATGGTGGTCATGGCGAGGAACTTGCCCTCGAGCTCGTCGACCGTCAGCGGGTTCGACGGCTCGCCCTTCGGCTCTTCGGAGCTGCGCGTGACCTTGCGGCCATCCTTGAGCGCGATGTCGATCTGCGCCTGGCGGCCGCCGAGACCGAAGGCCGGCTCCTCGCGCAACTCGACCTTGTTCATGCCCGAATGGACATCGGACTGCTTGTATCCGTCCCAGTATTCCTTGAGGCCATTGCCGCCCGCCGCAAGCGAGAGCGCAACGCTGAACTGCGTGCTACCCATGGCCGCGTTCAGGTTCGTGCAAACGGGCTTCGAGGCCTGACGGATCGCGAGCTTGCTCATGTGCACGGTGACATGCTCGACATTGTCGAGACGCACGCCATCGAGGCGGTAGGCATCCTGCGCGAGGTCGATCGGACCGTGGGCATAACGGCACGCGGCATGCGGCTTGAAGCCGACTTCCATGATCGCGAAGTGCTTGCCGAGATCGTCCTTGAGATCGTCGAGGCGGACGCTGTCGGTGAAGGCATTGAGGAAGCCTTCGCGCGACTCGAGCACCTTCTTCGGGCCGCTGAAGCCGCGGCTCGCCATGATGGCGGCGAGGACGCCGTTATAGGCCGACTTGCCGGGGCTGAAGGGCTTGGCCATGCACGGATCGTCGAGATAGGACTGGATGCCGGCCGACTGCATGCAGGCGAGACCGATCGCCCACGCGATCTGCTCCGCATTGCCGCCGAGCAGCTTCGCGCTCATGGCTGCGGCGCCGATGGCGGAGACCGTGCCGGTCGTGTGATAGCCGCGCTGGCGATGGCCCGGATTGATGGCCTTGGCGATGCGCACGGCCACGTCATAGCCGGCGACCACGCCCGCCACGACATCCTTGCCGGACGCGCCCGAAATCTCGGCGACGGCGAAGGCGGCGGGGACGAGCACCGAGCCCGCCTTGATCAATCCCGTGCCGTGGGCATCGTCGAGTTCGATCCCGTGCCCCATCATGGCGTTGACCAGAGCGGCATTCGGCGTCGGCACCTTCATGCCGTGGCCGATGATCGTGCTCTGGGGCGCGCCGCCCCACTCCTTGACCAGCTCGATGACTTTGTTGGCCGGCTCGCTGATGGCCGACGCCGCGATCTCGTTGCCGACACCGTCGCGCAGGATCAGCTTCGCTTTGTGCGCGACATCATCGGGAAGGTCCTCGTACGTCAGGCCGGCGACATGCTCGGCAAAGCGCATCGTGAGCCCTTTGAGCTCCTCGGCCTGCTGAGGGGTGGAGACACTTGGCATCTTGAACAGCTCCAGCGGTTTATAAGGTAGCAGTAGACAATACTACTAATCGGCCGGAGTCAACAGAGAGCAGGCGCAATCCAGGCGTCCTCAGCCGCTGGATCTGAATTTAGAGGCAATGTCAGCTACCACCACGGGCGCGGAGGTGGCGATCGGGGCGCGCCGCGCCGTCGCGCCGACCAACCGCTACGCCGTGGAGAAGTGCACTCTAGCGATCCGCCGATCGGCCAGCTCTTGCACGAGCTTAACGAGCGGCGCCTGGAACAGGTACTCGGTCCTCATGGCGCCCGCGGCGCGCATTTCATCGACCTGCGGACCCGCAAACATGAACCGCAGCAGGCGCTCATCGTCATCGGCCTCGGGATACTGACGGCGGAGCTTGTCGACCGCCGGCTCGAGCGGCGCGGGCTTCAAGGCGATTCTCGGAGAGCCGTTCGTCACGATGCGATCCAGAACGTCGGGATCGACCGGCGCAAGCAGCTTCCCGAAATATCCGAGCGCGTACTTCTTCACTTCGTCCGGCACCGTCCGGTAGCGCTCGCCCTGCACGACATTGAGCACGGCCTGCGTGCCGACGAACTGCGCGAACGGCGTGATGAGAATCGGAAAGCCGAGCTCGCGGCGAACGCGCGCGCATTCCTCGAGAAGCTGCTGCAAGAGATGCGAAAGCCCTGCTTGAGCGAGCTGCGAGCGGAAGTTCGACATCATGCCGCCGGGAATCTGATGCTCGTAGTGGAAAGCATCGTACTCCTGCGGCGCGCCGAGCGGCTTACCCTCCTGCATCGCGACCTGACGAAAGTGCTCGCCCACCTCATCGACGAGCGCATCGTCGATGTTCACCGAGTAGCCGAGCGCCCGCAGGTTCTTGACCGTGGACTGCGTCGCGGGCTGCGCGTTCCCGTTGGCGAGCGGCGCGATCGACGTGTGCACCATATCGGCACCCGCCTTGATGCCCTCCAGATACACGAACGGCGCAACCCCCGTCATGCAGTGACTGTGCAGTTCGAGCGGCACATTACCGATGACGGCTTTGATGGCCGGAACCAGCGTGCGGATGCGGTCCACCGTCAGCAGACCGCCGGCATCCTTCAGCCAGATCGCATCGACCTTGCCGCGCTGGATGAGATCTCTGGCCGTCCTTATGTACAGCTCATCCGTGTGGACCGGCGACAAGCCATAGGAAAGCGCGCCGAACGTCTTGACCCCGAGACGGCGGGCCACATTGATCGTCGTGAGCATGTTGTCGACGTCGTTGAGACCGTCGAAGCTGCCGATCTCCCGAAATCCGTTGGCCACCAGCCGCTCGACCCAGAGCTCGACGATGTCGTCCGGCAGGACGTCGAACGCGACGAGGTTCTTCGACCGCGTGAATGAGCTGAGCGGCGTTTGCGTAATGCGCTGCCGCATCAGCCGCATGCGCTCCCAAGGATCTTCCTTGAGGTATCGCACGCAAACATCGAACTGGATCGTACCCGCGAGATCGATGCGCCGGAAGCCGATGCGATCCATGCGCTCCGCGATCGGCAGCATATGGGCGGTCGTCATGCGCGTCGCCCAGAGGCATTGGTGGGCATCACGCAGTGTGGTGTCTACGACGGCTACTTCGCGCATGAGATCTCCGCAATTCACGGCATGTCGGCGGCAGACGAAGTCCGCCGCCGACACGACTTCACTTCAGCGAGGCTTCGGCCTTCTCGAGGAACGAATAATCGAGGTACTTCCCGATCCATCCATCCACGTCCTTGACGAGATCCTCGGGGATCTTTCCCTGCTGGGCGATCGTCGTCATCCAGAGGCGCGTCGACGGCATGTCGAGACGCGGCTGCGTCAGGTCGACCGACTTCAGCGCATCGAGGTTGACCGGAAGAGAGCTCGGATCATTCATCTTCTTCGAGACCAATTCGGCAGTCTTCTGGTCTCCGTTCGCCTTGATCCACTGGATGCCGCGCAGCGTCGCGCGCACGAACTTCTCGACCGTCTCCGGATTCTCCTTCACGTATTGCGGCGTGAAGGCGAGCTGGAGGCTTTCCGAGTTCGGAATCGGCGGCATGCGCTGAATGTAATGGAGGAGATCCGGGGCTTTCGCCACCGCGGCGGCCGACGCCGGCTCCCATCCGATGAAGGCCTCCACTTCGCCCTTCTGGATCATGATGGCGACGTCGGTGATCTTCGCCGGCACATGCTGGAACTTGATGTTCTGCGAGCGCTGTATGTAGCTCAACACCGCATCGTGGATCGTGCCGAGACCAGGCGTGCCGACTTTCTTGCCATCCAGCTCCTTGACCGACTTGTATTGCTTCTTGCCGATGATCGGCGCGTTGCCCTTCGTCACCGACATGACGATCTTGAGATCGCCGCCGCGCGCGACGAACTGCATGAACGGCACGATGGCCGCCATGACGGCGTCGAGGTTCTTGATGTCGAGCAGAGCCGAGGGACCGTTCGCGTACGTCTTGCGATCGATCTTGATGCCTTCGTCCTGATAGTAGCCGTTGAGCTCGGCGACCCAAACGGCCGCATAGTCGACTTCGGAGCCGTTCTGATCGGCGAGCCGAACGGTCTTCATCGATTGAGCGGCAGCAGTGCCGGCACCCAGTCCGACAGCGGTCGGCATGAGCGCTGTTGCAGCAATTCCCTTGAGCGTAGTTCGCCTTGTATGCATAGTCCTCCTCCTTGCTCTCCTGCCTAGATCCGGGCTGCTCTGCGGCAGCTTTTTCCTCAATGCGGAGCGTGCAGCCACTGCACGCACTTCGAGCGCAGCTCCGTGAACTCGACCGACAGCGGATCGCGCGGATGCTGAAGCGGGACACGCAGCTCCGCCACGATGCGCGCCGGCTTCGCCGAGAGAATGAGCACGCGATCGGCGAGATAGACCGCTTCCTCCAGATTATGCGTGACGAAGATCACGGTCCGCTTCATGTGGCGCCAGATGTCCAGCACCTCGCGCTGCATGTGCTCGCGCGTCGGCTGATCGAGACTGACGAACGGCTCGTCCATGAGGATGAGATCGGCCTCCGTCGCAAATGCCCGCGCGATCGCGACGCGCTGCTTCATGCCGCCCGATATCTGGTGGGGATAGTAGCTCTCGAATCCGGAGAGGCCGACGATGCCGATGATATCGGCGACCTTCGATCGCACCTGATCGCGCGACGCACCCTTGATGTTGAGACCGGTCGCGACGTTCTCCGACACGGTCAGCCAGGGAAAAGTCGACGGCTCCTGGAATACGAACGAGATGCTGTGCTTCTTCGGATCGGCCGGCGTGCCGTCGATAAGCACGTGGCCGTTCGAGGGCACGAGGATGCCCGCGAGCATGTCCAGGAGGGTGGTCTTGCCGCAGCCGGATGGACCGCAGATGCAGATGAACTCGTTCGTGGCGACGCTGAACTTCAGATCCTCGTGGACAGTCAGCGCCCCGTAGCGGTGCGTCGCATCCACGTCGACCTTGGCCGGAGAAATTGGCGCGTGCATTCGTATTCTCTCCTAGAGGCTGACCTGCCAACGCCAACGGAAGAGCCGCCGCTCGATGAGCAGCAGGACCTCGTTCATGAGGAAGCCGATGAGACCGATGAGGAGCATGCCGACGATGACGTGCGGGACCATGATCAGCTCTGCGTAGTTCGTCATCATGCGACCGAGACCTGTCGAGATGCCGCCGGCGAGCTCCGCGGCCACGATCGTCAGCCACGCCGTCCCGAGACCGACCCGCATGCCCGCCATGATGTCCGGCATCACGGTCGGGACTACGACGCGGCGAAGGATCCAGAGCTTGCTGGCGCCGTGCACGATGCCGACCTTCCGATGTATGGGCTCGACACGCGCGACGCCGACGAGCGTCGACGTGAAGATCGGAAAGAAGGCCCCGAGGAAGATCAGGAAGGCAAAGCGCGAGAGACCGGAGAAGAAGATAATTGCCAGCGGAATCCAGGCGATTGGCGGAATGAAACGGAAGGGCTCGATGACGGAGCGCGTACCCGAATAAAGCTTGGGATAGAGACCCATCAGGAGGCCGAGCGGAACCGCGAAGACGACGCCCAGGCCAAAGCCGACGAGCACGCGCTCGATGCTCGCCCACGAGTGCTCCCAAAGCGAATGGCCGGTCGTATCGCCGCGCGTGGCGAGTTGGATGAAAGCGTCCACGATCTGCATCGGCGCAGGAAAGAACGGCGATGCCACGGCTCGCGAGGCGAGCTGCCAGACGACAAGCGCGATCGCCAGCGATAGAGCGTTCCATGCGATGATCCTGATGCTCGCGCCCAAGGCTTCGGGCATCTCAGATCGACCGACTTCTCCCTTCGTTGTCGCGGCCATTTTGGCCCTTTCCTCCCATGTCGATTTCTAGTTGCGACATCGCCGGTCCGGCGATGGCCGTACACGCTTGCGCTGCCGCGATCTCACCGCGGTTGGCGCTCAGGATCCGCTTGAAAGGCGCAGAGGCCATCCGTTCAGCCCTTGCTCGGCTTGACGCAGATCAGGACCTGATCGAACTCGACGAGCGCACTGTTCTCCGCACAAATCTTGACGACCTCTCCGTCGACACCCGCCCGTATCGAGTTGAAGAGTTTCATCACCTCGATCAGGCACACGGTGTCGTCCGCCTTCACGCGCTGTCCAACCTCGACGAAGGGCTTCTCGCCCGGCGCCGGAGCGCGATAGAAGATGCCGAGCATGGGCGCCCGAATAGCGACCGTTCCCGGCGGTATCTCTGAGGTGACCGCCGGCGCAGCGGCAGGAGCGGCGGCTTTCTCAGCGGCGGGCGCGCTGCTCGCGCGCACCTGCGGCGGCGCCTGCGGCACCATCGGCGCACTCGGCGCGATCGAGCGGCCATGGCCGCCCCCGTCGCGCACGACGTGAAGGCGAAAGCCGCCGTGAACGATCTCGATCTCGTTCAGATGCTCGGCGGCATCGATGATCTTCAGGATGCTTTCGACGTCACTGTGCGTCAGCTCTGTGCTCATTTCGGAGTTCTCTTTCTCGCCGATGTCGTGGAGGCGGTCTTGGACTTTCTGGATGTCGCGGGCGATCCGCCCCCGCGCGTCGCGGATGAATTTCGCCCGAGCTCGTCGGCAATGAGGGCTGCCGCCGCCTTGATCTCGGGCAGGTGCTGCTTGAGCTTGTCGAGGGGCAGCGTGGCCGCGGGCGCCATGACGGCCAGACCGGCAACCGTCTGGCCCGTACGCAACTGGATGGGCACCGCGATGCAATTGACGCCCGCGATCAGCTCCTGATCGTCCACCGAGTATCCGCGCTCGAGGATCTCGTCGAGATGGCGCGAGAAGCGGCTCGCGGTCGTGATCGTATTCTTCGTGTATCGCTCGAACGGCGCCCTGCGCATGACCGCATCGCGGAGCTCCTTCGGCCCGAACGCCAGCAGCAGCTTGCCGCTCGCGCTGCAATGAACCGGCATCGGCATGTCGCCGCTGATATTGATACGCAGCGGTGCCGTCGAATCCACCCACTGCACGAACGAGAGGTTGCCAGATTTCAGGACGACGAGATTGACGCGCGCCTCCAGGCGCTCGGCCAGCTCGCTCATGATGCGCCGCCGATATCCGTGCGCGGCGCTGTTGCGCAGGCCCTTGAGGGCAATATCCTCGAAGGACCAGCCGATATGATAGCGAAGGGTCAGCGGATCCTTGCTGACGTAGCCCGCCTTCTCGAGGGCGCGCGCGAGCCGATGCGTCGTGGGTTTCGGCAGGTTCATGGCCCGGCTGAGCTCAGCGAGCCCCGGCGCCTCCTGGCTTGCGGCTATGTGCGCCAGAAGGCGCAGCGCCTTCATGACCGGCGATCGGTCGGCGAGATCCGAAGATGCAATCATTTCATTCATTGGAACAATATGGCTCCATATCCGAGACACATGAGCTAACGTCGCTATCGCGGCTCATGTCAAGCGCCTCCAGCCGCGAAGTTGGCAACCGCGCAGCGATTGCCAAACGCTGCCTGGAGTGTGACGCTCGGACCATTGCTCGAGCTGCCGGAGCACGCGAGGGAGCCAGGCCATGCCGATGACCGTCGTCGATCACGCGCGCCAGCCGAAGGACGAATGGCGGCCCGGCGTCATGACCCGAATGATCGCATCCGCGGCGACGGGCACATCGCAGCTCGCGATTTTCGAGCAGTGGTGCGATCCGGGCCTCGGCGCGCCGGCGCACCTGCACGCCGTCGAGGAAATCCTGACGGTGCTCGAAGGCGAGGCGCTCGTCTGGGTCGAGGAGGAGCGGCGGCAGCTCTCGGCCGGCCAGTCGGCAATCATTCCAGCGGGCCGCAAGCACGGCTTCCACAACACCGGCACGGGCCGGTTGCGCGTGCAGGCCATCCTCGCCTCGCCCGTCTTCGAGGCCGCCTACGACGATGCGCGCGAAACGCCGAGGCGCTGGCTGCCATCAGCCCGGTAAGAGAAATGGCGCGCCCATCGCAGGCACGCCATCTCACGCGTCAGATCGGAACTGGCGACGGGCTCAGCCCGCCGCAGCCCGCTTGTTCTGCCGATTGGCGACGAGATCCTCGACCACAGCCGGCTCGGCGAGCGTCGAGGTATCGCCGAGATTGGAGAAGTCGTCCTCGGCGATCTTGCGCAGAATGCGGCGCATGATCTTGCCGGAGCGGGTCTTCAGCAGGCTCGGCGAAAACTGGATCCAGTCCGGCGAGGCCGTCGGGCCGATAATCCGGCGCACGGTCGCGACAAGCTCCTTCTTCAGCTCGTCGGACGGCTGGTTGCCCTGGATGAGCGTGACGTAGCAATAAATACCCTGGCCCTTGAGATCGTGCGGCGCGCCGACGACCGCCGCCTCCGCGACTTTGGGATGCGCAACGAGCGCACTCTCGACCTCGGCCGTGCCGAGACGATGGCCAGAGACGTTGATCACATCGTCCACGCGACCGGTGATCCAGTAGTAGCCGTCCTCGTCGCGGCGGCAGCCGTCGCCCGTGAAGTACGTCCCCGGATAGGTCGAGAAGTACGTCTGCACGAAGCGCTCGTGATCGCCGTAGACCGTGCGCATCTGCCCCGGCCAGCTATCGAGAATGACGAGATTGCCGGACCCCGCACCTTCGATCGTCGTCCCCTTCTCGTCGACGAGTGCCGGCTTGATGCCGAAGAACGGGCGCGTCGCCGACCCGGGCTTGGTCTTGATCGCGCCGGGAAGCGGCGTGATCAGAATGCCGCCCGTCTCGGTCTGCCACCACGTATCGACGATCGGGCAGCGGTTCTCGCCGACGACATGATTGTACCATTCCCAGGCTTCCGGATTGATCGGCTCGCCGACCGAGCCGAGCAGACGCAGCGAGGCGCGGCTCGCGCGCTTCACGAAGTCATCGCCGGCGCTCATGAGCGCGCGGATGGCTGTCGGCGCGGTGTAGAACGTGTTGACGCTCCACTTGTCGACGACGTGCCAGAAACGCGATGCGGTCGGGTAGTTCGGCACGCCTTCGAACATGAGCGTCGTCGCGCCATTGGCGAGCGGGCCGTACAGGATGTAGCTGTGGCCTGTGACCCAGCCGACGTCTGCCGTGCACCAGTAGATGTCGCCGTCGTGATAGTCGAAGACGTACTGGTGCGTCATCGAGACATAGACGAGATAGCCGCCGCTCGTGTGCAGCACACCCTTCGGCTTGCCCGTCGAGCCCGAGGTGTAGAGGATGAACAGCGGATCCTCGGCGCTCATCTCCTCGGGCGGGCACTCGGCGCCGACCTTCTCCTGCGCCTCGTGCAGCCAGATATCGCGCTCGGGCTTCCAGTCGATCTTGCCGCCCGTGTGTTTGACGACCAGTACCTTCTCGTCGCCCTTGCCGACCTTGGCGAGCGCTTCGTCGGTGTTCTTCTTGAGCGCGATCGGGCGGCCGCCGCGCACACCCTCGTCGGCCGTGATGATGAACTTCGACTCGCAGTCCTCGATGCGTCCGGCGAGGCTGTCCGGTGAGAAGCCGCCGAAGACCACCGAGTGCACGGCGCCGATGCGTGCGCAGGCGAGCATGGCATAGGCCGCCTCGGGGATCATCGGCAGGTAGATCGTGACGCGGTCGCCCTTCTTGACGCCGTTTGCCTTGAGCACATTGGCGAACCTGCAGACCTTCTCGTAGAGCTTGCGGTAGGTGATCTGCTGGTCGACGGTCGGGTCGTCCCCCTCCCAGATGATCGCCACCTGATCGCCGCGGGTCTTCAGGTGCCGGTCGACGCAGTTGGCGCACACGTTGAGCGTGCCGTCCTCGTACCACTTGATGGAGACGTCGCCGGGCCCGTACGAGACGTTCTTGATCTTGGTATACGGCCTGATCCAGTCAACCCGCTTGCCCACGTCGGCCCAGAAGCCTTCCGGGTCCTCGACCGAGCGCTTGTACATCGACTGATACTTCTGCTCGTCGACCCAGGCGCGGCTCGCCCATTCGGCCGGCACGGCATAGATCTTCTCGGACATCTGTCTCGCTCCCATCAGGTGGGCCGCCAGGGCCATTCTCGATGCTTGTCTCTGACCGCATTATCGGAATCTGGCGCCGCCGGGGCAACTGCCTCGTTCGTCGAATACTGAACGGATCAGGGTGTCAGAACGACGCTGAGCCGGCCTCCACAGGGTTCCGGACCTGCCACGAATGCACTACAAGCAGTTTGGTTATCCTTCCTGGGGAGGCGCCGGCGTCCTGCTCGCGTCCGAGAGCGCACCGATCTTTCTCGCATGAGTGGACTTGCATGAGTTTCGCCGGCTTTCTCGCGCAGCTCCTCAATGGCGTGCAGTACGGGCTCCTGCTCTTCCTGATCGCCAGCGGCCTGACGCTGATTTTCGGCGTCATGGGCATCATCAACCTCGCCCATGGCTCCCTCTTCATGGTTGGCGCCTATGTGGCTTTCCTCGTGACCCGCGCGGTCGGCTCGGCATGGCTCGCGCTGCCGCTGGCCCTCGTCGGCGGCGCGGCATTCGGGGCACTGCTCGAGCGGGGGCTCTTTCGCCACTTCTACCAGCGCGACCACCTCGATCAGGTGCTGCTGACCTTCGCCCTCATCCTACTGTTCGAGGAAGCGCGCTCGATCCTCGTCGGCAACGACTTCTACTCAGTGCCGGTGCCGGCGATCTTCGATTTCTCGGTGCCGATCACGGCCGGCTTCTCCTATTCGGCCTATCGTTTTGTCGTGATCGGCATATGTCTCGGCCTGGCCGTCGCCCTCTTTCTCTGGATCGAGCGCACGCGCATGGGCGCGATCATTCGCGCGGCCGCCGAGAAGCCCGAGATGGTCGACGTGATCGGCATCGATGCGCGACGCGTGCACATGACGGTCTTCGCCGTCGGCACGGGCCTGGCGCTCACGGCCGGCGCACTCGCAGCACCGCTCTACTCCGTCTATCCCGGCATGGGCGACGGCTTTCTCATCATCTCGTTCGTGGTCGTTGTGATCGGCGGGCTCGGCTCTATCACCGGCGCGTTCTGGTCGGCGCTGCTGATCGGTCTCGTCGATACGCTCGGCAAGGCCTATGTCCCGGCCGTCGCCGGCCTCGCGATCTACGTCCTCATGGCCGCGGTCCTGCTCTGGCGACCGACCGGCCTTTTCGGTCAGCGCGGCTGAGGAGGGCGGCGAGCCATGCTGCCGACACAGAAAGGAGCGTTCGCACTCGCCGCCGGCGCCGCCCTGCTCGCGCTGCTGCCGCTTATGGCCCACACCTACTACATAGAGCTGGCCACCACGGCGCTCGTCGCCGCCATGCTAGCGCTGAGCCTTCAGCTCCTCGTCGGTTGCACAGGCCTCGTCAGCCTCGGCCATGGCGCTTTCTACGGGCTCGCCGCCTACACGGTCTACCTCGTGACGCCCGAGAATGCCGGCCTCTCTATATTTGTGACGCTGCCGCTCGCCGTGCTGACAGCCGGCACCGCTGCGCTCCTCGTCGGCGCACTCTCGCTCAGGACGCGCGGCTTCTTCTTTCTCATGGTCACGCTCGCCTTCGGGCAGATGATCTTCTTCGTCTTCCACGACACGAAGCTCGGCGGCGGCACGGACGGCGCCTATCTGGCTCGCCCCGTTCTTTCCTTCTTCGGCCTCGAGCTGACCTATACGCGGCGGCAGCGGCCGGTCTATCTCTACTACGTGGCACTCGTGCAGCTCGTCGCCATGTATCTCTTCCTCGCCTTCCTGCTGCGCTCGCTGTTCGGCCGCGTCCTCGAAGGCATCCGCGTCAACGAGCACCGCATGCGCGCGCTCGGCTATGACACGTACCATTACAAGCTTGCGGCCTTCGTCATCGCGGGCGCGCTTGCCGGGGTCGCCGGCCACATGTGGGCCATGCACCGCGCCTTCGTGAACCCCGAGATCGTCGGCTGGCACCGCTCGGCCGAGGCCTTGCTCATGATCCTGCTCGGCGGTCTGCAGTCGCTACACGGGCCCATTCTCGGCGCGCTCGCCTTCACGGGGCTCGGCGAATTGCCGCAACTCGTCGGCGATGCGAAGCCCTTCGCGCGCTTCTTCGCGAGCATCGGCCTCGAAAATCTCGGCCTCTCCATCCAGACACTCGCCGAGCGCAAGCTGCTGCTCGAAGGCCTCGTCATCCTCGCCGTGGTCCTGGCCCTGCCGCGCGGGCTCGCGAGCTTGCGCTGGCCTCGTTTCATCCGGCCCGCCTACGGCCGCGATCCGACCGGCAAAGCGCAGGTGCGACGATGAAGGCGGACGCTGCGCCCGTCCTCGACACGACGGCCCTGAGCAAATCCTTCGGCGGCCTCGCCGCCGTTCGCGATGTGTCGATCGCGCTGCGGCGCGGCGAGCTTCATGCGCTGATCGGTCCGAACGGCGCGGGCAAATCGACGCTCGTCAACCTGCTCTCGGGCGAACTCGGGCCCACATCCGGCGAGATCCGCCTCGACGGCCACGTGATCGACAGCCCATCCGCGCCGCGCATGGCGCAGGCCGGCGTCGCCCGCTCCTTCCAGCGCACGAACATCTTTCCCCCGCTCTCGATCCTCGAGAATGTCCGCCTCGCCGCGCAGGCCATCCACACGCCCGCCCGCGAGCTGCTGCGGCCGCGCGCCTCCGCCCGTGATCTCGATTCGCACGTGATGGCCGTGCTCGAACGGATCGGTCTCCATGGAGCACCCGATCGCATCGCCGGCACGCTCTCGCACGGCGAGCAGCGCCTGATCGAGATTGCCATGACGCTTGCAGGCCATCCGCGCGTGCTCCTGCTCGACGAGCCGCTCGCCGGCATGGGCAA
>JAEWIJ010000085.1 GCA_023387235.1 Pseudomonadota bacterium
CGACGCGCTGGATCAGCGATGCGGAGCTGGAAGCGCAACCCCATCTCGTGCGCACCATGAGCGTGAAGCCGCCCATGGGCTCCGGCAAGGTGCGCCTCGTCGCCATCGGCGAGGATGGTTCCGTCGATCTCCAGCCTTGCGGCGGCACGCACGTTGCCCGCACCGGCGAGATCGGCCGTCTCGCCGTCGTCAAGATCGAGAACAAGGGCAAGCAGAACCGGCGCATCCGCGTCGCGCTCGCTTAAAGCAGCCCGAGCATCGCAGAGGAAATCCCATGCCGAACCCGTCCAAATGGATTGTCGAGACCGACTGGCTGGCCGAGCGGCTCGGCTCGCCCGATCTCGTCATCCTCGACGGCTCCATGCACCTGCCGACCTCGGGCCGCAATGCACGCGCCGAATACGAGGCCGAGCACATTCCCGAAGCGCTGTTCTTCGACATCGACGTCGTCGCGGACAAGTCGAACCCGCTGCCGCACATGCTGCCCTCGACCGTGCAGTTCGCCTCGCAGGTGAAGAAGATGGGCATCGGCGATGGCGCACAGATCGTCGTCTATGACAGCGAGGGACTCTACTCGGCGGCTCGCGTGTGGTGGATGTTCCGCACCATGGGCCACGACGATGTCGCCGTTCTCAATGGCGGCCTCAAGAAGTGGAAGGCCGAGGGCCGCCCGGTCACCGACGAGCCGCCGCGCCCGCGTCAGCCGCGCCATTTCACGCCGCGTTTCAATTCCGCGCTCGTGCGCGACGCCGACGACGTGAAGGCGCTCATCGGTCACGCAACGACACAGATCATCGATGCGCGCGCGGCACCCCGCTTCGCCGGCAGCGTGCCCGAGCCACGCGCCGGCCTGCGCTCGGGCCATATTCCGAGCTCGCGCAATGTGCCCTTCACGAATCTGCTCAACAAGGACGGAACCCTGAAGGACGAAGCGGGCCTGCGCGCGGCATTCGCCGAGGCCGGCATCGACATCAACCGCCCCGTGGTCGCGAGCTGCGGCTCCGGCGTGACGGCAGGCGTGATCGCATTCGCATTGGCCCAGCTCGGCCGGCCGGACGCGGCGGTCTATGACGGCTCGTGGACGGAATGGGGCGCGCGCACGGACCTGCCCATCGAGACCAGCTGAGCAAGAGGCGGACGATGTCGGAAAAGCCTCTCGTTCCGCTCTCCGCGGTGTCGTGGATCGGCAGCGGCCTCAAGCGGCCCGAATGCGTGCTCACGACCGCCAAGGGCGAAATTTTTGTCGGCGATCATGAGGCGGGCATTGCCGAGATCGGCAAGCCCAAGCGCACGCTCGTCGGCGCGCCGCCGGGCTTCGTGCCGAACGGCGTCGCCATGCGGCCCGACCGTCAGTTCCTCATCGCCAATCTCGGTCCGGGCGGCGGCATGTGGCGCCTCGATCATGAATGGCGGCTTTGGCCCGAGCTCTTCGAGGTCGAGGGCGAGGCGCTCCGCGTGTGCAACTTCGTCGGGCTCGATGCCGACCACAACGAGTGGATCTCGGTCTCGACGCGGCAGTATCCGCGCGAGCGCGCCATGGTGCCGAACTTCGGCGACGGCTTCATCGTGCGTCGTGACAAGAACGGCGCACGTATCGTCGCGGGCGGCCTTGCCTACACGAACGAGTGCCACGCCGATCCGAGCGGCCGGTGGCTCTGGGTGAACGAGACCATGGGCCACCGCATCACCCGCTTTCCTGTGACGAAACACGGGCTCGGCCGCCGCGAGGTCATGCACGAGTTCGGACCGGGCGAATTGCCGGACGGTTTTGCTTTCGACTCCGAAGGCGCGGCCTGGGTTGCCTGCGTCGTCTCGAACCGCGTCATCCGCATCGAGGCAAACGGCCGGCGCACGCTCATCCTCGACGATTCCGATAAGGATGTGATCGATCGCGCCGAGGCGCAGTACCAGCGCGGACTCGGCGGCCGCGAGGGTCTGGAAGGCGGCGCCACGCGCTCGCTCAAGAACATCGCGAGCGTAGCCTTCGGCGGCGCGGACCTCAAAACGGTCTACCTCGGCTGCCTCAACGGCACGGGCGTCGTCACGTTCAATTCGCCTATTGCCGGCGCCGAGCCCGTTCAGTGGCGCTGGTAGTTCTCCGTTCGCGGACGGCAGCCATGCGCGCACTACGCTTCCAGGCCGCGCCCCGCTGCGCTACCCACTTCAGCGGCCGGTTGGGGGCCATTGATCAGGAGCGCGATACCGCATGACAACAGCGGCAGCCGAAATCCGCTATCTGCATGAGAGCCACCCTCAGGGCACCGAGACATACCAGATCGCACCCGGCATTCTCTGGGCCCGCCTGCCGCTTCCCTTCCGTCTCAATCACGTGAACGTGTGGCTGCTGCGCGATGCTGACGGCTGGACGCTGATCGACACGGGCGCCGACACGGCCGACGCGCGCGCCATCTGGGAGGCGCTGTTCGCAGGCCCGCTCGCCGATGCGCCCGTCAACCGTCTGATCTCCACGCACGGCCACACCGATCACATGGGGCTAGCGGGCTGGCTCACCGAGCGCGCGGGCGGCGTGCCCTTCACGGCGACGCTCAGCGAGTGGATGTCGGCACAAGTGCGCCTGTGGGATTCGCAATCCAAGCCCGCGATCGAAGCGGCCGTGCGCTATCTGACCGCGCACGGCTGTGACGCCGATGCGCTTGCCTCCTACAACGCCGACCGCGAGCGCACGCAAGCCCTGCTCGGGCCGATCCCAGCCTCCTTCACGCGTCTGCGCGACGGCGATACCGTCCGCTTCGGCGAGCGCGACTGGGAGGTGATCGTTGCCGGCGGTCACGCCATCGAGCACGCTTCTTTCTGGTGCGCCGAAGACCGCATTCTCATTGCCGGCGATCAGATCCTTTCGCGCATCTCGCCCATGATCGGCGTCTTCCCGGCCATGCCGGAGTCGGACCCGCTCGCCGACTACCTCGATTCCCTCCCGCGCTTCAAAGCACTGCCCGCCGACGCGCTCGTGCTGCCCGGTCACGGGCTGCCCTTCTATGGCTTGCACGCGCGCGCCGATCAGCTCGCGCGCCATCATGAGCTGCGCCTCGACGACCTCGCACGCCTCATGGACAAGCCGCGCCCCGCCATGGAGCTGGCCCGCGGCCTCTTCACGCGCGCCGTGCAGGAAGGCCAGGGCCGTCTCGCCCTTGCCGAGACGCTCGCGCACGCGAACTATCTCGTCGGACGCGGCCGCGCCGTGCGCACGAAAACGGCGGATGGGCGTATTCTCTACGGGCGCGCTGAGGAGACGGACAGCGATCTCATGTCGGCGCAATAGGGCTTGCCGCCGGGCGGCCCCTCGCGCGATCGTACGACGCAACGAGAAGGGCCCCCGGGGAAAAAGCACCATGCGCGTCACGGATCTGCGCACGATCATCGTCGAGCTGCCGCTCGCACGGCCGACACTCAACTCCAGTGGCGTCGGTCATGACCGCATTCGCTGCGTGCTGGTCTTTCTCGATACCGACGCGGGCGTGACGGGCGAGAGCTTTCTTTTCACCAACGGTGGCCGGCGCATCGAAGTCCTCGAGACGATGGTGCAGAGCCTCAAGCCGGCGGTCGTGGGCGCGGACGTCCGCCACGCGGAGCGCATCTGGGACAAGCTCTGGCGCGAGCTTTACTTCCTCGGCCACAAAGGCGTGACGATCTTCGGCCTCGCCGCAATCGACACCGCGCTCTGGGATGCCAAGGGCAAGGCGCTCGGCGCCTCGCTCACGAGCATGATCGGCAGCGCGCACGACCGCATTCCCGTTTATTCGAGCGCCGGCCTCTGGCTTTCGTCCACGCCGGACGAACTGGCCAAGGAAGCCGCCGGCTATATCGCGCAAGGCTTTGCCGGCGTGAAAATGCGCCTCGGCAAGAAGCACATCGAGGAGGACGTCGAGCGCGTCGCCGCTGTTCGCAAAGCCATTGGCCCAAAGGTTGCGCTCATGTGCGACGCGAGTCGCGGCTTCACCGCCGACCACGCCATCCGTCTCGGCCGCAAGCTCGAAGCCTTCGATCTCGTGTGGTTCGAGGAACCCGTGCCGCCCTATGATCACCGCGGCTCGGGTCGTGTCGCCGCCGCCATCGACACGCCGATCGCAAGCGGCGAGACCGAAGCGACGCGCTACGGTTTCCGCGAAATGCTCGCGCACGGTGCAGCGGACATCTGGATGGCGGATCTCGGGCGGATCGGCGGCGTCAGCGAGTTCATCAAGGTCGCGCACCTCGCAGCAGCGCACGACATCGCGATCTCGAACCACCTTTTCACAGAGCAGAGCGTGGCGATCCTCGGTGCGTTCTCCAATGCGACATGGCTCGAATACATGCCGTGGACGGCTATGCTCTATCGCGAGAAGATTGCCATCGAGGACGGCCACGTCGCCGTGCCGGATCGCCCCGGCCTCGGCTTCACGTTCGATCCCGATGCCATCGAGCGCTATCGCGTGCGCTGAGTGCTTTGATGACTTCAGAAAAGCGAGCCCTGACCGTCGGGGCCGCTGCGCTTTGGCGCGCGGGGCTTAGGTGCCTCTGCAGGTTTCGCTTCGGCTGCCTCGATCGACGTGATCCGCGCGCCCGCACGGCCATCTGCGAGCTCGATGCCGACGCGCGCGTCGGCGGTGAGACTGCCCGCCGATCGCACCGCGCGCCCTTCCGCATCGCGCACCACCGCAAAGCCGCGCCGCAGCACGCTCTGGTAGCTGAGCGAAGCCAGCATCTGCGCTTGTGCATCGAGCGCGCGACGGTCGAGCACGAGCCGGCCCGCGAATGCCTGGCTCAGACGCCGCGTGACATTTTCCATGCGCTCGCCGAGGCGACCGACACGGTGATGGATCGTATGTGGCGTATGGCGCGCGGCAAAGCGCTCGAAGCGTGTGCGCGCCGTGGATGTGTGCCGCGCGAGGGCGGTCAGCCCGGCGCGTTGTGCACGATCCAGACGCTGACGATCGCGCTGGAGAAGCTGTGCCACGAGCCGCGGCTGGAAACGCGCTTCGATGCGCGCGAGCTTCTTGCCGTGCGCCTGCGTATTTGCATCGAGCGCGCGCGCGAGGCGGCGCTCGACGGAATCGAAACGCTGGCGCGGCAGAGCGAGCAGGTCTTCGAGACGCGGGAGTCCTCGCGCCGCCGCCTTGAGATGCGTGCGTGCGGTTTCGATCGCGCGGTGGACGCATTTCGTCAAACGGAGCGCGAGATCGCCGGTGCGCTCGACGAGATCACCATGCTTCGGCACCGCCCATTCGGCAGCCTTGGTCGGCGTCGGCGCGCGCGCATCCGCGGCGAGGTCGATGAGCGTCCAGTCCGTCTCGTGCCCGACGGCGGAGATGAGCGGGATCGCACTCTCCGCCGCGGCACGCACGACGATCTCTTCGTTGAAGCCCCACAAGTCTTCGAGACTGCCGCCGCCGCGCGCGACGATCAGCACGTCCGGCCTCGGCAATGGTCCGTCAGGTGAGAGGCCATTGAAGCCGCGGATGGCGGCGGCCACTTCCCTGGCGCTCGTCTCGCCCTGCACGCGCACGGGCCACACGATGACGCGCGTCGGATAGCGCTCCTCGAAACCATGTAGCATGTCGCGAATGACGGCGCCGGTCGGCGAGGTCACGATGCCGACGACGCGTGGCAGGAACGGGAGAGGCCGCTTGCGCTCGTCCGCGAAAAGGCCCTCGGCGGTGAGCTTGCGCCGGCGCTCCTCGAGCAGCGCCATGAGCGCACCGACGCCGGCCGGCTCGAGCGCTTCGATGACGATCTGGTACTTGGACGAGCCCGGATAGCTCGTGACCTTGCCGGTCGCGATGACCTCGAGGCCTTCCTCGGGCCGGAACCGCAGCTTCTGGAAGACGCCGCGCCAGATGACGGCCTCGATCTTCGCCTTATCGTCCTTGAGGGAGAAGTAGCAATGGCCCGACGCGTGCGGGCCACGATAGCCCGAGATTTCACCACGTAGACGGACGAACCCGAAATTGTCCTCCAGAGCCCGCTTGATGGCATTGGAGAGCTCGGAGACCGTGAGCTCGGGGTTGTTGCTGCTGCCGGCACGGCCGGCGCGGACTGGCTCTGCCACGAATCGCACCCGTTTGTTACAAGGCCGTTCATGATACACGAAGGTGGCTGCACAATGGGCGGCCCAACAAGATATCCTCGCGCCGCCTCGCCGTGATCAGATCCGCGACCGGCGATTTTCCGAAGGCAGTTCGACATTGAGGGCAGGCGGATGAACGTCCTACTGATTGGGTCCGGCGGCAGGGAGCACGCGCTCGCCTGGGCTCTGGCGGCGAGCCCTCTGCTGACGAAGCTCTATTGCGCGCCGGGCAATGCGGGGATCGCCGAGGTCGCCGAGTGTGTCCCTCTCGCGGTCGAGGATCACGCGGCCGTCGTCCAATTCGCGAAGGGCAAGGGCATAGATTTCATCGTCGTCGGTCCTGAGCAGCCGCTCGTGGCGGGTATCGTCGATGACCTCACGGCGGCGGGCATCAAGGCATTCGGGCCGACGCGCGCGGCCGCCCAGCTCGAAGGCTCGAAAGGCTTCACGAAGGATCTGTGCGCCGAGCTCGGCATGCCGACGGGCGCCTATCGCCGCTTCACGGCCGCCGCCCCGGCCAGAGACTACGCGGCGAGCCAGTCCCTGCCGATCGTCATCAAGGCCGATGGCCTTGCCGCCGGCAAAGGGGTCACGATCGCGACGACGCGCGCGGAAGCTGACGCGGCGATCGACGCCTGCTTCGCCGGCGCCTTCGGCAGTGCCGGCCACGAGGTCGTCGTCGAGGAGTATCTGGACGGCGAGGAGGCGAGCTTCTTCGCGCTCGTCGACGGCACGCACGCCCTCCCGCTCGCGACGGCGCAGGATCACAAGCGCGTCGGCGATGGCGATACCGGTCCCAATACCGGCGGCATGGGCGCCTATTCGCCCGCGCCCGTCATGACGCCGGCGCTCGTCCGGCGCGCGATGGACGAGATCATCCTGCCGACTGTTCGCGGCATGGCCGCGCGCGGCACGCCCTTTCGCGGTGTTCTCTATGCCGGCCTCATGATCACGGCCGACGGGCCGAAGCTCATCGAATACAACACGCGCTTCGGCGATCCCGAGACGCAGGTGCTGGTGATGCGCTTGAAGTCCGACCTGCTTGCGGCGCTGCTGGCGGCGAGCGACGGCGTGCTCGGCACGTTCGATCTGCGCTGGTCCGACGATGTGGCGCTGACCGTCGTCATGGCCTCGAAGGGCTATCCGGGCGCGTACGAGAAGGGCACCGAGATCCGCGGCCTCGATGCGGCCGGCGCGGTCGAGGGCGTCGAGATCTTCCACGCGGGAACGGAGCTGCGCGACGGCCGCCTGCTCGCGACCGGCGGGCGCGTCCTGAATGTCACGGCACGCGGGCGAACCGTGGCCGAGGCGCAGGCTCGCGCCTATGCCGCGATCGATCTCATCGACTGGCCCGGCGGGTTTTGCCGGCATGATATCGGCTGGCGCGCGCTTGCAGCCGAGCGCTCGGAAAAGAGAGGCGGATGAGTACGCTCGCAGAGCTGTTTCCCGGGTTCTCCGAGGAGCGTCGGACTGTCCGCGGCGTCGAGATTTTCGCGCGCGTCGGCGGCAGCGGCCCGCCGCTCTTGCTGCTCCACGGCTACCCCGAAACGCACGCGTGCTGGCACCGCGTCGCGCCGACGCTTGCGCGCTACTTCACCGTCATTGCGCCGGACTTGCGCGGCTATGGCCGCAGTGGCTGCCCCTCGGCAGACGGCAACCATCGCGCCTATTCGAAGCGCACCATGGCGCTCGATCTCGCCGCCTTCATGACGGCATTGGGCTTCGAGCGTTTTCTCGTCATGGGCCATGATCGCGGCGCCCGGGTGGGCTTTCGCATGGCGCTCGATGCCGCCGAGCGCGTCGAGCGCCTCGTTCTGCTCGACATCATCTCGACGAGCGACATTGCGCGCCTTCGCGACGATGGCCTCAAGTTCGGGATGCTTCACGGCGTTTTTCTCTCGCAGCCGGCACCTCTCCCCGAGACGCTGATCATCGAGAACCCACGGGACTGGGTCGAAAGCCGCTTTCGGCGCGCGACGCTGGCGAAGTCGCCGGATGTGATCCATCCTGTGGCCATGGCCGATTACATCGACATGCTGTCGCAGGCCGATCGCGTCCACGCGACGTGCGAGGACTACCGCTCGGAGCATCAGGCGGATCTTTTCCTCGACCAGACCGACCGCGAGATCGGCGCTCGCATTGTCTGCCCCGTTCAAGTGCTATGGGCGAGCGCGGGCTCTCTCGTCGAGATCAAGAATCCGCTCGCCGTCTGGGCGCCATGGTGCACGCACATTGTCGGTGCCGAGATCGAGAGCGGCCATTTCATCCCCGAAGAGAACCCGGCAGCGCTCATCGACAAGGTCCTGCCCTTCCTGCTCGCCAAGGAGGCCTGACATGGCTGAACTTCCGGATCTCTTCCCGGGCTTCGAGAAGCATCACATCGACGTACCCGGTGCCGAGATCTTCGCGCGCTCGGGCGGCAACGGACCGCCGCTGCTCCTGCTCCACGGCTATCCGCAGACGCACGTGTGCTGGCACAAGGTCGCGCCCGAGCTTGCGCGCCACTTCACGCTCGTCATTCCCGATCTGCGCGGCTACGGCGCGAGCCGCGGGCCCGATACGAGCAACGAGGTCGATCCCGAGCATATTGCCTACTCGAAGCGCGCCATGGCCGCCGACTTCATCGCACTCATGCGCGCGCTCGGCCATGAGCGCTTTTCCGTGGTGAGCCACGACCGCGGCGCCCGCGTCGGCTATCGCCTCGCCCTCGATCATCCCGATGCGATCGCGCGCCTCGCCGTCCTTGATATCGTCACCACGCTCGATGCCTGGGAGGATACGCGCAAGGAAACGGTGATCGGCCGCTTTCACTGGAGTTTTCTCGCGCGCCCGGCGCCCTTTCCGGAAACGCTCATCGCGCGCGATCCGGTCTACTTCCTCGAATACCTGCTCGCGCAATGGACGGAGAGCGGCGATCTCTCGTCCTTCGATCCCGTCGCGCTCGCGTACTATCGCGCCGCCTTCGGCAAGCCCGCCATGATCCATGCGAGCTGCGAGGACTACCGCGCCGGCGCGACGAGCGATGTCGCCTTCGATGCCGCCGACAGAGCCGCCGGCCGGCAGATCGCGTGCCCCATGCTGGCGCTCTGGGGCGCCAAGCGCGGCCAGGGCGCGATCAATACGCCGCTCGATGCGTGGAAGCCCTGGTGCCCGCACATCGAAGGCGCCGGTGTCGTATCCGGCCACTTTCTTCCCGAGGAACAGCCGGCGGCAACGCTCTCGCACCTCATGCCATTCCTGCTCGCGGGCTGAACCGAGGCGTACGCATCCCACATGCGCAAGGCTATTGCCACGCCCGTCGAGCCCAAGACGCAAGTTCCGGCGCCGATGCCGCAAGCGCCGCGCATCGCGCTGGCGCTCGGCGGCGGCGGCGCGCGCGGTCTCGCGCACATTCTCATTCTCGAGGCCTTCGACGAGCTCGGCATTCGTCCGGCTTTCATCACGGGTACGTCCATCGGCGCCATCTACGGTGCGGCCTATGCGGCCGGCCTCTCGGCGGCGTACATCCGCGCCCACACCGAGGAGGTCCTCGGCCAGCGCCTCGATCTCGCGCGCAATCTGATCGCTGCGCGCTCCGATCCCGTGCAGAAACTCTTTCGGCTTTTCTCTCTCCGCTCGTCGCTGCTCAAGCCCGAGAGTCTGCTCGAGCACGTCCTGCCCTCGCGCGTGCCGCGCAAGTTCGCCGACCTCACCATTCCGCTCGCCGTCGTCGCAACGGACTTCTACGCCCAGGATGCTGTGATCTTCTCGGAAGGCGACCTGCGCCAGGCCATTGCGGCCAGCATCGCGCTGCCGGTGATCTTCCAGCCCGTGATCATCAACAATCGCGCGCTCATGGATGGCGGTCTCGTCGATCCACTGCCGTTCGATCTCGCGCAGACCGCCGCCGAGATCACGGTCGCCGTGGATGTCTCGGGCGCACCGCGCTCGGATCCGCGCGACATGGGGCCGGGCGCCGTCGAGGCAATCGTCGCCTGCTCGCAGATCCTGCAGCGCTCGCTCGTGCGCGAGAAGCTGAAGCGCCAGCAACCCGATATCTATATCGACGTCGAGGTCGATGCTTTTCATGTACTGGAGTTCAACCGCTTCCGCGAGATCCTCGCTGCCGCCGCGCCGGCCAAGGATTTGCTCAAGCGCAAACTCGCCCTGCTCATGGCAAGCCATACTGTTCCCGCTTCGGAGCCGGTGCCGGCGCTGACGGATCAATCCTCCGAAGCGATCGAGCAGCCGCCCGGCAAGCGGCGCCGGCTCTCTCTCGGTCTCAAATCCCGCAAGCGCAAGGGTTGAACATGGACGCTCCGACGATGATGTCACGCGCTTCCGATCGCCCGACGGTCGCGCTCGCGCTCGGCGGCGGCGCGGCGCGCGGCGTTGCCCACATCGCGATGCTCGAAGCCTTCGACGAGCTCGGTATCCGGCCGAAGGTGATCGCGGGCTGCTCGATCGGCGCGGTCATGGGTGCGTGCTACGCCGCAGGACTGTCGGCCAAGGACATTCGCGCGCATCTCGTACCGCTCGTGAAGGGCAAGCGGGCCGTCGCGTGGCGCGCGCTCTGCCGTCCCTCCAAGCTCTTCAAGCTCTGGAGCCCGCGCTATCCCTCCATCGTCGATGGACCGACGCTCCTGGAAATACTCCTGCCCAAGGCCGTGAATATCGACTTCGCGCGTCTCGCGATTCCGTTGCGTCTCATGGCCGTCGACTATGCCAGTATGGAGCCGGTGGTGCTCGACAAGGGGCCTGTCGTTCCTGCCATTGCCGCGAGCGCGTCGCTGCCTTCGCTCATGCGGCCGGTCGAAATCGACGGCCGCGCGCTCTTCGACGGCGGTTTTGCCAATCCGACGCCGTTCGATATCGTGCAGAACGATGCCGATATCACCGTCGCCGTCGATGTCGGCGGTCGCCCCGATCTACGCAAGCCTGTTGCCTCGCATTCGAAGGACGAGCTGTGGGATGGCGCGTTCTTCGCGCTCTTCAATGCCGTCGTGCAGGAGAAGGAAGCACGCCGCGCGCCGGATATCATGCTGCGCCCCGATGTCGGGCTCTATCGCACGATGGACTTCCCAAAGATGGACGAGATACTCGCCAAAAGCGCGCCCGAGAAGCAGCGCCTGAAGCAGTTCCTCACCGAGCGTGTGCTCGGCTCTGCCGCGCCTCAAGGTACATCGAGCACGATGTAGTCGTCCTCGACGGTGACGCTGAATGTCTCGGCCTTGTACGGCCCCTCGACGACGCTGGCGCCGGCTTCGACCGCGACCGGAAATTGCATGAGGCGCATGCGCCGCGGATCGCAGTATGAGCGTCCCGTGCGCACGTCGAACTCCCACTGGTGCCAGGGACAGCGCAGGATCTCGCCTGCGCGCTCGTACTGATAGTCGCCCGGACCGTTCGAGCGCACGAGCCCCGTCAGCAGACCACCGCAGAGGCTCGCGCCCTTGTGTGGGCACTTGTCGGAAAGCGCGAACAGCTCGCCCTTGATGTTGAGCACCACGATATCGCGGTTCTCGACGCTGACCTTCTTGCGCGTGCCGGGCGGCAGATCGGCGGCTCGCGCCACCACATGGCGAGTCACGGTCTCAGATGCTCCGATCGATCCGCTCAGTTCAGCCGGAAGACAGCCTTGCCGTTCTCGGCGCAGATGCGGCGGTGCTGCTCAGGTGTCACGCCCGCAGGGAAAGCGCGGAACGGATCGTC
>JAEWIJ010000107.1 GCA_023387235.1 Pseudomonadota bacterium
TCGGCACGATCACGACGTCGCCGGGCGCGGTGATGGCCTGCGCCATGTTGGCGAAGCCTTCCTTCGAGCCGAGGGTGGCGACGACCTGCGTGCTCGGGTTCAGCTTCACGCCGAAGCGACGGCCGTAGTAGGCGGCCTGGGCCTTGAGCAGGCCGTTGATGCCTTTGGACGCCGAATAGCGGTTCGTCCGCGGCTTGCTCACGGTCTCGATCAGCTTATCGTTGATGTGCTTGGGCGTCGGCAGGTCCGGATTGCCCATGCCGAGATCGATGATGTCGGCGCCGCGAGCTCGCGCCTGGGCCTTGAGCCGGTTCACTTCCGCGAACACATAGGGCGGGAGGCGCTTGATGCGATGAAAATCCTCGATCACGGCGGGACCTCGATTGGCCAAGGGCAGACGACGGCCAGATGCACGCCCCGCGGGTAAGCCGACGGGCGGCACGGCTGGCACCGTCTACTCTATTGCGCGGATTCCCGCCAGAGTGAGGCGGCAGGCGACCCCTCGGAAGAAATTCCACGCATGTGATCCTAAGCATGGGGCCGAGGCTTGATTGCCACCCTGGTGCGGCACGGCTACCCTACGTGCGCTGATTGGTCCCTCGCGCGATCTGCGGGAATCACCTCCTGGTAACAAGGTGAGCCCAGGGTCTGCTTCTGCCTTTCCTGGAATCCTGCATGTCCAAAAAATCCCCGGAATTGCCAGCGAAGTCCTCTGCAACTCGAGTGGACTGGACCCAGTACATGGTGAACGATCCGGAAGCCTTCGCGCGCAACATGGTCCGCCTCGTCGAGGAGGGCGGAAAGGCCTGGTCGGCCCTGATCGAGCGCTCGGAGAAGACGGGCGGCGCCTTGAGCCAGCCGGGCGACGTCAACGAGGCGACCCATATCGTCGGCGAGATCATGCGCCAGTGGTTCAGCGACCCAGTGCGGGCCGCCGAGTCGCAGGGCGAGCTCATGCGCGGCTATTTCGATGTGTGGGACGCGACGGTGCGGCGCATGATGGGCGAGGACGTCGAGGCCGTCGCCAAGCCCGAGCCGGGCGACAGCCGTTTCAAGGACGAGGAGTGGACGGCCAATCCGTACTTCGATTTCTGGAAGCAAGCCTATCTCGTGACCTCGAACTGGGCCGAGAAGGTCATCGACGATACCGAAGGCTTCGACGAGCGCACGCGTCAGCGCGCCGAGTACTATTTCCGGCAAGTGGCGAGCGCGCTTTCGCCGACCAATTTCCCGCTGACCAACCCGGAGGTCCTGCGCGAGACGTTCAAGACGAACGGCGAGAACCTCGTGCGCGGCGTTTCCAACCTGATCCATGACCTCGAAGCGCCCGGCGAGCTCATGAAGATCAGCCAGACGGACACGAGCGCCTTCGAGGTCGGACGCAATCTCGCGGTCACGCCGGGGAAGGTCGTCTTCCAGAACGACATCTTCCAGCTCATCCAGTACACGCCCTCGACGGCGAAGGTGCGCGAGGTGCCGCTGCTGATCGTTCCGCCGTGGATCAACAAGTTCTACATCCTCGATCTCACCGAGCAGAAGTCGTTCATCCGCTACATCGTGGCGCAGGGCTTCACGGTCTTCGTCGTGTCGTGGGTCAATCCGGACGCGCGCCTCGCGAACAAGACCTTCGAGGACTACATGCGCGAAGGCATCCAGGCCGCGACGGATGCGGTGCAGCGCGAGACGGGCGTCGAGAAGATCAACATCGTCGGCTATTGCGTCGGCGGCACGCTGCTCGCGACGACGCTGGCCTACGAGGCCGCGACCGGGCGCGACAACTACGTCTCGGCGACGTTCTTCGCGGCGCAGGCGGACTTCACCAAGGCCGGCGACCTCCTGCTGTTCATCGACGATGCGCAGCTCAAGGCGCTCGAGGAGATGATGGCGGAGCGCGGCTATCTCGACGGCTCGCGCATGGCGACGGTGTTCAACCTGCTGCGCCCGCGCGACCTGATCTGGCCGTACATCGTCAACAACTACATGCTCGGCAAGACGCCTTTCCCGTTCGATCTCCTGTACTGGAACCAGGACTCGACGCGGATGCCGCCAGCGAACCACAGCTTCTACCTGCGCCAGTTCTACAAGGACAACAAGCTCGCCAAGGGCGAGATGAAGATCGGCGGCATCACGCTCGATATGAGCAAGGTCACGCTGCCGGTCTATGAGCTCGCCGCGCGCGAGGATCACATCGCGCCGGCGAAGTCCGTGTTCATCAGCTCGCGGCTGTTCGGCGGCCCGGTCGACTATGTGATGTCGGGCTCGGGGCATATTGCCGGCGTGATCAATCCGCCGATCGAGGGGCGCCCGCCGAAGTATCAGTTCTGGACGAATCCGGATCGCGTCGACGACCTCGTGGCGTGGCTCGAAGGGGCCATGGAGACGCCCGGCTCGTGGTGGCCGCACTGGATGAGCTGGCTCAAGAAGCGGTCCGGCAACTTGGTGGCCGCCCGCGAGCCCGGCGCCACGCTCGGCGTGATCGAGGACGCCCCCGGCTCCTACGTGCGCGCGAAGACTTGAGGCTTCTTCTCTTCTCGTTCTCCCCGCACGCGGGGAGAAGGTCGGGATGAGGGGCGGCCGCTTGCGCTGACGTTGGCGTATGCCGCCGCCCCTCACGTCGTGCTGAAAGCACGCCTCTGGCGTGGCCCTCTCCCCGTGAAGGACGGGGAGAGGGGACCAGTGGATCAAGCCTTGTTGCGATTGAAGACGTAGGACGCCAGCATCCCGGCGCCGACGGCGATGAGCACCGTGAAGACGCCGTAGAGAAACGAGTGGTCGAAGGCAAAGCGATGGATGAAATGCTCGAGCCCTTCGCGCTCGAGATCGAGCTTCGTCGTGTAGGTGCTCAGAAGCTCGCCATCACGAAAGAGATAGACCCGCGTCTCGAAGGCGCCGACGGTGACCGTCGCCGGCATGTCGAAGGCGGATCGGAACAGGCTCCGCCCGACGAAGGCGACGCCGTACTCGTCCTGCTGGTAGAGGCGGTCGCGCTGCTTGAGGCGAACGACGGCGTCGCGCCACTCCTTGATCTCGGGAGCCGTCAAGGCGCGCGCCGAGCGGTGGAAGGTCATGGGCACGAAGTCGAAGCCGATGCCGCTCGACTTCAGCACGTCGTCGGAGGCGATCTCGTCGAGGGGACGGGTCGAGCTGATGGCGTAGTAGCTCGGCACGCTCGTGAAGGTCGTCGAGGACGTGTTGATCCAGAGGCCGCCGACGTTGCTCTTCTTGCGGGCGACGAGGCGCGTCGGCGCGCCGGAGATGACGATCACGACGTCGTAGAGGCCCGACTCTGCACTCGTCTGGCGGCTGTTGTCGACGGCGCCGAAAACGATGATGCCTGTCCCTGAGAATGTGGACGTCACGGCAATGCGCCGCGTGGAGACGTCCGCGTGGACCGTCTCGCGGGGCAGGGGGGCCGTTTCGGGGGAAGGTGCCTGTGGCGTCGACGGAGGCGGTGGCGTGAGCTGCACGGGCGGCACCGGCTGGGTCGAGGGGGGCGGCGGCTGTGGCGGCGTCGGGCGCTGGGCATTGGCGGTGCCGACGAGTGAGCCTGCGGTGAGCGCTGCGGCCACGAGCGCCGCCATGGTCGGGTGTTGCATGAGGCGTGTCCCGCCCATCACGACCTCCCGAGCGCCGTCAGCGAGAAGAGCTCGTCGGGATAAGCGACGAGGCTCCATGCGAGCCGGAGCGAGACCAGAAGCACGATTCCCGCGAGGAGAAAGCGCAGCTGCTCGCCTTTGAGACGCTGGCCGGCGATCGCGCCGAACTGCGCGCCGATCACACCGCCCACGATCAGCAGCAGGGCGAGCGTGGCGTCCACGGTCTGGTTCTGCGTGGCATGGAGAACCGTTGTCGCGGCCGTCACGAACGTGATCTGGAAGAGCGACGTGCCGACGACGACGTTGGTCGGCACCTTGAGCAGGTAGATCATGGCCGGGACCATGATGAAGCCGCCGCCGACACCCATGATCGCGGCGAGAAAGCCGACGAAAACACCGAGGGTCAGAGGCGGGATCGCGCTGATGTAGAGTTTGGAGCGATGGAAGCGCATCTTCAGCGGCAGGCGATGGACCCAGTTGTGCTGACCGCGTGTCCGGCTCGCTACGACGGCGCCGGATTGCGCCTGCCGGATCGCGTTGATGCTCTCGATCATCATCAGCGTGCCGATCGTGCCGAGCATTGTCACGTAGCTGATGATGACGAAGAGATCGAACTGGCCGACGCGGCGCAGCGCCTTCACCGCCTCGACGCCGAACACCGAGCCGAAGATGCCGCCTGCGAGCAGGATCGTGCCCATCTTGAAGTCGATATTGCGGCGGCGCCATTGCGCCAGCGCACCCGAGACCGACGAGGCGACGATCTGCGCGGCTTCCGTGCCGACGGCCACCGCCGAGGGCACGCCCGTGAAGATCAGGAGCGGCGTCATCAGGAACCCGCCGCCGACCCCGAACATGCCGGAGAGAAAGCCGACCGATGCCCCCATCCCGATGATCAGGAAGAGATTTGCGGACATCTCGGCGATCGGCAAATAGATGTTCATCGTACGGCGCCGGATCCGAGCGGGGAGGGGCTGCGGGGCTGGGCGAGGGATCGCGCCGACGACGCCAGCGTTGCCCAGGTGAATGCCTGAGCCTCGTGGCGAGCGGGCGCGTTCTCGGGACAAGTACCGGTTGCTATAAGCCCTGAGGAGGAGCGGCGCGTCAATGTGTTGTTGAGATCAATCGTTCCATTTTTCAACCGTAGGAGTTGCGGCGGGCGCCTCGGGCAAAGCGCGCTCCCGCGCGGCCCTGCGTCATCGGCTTTTGTGGAAGCTTTTGCGGCCTTTGAGCGAGCAGGTGCCTACCGGCGCACAGCCTGCCAGGTCTGGCCCGGCATGCGCGCGTCGTTCGCGTCCGCCTCGACGGGCTTCGCGCGCCACTGGATGACGAGGGCGTCGGCGGCCTTCACGTTCTGCGGATCGAGCTTCGAGCGGACGATGTCGCGGCGCTTGGTCGCGTCCTTGTCGCCGCTGCGCGCCGCGAGGGCATACCACTTGTAGGCCTCAATGTTATTGGCCGGCACGCCGAGGCCGCTCTCGTAGAGAATGCCGAGATTGTACTGGCTGTCGGCGAGGCCGCGGTCGGCCGCTGCCGTGAACCACTGGATGGCCGAGTGATAGTCCGGCCGGACGCCGGGGCGGCCCGCACTGAGCACGGCGAGATTGTGCATGGCGCGCAGATTGCCGAGGTCGGCGGCGCGGCTGTACCACACGCGGGCGCGCGCCGGATCCGCGCCGACGCCGAGGCCGCGCTCGTAGAGGGCGCCGAGCCGGTACTGTGCCGACGCGAGGCCCTGGGCGGCAGCGCGCTGGTACCATGTCGCGGCCTGGGCGAAGTCCTGCGGGATGCCCTTGCCCTCCGCATAGCGGGCGGCGACCTCGAACTGGGCTCTCGGGTCGCCCTTGGCGGCGGCATGGCGGAGCGAGAGCGGCCCCAGCATGGCCGGCGGCATCTCGACCGCGCGCGACATCGCGGGCATTTCGGGTTTTTGGGGAACGGGGGCGCTCGCCGGCTCCGCCACGCTTTGGTTGAGGGCGCCTATGAGGTCGGCCGTCGTCGTGGTGACGGCGGGACGCGGCGCCGGCGGCAGAGCTTCGGGGGCGGGGAGACTTGTTTTCTGGACGCGCTCCGTCGGGCGCGCCTCATCCCCCTCCGTGCCGGCATCGTGCTCGGCCGTGCGCTCGACTTGCGGCGAGCTGGAGGGGCGCTCTTCCGAAGGGGTGGCGGCCCGTGCGGGCGCCACGATCGCCGGTGTCGCGTCGCCGCTGCGCGTACTGGTGAGGCCGAGGCTCGGGATCAGGCGGCTGAGGCTCGGTCCCGCGACAAGCCAGAACCCGGCGAGCAGGAAGGCGGCGAAGCTCGCGACGAGCAGAATGCCGGGCCGCGGCAGCGAGCGTCCGGCGGGCGCACGCGACGCGGGCGGAGCCTTGTTCGAGACTTTCTCGGCGGCGCGTCGCGCCATGGCGATCAGTGCCAGGCGATCAAGTTCTCCGCCGGCGGGAGAGGGCGATGCTGACAGGGGTGGCGGCGTGATCTTCGGATCGGCGCGGAGGCTGTCGAGCGGTTCCGGCAGCGGTGGCGCGACTGCGAGCTCGGAGAGCGCTTCCGGCACGAAAGGAGGTTCGACAGGCGCCGGTACCGGGTCCTCAGGCATGGCAGCGGCGTCCGGTTCCGGCGTCCGCACTGAAAAGACCTGCGGCTCGCGCGGCGCGGCGGGCGCGCGCTCACTCATCAGAGCCTCGTGATTGCTGACCTGCGCCGTTTCGATCGCCTCGACGCGATCGATCAGGTGCTGCATGGCCTGCTGCATCGTATCGAGGGCTTCG
Source organism: Pseudomonadota bacterium (assembly GCA_023387235.1). Classification (GTDB taxonomy): domain Bacteria; phylum Pseudomonadota; class Alphaproteobacteria; order Rhizobiales; family Hyphomicrobiaceae. Next base: position 6,362 of record JAEWIJ010000107.1, read on the forward strand.
GCGGTCTGGACATCGCCCTGCCGCTGCTCGCCGATAAAGGCGTCGAGCATGGCGGTGAGCTCCACGAGACGGGGATCGCTCACCATCGCGGTCGCGCCCTGCCCGGTCGGCCATTCGCTGCGCAGCGCATTGGCGACGCGCTCGGCGGCGGTCGCGGCGATCGCGCTCAACTTTTCGTCCGCCGGCGCCAGGGCACCGAGGAGGCGGCTCATCTGCTCCTCGGAGAGGCTCTGGCGCAGATCCGTCAGCCGGCTCTCGATCGCGTCGAGGCGACCGAGCTGGCTTTGCGCGCGCTCGAGCTGCGAAGCGAGCTCGCCGATCTGCTGCTCGACGCTCTTCAGGGCCTCGGGATCGCTGCCGGGCCGGGATCCGATGTCGTGAAGTGCGCGGTCGAAGCGCTGCTCGAACTGCTCGAAGCGTGTGCCGATGGCGAGCAGGGCATTGTGCGGGTTGTGTGCCTCAAGCGAGTGCTCGACGCGGCCGGCGATATCGGCGAAGCGGGCTTCGAGCCACGACGGATCGATCGCCACGGGCGCCGGAACCGATGGGGCTGTAGAAGGGGTGTGGACCACTTCACCCGACTCGCCGAACGGATGATGTGCTTCGGAGCGCGCAGGTGCGGGTGCCTCCTCGGCGCCGCGATGGGCGTGCTTGATCGCGTTCTGTACCGCTGCGCGCACGGTTTCGGGCAATATGCCGTCCGTGCTGTCCGAGGGCGCCGCATCGCGCACGCGCTGCGGCTCGGCATCGGAAAGGCGCTCGGCGAAAGAGGACATGGCCGCCTCGATCCGGTCGATCGCGGCACCATACTCGTGCGGAAGGTTCGGCTTCGCCGCGCTCGCGCGATCGGAAAGCGCGCCGACGCGCCCGTGCATGTCGTGCAGCGTCTCGGAATGGCGCGAGCCGGCGTCCTTGATCTCCTGGGCAAGGCTGTCGAGGAGGGCACTGAGATCGTCGGTGCCGTAGGCGATAGCGCCGGGCTTCGCGGGTTCCTCGTGGCCTGCCATTTCCATTCCCCTTGCCGCACGGGCGTCAACAGCACCTCATCTGTCGCGCCGCTTCCCTGAGCTGGCCAAGGGCGTGGGCCGGGCGAATTCGAGCCCGGCTTTCAGAAGCGTCGGCAGTGGTGCATTTCGAGCCCCCACGCGGGACGAATCCATGGAGCAGTGAGAACGACGCTCGCAAGGCACCGTAAACTTTTGGTTAAGCTCACGCGGACGGAAGGATCAGAAGACAGAAGAAAAGGCCGCACCCCGCGGGCAGAGCGGAGCACGACCTCGGAATAGATTACGATTCGAACCTTGCGTGAAGCCGCGCTATTCGGCTGCGGCTTGCGCCCCCTTATTCGGCGGCGGCTTTCGCTGTGGGGGCAGGCCGCCACCTGAGACGCGGCTCGCGGGCGGCCCTGGTCTCGTCGAGACGGCGGCGGGGGGCGAGCATGGGCGCCTCTTTGAAGCGGCTCTTGTCGTTGCCGTGCTTTGCCTCCTTGGCGAGGAAGCGCAGCGTCCCGATGAACTGGTCGAGGCTCTGCTTCGATTCGGATTCCGTCGGCTCGATGAGCATGGCGCCGTGCACGACCAGCGGAAAGTACATGGTCATGGGGTGATAGCCCTCGTCGATCATCGCCTTGGCGAAGTCGAGGGTGGTCACGCCCGAGTCCTTGAGCCACGCATCGTCGAAGAGCACCTCGTGCATGCACGGCCGGTCGCCGGTCGGACCGCCGAATGGCTGGCTCATGAGATCCTTGAGGCCGGCGCGCACATAGTTTGCCGCCAGCACGGCATCCTCGGAGGCCTGCCGCATGCCGTCCGCCCCGTGCGAGAGCATGTAGGTGAGCGCGCGCACGTACATGCCCATCTGGCCATGGAAGGCCGTGAGGCGGCCGAACGGCTTTGCGTCGCCGGCAGCGCCCGCGTCCTCGACGAGCGTGAGCTTGTCGCCGTCCTTGCGGATGAAGGGAAGGGGTGCGTAGGGCGCAAGTGCAGCCGAGAGCACGACCGGACCGGCACCCGGACCGCCGCCACCGTGCGGCGTCGAAAAGGTCTTGTGCAGGTTGATGTGCATGGCGTCCACGCCGAGGTCGCCGGGGCGCACCTTGCCGACGATCGCGTTGAAGTTGGCGCCGTCGCAGTAGAAGTAGGCGCCCGCCTCGTGCACGACCTTGGCGATCTCGACGATCTCGCGCTCGAAGAGGCCGCACGTGTTCGGGTTCGTCAGCATGATCGCCGCGACGTCGGGACCGAGCGCCGCTTTCACGGCCTCCGCCGAGACCGTGCCGTCGGCCATGGCCGGGATGGACTTCACGCGATAGCCCATGAAGGCGGCCGTCGCCGGGTTCGTGCCGTGGGCACTGTCGGGCACGAGCACGACGTCGCGCTTCGAGCCCTTGGCTTCGTGCGCGGCCTTGATGGCGAGCATGCCGCAAAGCTCGCCGTGCGCGCCGGCTTTCGGCGAGAGCGCGACGGCCGGCATCCCGGTGAGCTCCATGAGATAATTCGCCAGCGTCTCCATGAGCTGGATGGCGCCCTGCACGGTGCTCTGCGGCTGCAGAGGGTGGATGTCGCCGATACCGGGAAGGCGCGCCATCTTCTCGTTGAGGCGCGGGTTGTGTTTCATCGTGCACGAGCCGAGCGGATACAACCCGCTGTCGATCGCGTAGTTCTTGCGCGAGAGGCGCACGTAGTGGCGCATGGTCTCGGGCTCGGTGAGGCCGGGCAGGCCGATCTCGGCTTTGCGATCGAGTCCACCCAGACGCGACTTCGCCTTGGGTGCCTCCGGAAGATCGACGCCCGTGCGGCCGGTATCGCCGATTTCGAAGATCAGCGGCTCTTCATGATCGAGGCCGCGATTGCCGGTGAAGGTTTCGATCTCGGTGACGGTCGCGGAGCCCGGCGCGGTCGGGCGACCCTGGGTGTTCATGGCCATCACAGGACCTCCTTCAGCGCTGCGGCAAAGGCCGCGCGATCGTCATCGGTGTTGATCTCGGTGGATGCGACGAGGATCAGATCAGCAAGCTCGGGCTTGTCGGGCTCGAGGCGGGAGACGGGCACGCCGCCGAGAATGTCCTTCCCAGCGAGCTTCTCGATCACGTCGGCGGCCTTGCCTGGCACCTTGATCGTGAACTCGTTGAAGAAGGCGTCGTTGAGCACGCTGACGCCGGGCACCTTCGACAGACGATCGGCGAGATCGCAGGCATTGGCGTGATTGAGCGCGGCGAGCTTTCTGAGGCCCGCCTCGCCGAGCAGCGTCATGTGGATGGTGAAGGCGAGCGCGCAGAGCCCCGAGTTCGTGCAGATGTTGCTCGTCGCCTTCTCGCGGCGGATGTGCTGCTCGCGCGTCGAGAGCGTCAGCACATAGCCGCGCTTGCCGGCCGCATCGACCGTCTCGCCGGCGAGGCGGCCCGGCATCTGGCGCACGTACTTCTCGCGCGTCGCGAAGAGGCCGACGTACGGCCCGCCGAAGTTCAGGCCATTGCCGATCGACTGGCCCTCGGCGACAACGATGTCCGCGCCCATCTCGCCGGGCGATTTCAGCGCGCCGAGGGCGACCACCTCGGTCACAACGACGATCAGCAGCGCACCCTTCGCGTGCGCGGCCTCGGCGATCGGCTTGAGGTCACGGATCGAGCCATAGACGCTCGGGTACTGCACGACGACGCAGCTCGTCTCGCCGTCGATGCTGGCAGCCGCGTCCTCCTTGCCGAGCGGATCGGGCGCCATTGCCATCACCGACGAGCCACCGTACTTCGCGAGCGTTTCCGTCACCGCGCGATAGTGCGGATGGAGCCCGCCCGAGAGCACCGCCTTCTTCCGCCGCGTGATGCGGTGTGCCATCAGCACGGCTTCACCGCACGCTGTCGAGCCGTCGTACATGGAGGCATTGGCCACATCCATGCCGGTGAGCGCGGCCACCTGCGACTGGAACTCGAAGAGCACTTGCAGCGTGCCCTGTGTGATCT
>JAEWIJ010000174.1 GCA_023387235.1 Pseudomonadota bacterium
TGGTGCGGTCGAGAGGACTCGAACCTCCACGCCTTGTGAGCGCTACCACCTCAAGGTAGTGCGTCTACCAATTCCGCCACGACCGCACGGAAACGAGGAATGAAAACGGCCGGCCCGGCTCTCGCGCGGCGGCCACCCTCCTCGTTCGCCGCAGGGTGGGTATCAGACCGCCCCGGCCTTTGCAAGTCCCGGGGCACCCCGGAGTGGCCTTCTCGCGTCGTCCGGCGCCGGTGACCGGCCGCGCGGCTCAGTCGAGGTCCAGGACCTCGAGGAGCGCCGCCGTATAGGCCGCAGGCTGCTCGTACATCACCCAGTGGCCGGCGTCCGGAATGGTGCGCGTGACGAGCTCCGGATGGCCCTCGCGCAACGCGTCATAGCGCGCCTCGACCGAGGGCCAGGCGGTCTGGTCTTCCGCCCCCCAGATGGCGCGCACCGGAACTACGACCTCCGGCAGCTTCACGCGGATCTCGTCCGTGCGGGCGAAGGGGCGCGAGCGGAAGCGCGCCCGGCGGATGTTCTCGGACTGAAGATAGACCGCGAGCGGGTCGATGCGGTCATTCTCCTTGAACATGAGGATCTCGAGGAGCTGGCGATGCACGTCCATGCGCTCCGCCTCGCTCATGCCGGTGCGCTCCTTCGGGAACTCGATGCCGGGGCCCTGGGGGAGGCCGAGCGCAGCGCAGCCCGTGATCGTGAAGTCCGAAACCCAGTCGCCGAGCCGGACCATGGCGTGCGTCGAGACGTGCGCGCCGAACGAGAAAGCAACGACGTGCGCGCGACGCTCGCGCGGAATGAGCGACCTGAGCCCGTCCGCAAGAGCCGCGCCGCTGCTCTCGGGCGTGTGCGGGTGCGCGGGCATTGCGCTGTCGCCGAGACCGGGAAGATCGACGGCCCAGACTTCATAGTGCTGCTTGAGCGCGGGAATCTGCTTGATCCAGTGCGTCCACGAGCCCGAGCCGCCATGGGCGAGCACGACCGGCCGGCCGCGGCCCCAGCGGCGCCAGACGAGCTGGCCGTCGCCGCAGGGCGTGGTGGCGACCTCGGCATCGACCGCGACGGCCGCGACGATATCCGCCGGCGGTTTGCCGCTCCACGCGAGTGTTCCGATCGGATCGTCGAGGGGTGAGGCGGGCGCGTTCGCGGCTTGGGTGCTCATGAGGCTCCGGTGGGTATTCAGTGCAATCTTAGCGCGGGTTCAGGACACGCCGGCGATGCCTTGCGGCAGCGGCTTGTCGGCGATGAAAGGTTCCACGAGCGCCATGAAATCGGCGAGGCGGTCGTGATGCACCCAGTGTCCCGCGCGCTCGAAGCGGGCGACGGTGGCGCTCTTGAAGTGCTGGATGCGGCCGTCCTCGCGCGGATCTGAGGCCCAGCTCTCCTTGCCGTAAACGAGCAGCGTCGGACACGTGATGCGCGACCAGAGGCGCTCGAGATCGCTCAATGAGAGATCGTCCGGCGGCCAGGAGCGGACATAGTTGTCGAACTTCCAGCTATAGGTGCCGTCCTCGTTCTGGTTGATGCCGTGGACCGTCAGATGGCGCGCCTGCTCCGGCGAGAGGTGCTTGTTCTCCTCGTGCATGCGCGCATACGCGTCCTCGATGGTTGGATAACGGCGCGGCAGGCGTCCGGCGAGCTTGCGCTGATCCTCGATCCAGGTCGCCATACGCTGCTCTATGGGCTTGCCGTAGCGCTCGGCGTATTTCTTCGGCGAGGGGCCGAGGCCTTCGATTGCGACGAGGCGCGCGACGTTCTCGGGATGGATGCCGGCATAGCGGAGCGCGATATTGCCGCCGAGCGAGTGCGCGACGATGGTGACCGGCGCCAGCTTGAGCTGATGAATGAGCTGCGCGAGGTCGTAGATGTAGCCGATCATGCTGTAGGTGCCGGTGCGCGACCATTCGCTGTCGCCGTGGCCGCGCAGATCCGGCGCGATGACATGCCAGTCCCGGTGGAGGCGTTCGGCGACCCAGTCCCAGTTGCGGCAGTGATCGCGTCCGCCGTGCAGCAGGATGAGCGGCGGCGCGGCGCTGTTGCCCCAGTCGACGTAGTGCAGGCGCAGGCGCTGCGAGAAGAATATGCGCGACGTCGGGCCTGGAGATTGCAGGGCACTGTTCGGCGAGCTGTCCATGGGCCGCGCTGTCTCTCGATTCGGGCCGCTGAGGCCGCCCGGGGCGCGAACAGGGGCGCCGGGCGAATTTCAGCATCGGGAATAGGGTGTTCGCAGGCGCAACATCGAGCCAACGGCCGTCGCCGTCAACCTCTGAGCCTGCATGTGAGGGCTGTGGGGCTCCCTGGTCGGAACCGCGCGGCGAGACGCCGCGTTCGACAAGCAAGCAGGAGGCTCGGCCATGGCAAGACACGAAACAATGGAAAATCACGAAACGCACGAAAGTCCGGAGACGAAAACGACGGTCGAGGCTCGGCAGGGTGACCGGCGCAGGATGAATCTGCGCGTGCTTCTCTTATCGTTGCTTCTGGCTATCGTCGTGCTCGCGGCGCTGTATGCGTTCGTCTATCCGTTCCCGGAGGTCTGACCTTCGATATATATTGAGCCCCGGACGCTTCGGGCTATGCTCTCCGGCAGCGAAATGATGCCGGGAGTTGTGCCATGGCAATTACCGGGTCCCTGTGCCGTGCCGCACGTGCGCTCGTTCAATGGTCGCGCGAAGAGCTCGCCGCCGACAGCGGCGTTGGCGTAGACGCCATTGCTGATTTTGAAACCGGGCGGGAGATGCCTTCATCAGGCGCGCTGGGTCGCCTTCAGGCGGCTCTCGAAGAAGGCGGTGCCGTATTCATTCCGGAGAGCAGTGCGGGTGGCGTCGGCGTACGGCTGAGGTTCAACAGCCGCGACGTCCGTGCGATCAACCGCCTCGAAGGCGAGGGTGGGGCCATCGGCGAGGACGACGTCTGATATCGCCTATTCGAGCCGGCGCCGGAAGAGCCAAGCGGCGGCGCTCAGCGTGAAGAGCGCGATGATGGCGAGGGGCAGCGTGTTGTTCGCCACCTCGCTCAGCGGCAGATCCTTCAGGAACACGCCCTTCACGATCACGAGGAAATAGCGCAGCGGGTTCACGATCGTGATCGGCTGCAGCCACTCGGGCATGTTCTCGATGGGCGTCGCGAAACCCGACAGCAGCATCGCCGGCGCAAGGAACAGGAAGGCGCCGAGGATGGCCTGCTGCTGCGTCTTCGAGAGCGCCGAAATGAAGAGGCCGATGCCGACCACCGATCCGAGGTAGAAGATCGCGCTGCCGTAGAGCAGGAGCAGAGAGCCGCGCAGTGGCACGCCGAACACGAAGACCGCCGCCAGAATGTAGATCGTGATGTGGAAGAGCCCGATCAGCATTGGCGCCGCGAGCTTGCCAATGAGGATTTCGTGCGTCCGGAGCGGCGACACCATGAGCTGGTCGAACGTGCCGAGTTCGCGCTCGCGCGCGATCGATAGTGCGGTCACGACTAGGCCGATGAGTAGCGCAATGCTGGCGACCAGATTGGGCACCATGAACCACTGGTAGATGAGGTTCGGGTTGAACCAATTGCGTGCCACCACGCTCACGCTCGAGGATGCCGCCCTCTGGCCGGCGGGCGTCTCCTCCGCCAGCGCCCCGACGATCTGATTGAGATAGCCGCCGACGATCTGTGACGCATTCGAGCGCCGGCCATCGAGGATGATCTGCACGTCGGTCGGGCGCCCGGCCTCGATGTCGCGCGAGAACGTCGGGCCTATGTGGACCGCGGCAATCACGCGCTGGCGGTCGATAGCATCATGAAGCGCTGCAGGTGTCTGCGCAAATGTGACCTTGCGGAAAGTCGGCGCACCTTCGATGCGCTGCACGAGCTCGTATCCCCATTTGCCGCCGTCGCGGTTCAGCACGAGGAGGTCGACGTTGCGCACTTCCAGTGTCGCCGCATAGGAGAACACGAGGAGCTGCAGGATAGGCGGGCCGATCAGGATCGCGCGACCCTTGGGATCGCGCAGAACGGCGAGCAGCTCCTTGATGATGAGGGCCTTGAGACGCGTCCACCACATGTCACGCAATCCTCTTCTTTGTGCTGCGCGCGGCAAGCAGGAAGAGCACGCCGCCGATCAGCAGCATGATCGCGATGTCGCGGAGGAACATCGGCCAGATGTCGCCGGCGAGGAATACGGTCTGCAAGCTCGGGATGAGATAGCGCGCCGGCACGATCATGGTGACCCACTGGATGACGGTCGGCATCGAGCTGATCTCGAACAGGAAGCCCGATAGCAGGAACGCCGGCAGAAATGCCGAGATGAGCGCCACCTGCGACGCGAGGAACTGGTTCTTGGTCGCCGCTGAGATCAGCAGGCCCTGGCCGAGTGCCGGCACGAGAAAGGAGGCGCTCAGCGCGTAGAGTGCCAGCAGCGAGCCGCGGAAAGGTACGCCGAACAGGAGAACGGCGAGCGCCACGCAGAGCGTCATCGAGGTCAGGCCGAGCAGGAAGTACGGCAGGATCTTGCCGGCGAGCAGCTCCGTCGCGGTGACGGGCGTCGCCATGATCGCCTCCATGGTGCCGCGTTCCCACTCGCGCGCGACGACGAGCGAGGTCAGCAGCGTGCCGATGAGCGTCATCACGATCGCGATCGACCCCGGCACGAGGAAGTTGCGGCTCTTGAGCTCCGCGTTGAACCAGAAGCGCTGCTCGACGGTGATCGGTGGTGGATGCGCCGCGATCTCGTCGCCGCGCAGTGCGGCCCAGTTGGCGACCACGCCTTGGGTATAGTTCTGCACAAAGCTCGCGGTATTGGGGTCCGATCCATCGACGATGACCTGGATGGCGGGGTCGTTCTTGGCCGCGAAGTCACCGGCGAACGTCGCCGGCACGATGATGAGGCCTCGTATGCGGCCGAGCACGAGGGCTTCCTCGAAATCGCGCCGGTCGCGGCCGATGGAGACCTCGAAATAGCGCGAGGCCTGGAAGCTCGCCGCCAGGTCCTGCGTCAGCGGCGTCTGGGATTCGATGACGAGGCCGACGCGTGTGCGCGCCGTATCGAGCGACACGCCATAGCCAAAGAGGAAGAGCAGTACGAGCGGCAGCACGAAGGCGATCAGGATGCTGCTCGGGTCGCGCACGACCTGCAGACTCTCCTTGCGCACGAGCGTCGCGAGACGGCGGGCCGACCCGTGCCGCTCTTCGCTGGCGATGCTGTGTGCTGTAGCTGTCATGCCGCCGCCCGCTCGTTGGCGCCCTGCACGAGCGCGATGAAGGCGTCCTCCATGGTTGGGTCGGGATTGTCGGGTGTCGCGACGCCGGCCTTGAGTGCATCGGGCGTCCCGAGCGCGATCGCGCGGCCCTGGTTGATGAGGGCGATGCGGTCGCAATACTCCGCTTCGTCCATGAAGTGCGTCGTGACGAGCACGGTGATGCCCTTCTCGACGAGGCCGTTGATGTGCGTCCAGAACTCGCGCCGCGTGATCGGATCGACACCTGAAGTCGGCTCGTCGAGGAAGAGCGCGTCGGGCTCGTGCATGACGGCGCAGGCGAGCGCGAGGCGCTGCTTGAGACCGAGCGGAAGATCCTTGGCGTTCGAAGCCGCGTGTGGGCCGAGGTCGAAGATCTCCGTCATGAGCTGCGTGCGATCGCGCTTCACGGTGCCGGCGAGCCCGTATACGCCGGCGAAGAAGGCGAGGTTCTGCGCGACGCTCAGGTCGCCGTAGAGCGAGAATTTCTGCGCCATGTAGCCGAGCCGGTTGCGGGCTTCTGCGCCATCGCGCCTCAGGTCGAAGCCGGCGACACGGCCCTCGCCGGCCGTCGGCTTCAGGAGCCCGCAGAGCATCTTGAAGGTCGTGGATTTGCCGGCGCCATTGGGACCGAGCAGGCCGAAGATCTCGCCACGCGGCACATCGAACGTGATGTCGGCGGCGGCGGTGAAATCGCCGAAGCGCTTGGTCAGGCCCTTGGCTTCGATGACGGGACGGCCATTGCCGGCCGGGCGTGGGCGCGTTTCCTCGGCGAGCTTCGAGCGCCCGCCGGGACCGCCGCCGAGCATGTCGACGAAGGCATCCTCGAAGCGCGGCGATGTCGGTGCGATGCGCGCTTCGCCGCCTGCATCGGGGAGAAGCGATGCGGGTTTGGTCCCACTCTTCACCACGAGGCGGATGGCTTCGCCCTGGATGACGCCATCGACGACGCTCTCCTCGTCGAGTACGCGCGTCAGGACGGCGCGGCGCCGGCCGGCGATACCCGTCAGCTTGAAGACACGGCCCGCGACGCGTTCGGTGAGCTCGGAAGGAGCGCCGGAGAACAGGAGCTTGCCCTGGTTCAGCAGCAGCACGCGGTCGCACGCTTCGGCTTCGTCGAGGTAGGCCGTCGACCAGAGCACGCCGATGCCTTCAGCCGTCAGCGCCTCGACCATCTTCCAGAGATCGCGGCGCGATATCGGATCGACGCCGACGCCCGGCTCGTCGAGGAGCAGGAGGCGCGGCTTCTTCAGCAGCGCGCACGCGAGCCCGAGCTTCTGCTTCATGCCGCCGGAGAGCTTGCCGGCAAGGCGCGCCGTAAAGCGCTTGAGGTCCGTGAACGTCAACAGCTCGTCGTAGACGGCGGGGCGCTCGTCCTTCGCCAGGCCGCGTAGGTCGGCGTAGAGATCGAGGTTCTCCTGGATGGACAGATCCTCATAGAGGCCGAAGCGCTGGGGCATGTAGCCGATCGCGGCGTGAATGCGCGCGGCTTCGGTGCGCGTGTCGTATCCGAGCACCGAGATCGTGCCGGCATCGGGCAGCATGAGGCCCGTCATCAGGCGAATGAGCGTGGTCTTGCCGGCGCCGTCAGGACCAACGAGGCCTGTGATCTCACCGCTGTTGATGGAAGCCGTAATGTCGTCGAGCGCTGGTGGCGCGTCGCCGAACGTCTTGGTGACGCCGGCAATGCGGACCGCTTCGGGCTTGGTGCCTGTGTCGTCGGATGCGCTGCTCATGATCCACCTGCGCCGTCCTTGCCGAGTGGGATGCGCACGGTCACGGGCATGCCCTGGCGCAGGCCGTTTCGGCTCTGATCGACGACCACGCGCAGGCGATAGACGAGGTCAGTGCGCAGCTCCGGCGTCTCGACGGATTTCGGCGTGAATTCCGCAACCGGCGAGATGAAGCCGATCGTGCCGCTGTAGGGTTTGCCCGGCTCGCCATCGGCGAACACCTCGACCTTCATGCCGGTGTGAATGCGGCCGAGGTTCGGCTCCGCGATGTACGCGCGCACCCAGACCGGCGTTGCGAGCGACAGCACGTAGACGTAGTCGCTCGGTCCCACGATCGCGCCCGGCTCGCGGACGCGCGAGAGGATCACGCCGTCGGCGGGCGCATTCAGCGTCGCATCCTTGAGAGCAGTCTGAGCCGAGGCGAGACTTGCCTCGCTCGCCTGCAGGTTCGCGCGCGCTGCCGCTATATCTTCCGGCCGGCTGCCCTGCTCGAGAAGGCGCAGAGCTTCGAGCGAGGATTGCGTGCGCGCGACTGCCATGTCACGCGCGGCCTTGGCCGTATCGAGCGCAGCTTCGGAGACCGCACCGGTCGGTCTCAGGCGGGCGGAGCGCTCGTAGGCGAGCTGGGCGTTCTGCTGGTCCGCAACGCGCTCCTGATGGACGGCGCGGGCCTGGTCGATCTCGGCTTCGCGCGGGCCGGCCTCGAGCTTCTGGAGTGTGGCGCGCGCAGCCGCGACCTGCGCCTCGGCAATCCGGATCTGATCCTGATAGGGCTGTGCGTCGAGGCTGGCGAGGCGGTCGCCGGCCTTGACCCTGTCGCCCTCGTCGACGAGTGCCTCGGCAATGCGGCCACTGACGCGGAACCCGAGCTGCACCTGCCGGATGTCGACATTGCCGTAGAGGGTGAGATTGGGGCCGCCGTCGCGGCTCGTCGAGCCGAGGAGCCCGCTCCACCAGGCGATGGCGCCGCCGGCGAGCAGCGCAACGGCGATGATCGGAACCGCCTTCCTGTTCATTTGACGCCTCCACTATCGAGCGAGCGCACGATCTCGCCGACGAGTTCCCGGATCGCATCGAGCTCGCGCGACCCCATCTCCGACCATGCGAGCTGGCGCAGGGCGGCGGCATTGGCGACGCGGAAGACCATCACGCTGCCGATGAGCGAGAGCGCCCTGAGGCCGACCCGCTCGGAGGTCGGCGGTGCGTCGAGAAGAATGCCGACGAGGCGGCGGATGGCCTCGACCATCGGCCGCATGACGCCTTCGTAGACCTTCGCGAACGCTTCGGTCGGCGCCATCTGCTCGCGGATGAGAAAGCGCGCCCAGGGGCGGGACTTCTCGCTGACCATGACCTCGGCGAGTGTGGTCAGGAGCACCGTCAGCAGCTCGCGTGCTTCCGTGTGGGTGACGGGACGCCCCTCGGCCTGGATCGCGGCAAGGCGGGCCTGGACCTGCTGGCGGCGGCTGCCGACATGGCTCGTGATCAGCGTGGCGAGATGCTCGGCGGCAGCGAGGTAAAGCCCTTCCTTGCCGCCAAAATAATACGGGATGGCCTGGAGGTTGACGCCGGCCGCCGAGGCAAGGGCCCGCGTCGTCGTGCCGTCGAAGCCATACTGGCCGAAGACATCGATCGCAGCCGTCAGCAGCTTTTGACGCGTAGCATCGCCGCGCTCGCCAGCGGCCTCTTCGGCATCGGGGGGTGTTCTTTTCGGATCTTTCATACAACTTTACATATTTCATTCGATTGAATTAGTCAATCGAATGACTTATTCACGAATCCGTGACGCGAGCCGAGAACCGTTCAGCGGTGCTGGAGAATTGCGCCAGCCGTGACGATTTGAGTGCTGACGCCCTGGTGACATCAGGTCGGATCAGGCGCACTGGTGCCGCTCTCTCCATGCCGTCACTGAAAGCCCATGCCGATGTCTCGCAGCGCGCCGACCGAGCCCGAACCAGCCTCCGGTACGCGGGCGGTGGCCAAGACGCGCCGGGGGTTCGTCTGGCTGCGTCGGATCGCTCTCGCGCTCGTCGTGCTGACGTTGGCCGGCGGCGCTGCTGTCTGGATGGGTCTCAGAGGCAGCCTCGCGCGCCTCGACGGCGAGGTGACGCTGCCGAACCTCAATTATCCGGTGACGATCTCGCGCGACGCGCAAGGCGTGGTGACGATCGAGGCGGGATCGGAGGCCGATGCCGTGCGCGCGCTCGGCTTCGTCCATGCGCAGGAACGCTACTTCGAGATGGATCTCGCCCGGCGCAGCGCGGCCGGTGAACTCGCCGCGCTCTTGGGCCCGGCCGCACTTCCAATGGATCGCGACCGGCGTGTTCACCGCATGCGCGCTCGCGTCACCATGCACACGAGCGAAGCGGACCTGCTCGGCAAGCGGCGGCAGCTTCTCGAGGTCTACGCGGCAGGCGTCAATGCCGGTCTCGGCGCGCTCTCGTCGCGGCCGTGGCCCTATCTCATCCTGCGCCAGCAGCCCGCAACCTGGACGGCCGAGGACACGGTGCTCGCCGCCAACGCGCTCTATTTCGACCTGCAGGGCTATCATCCCTTCGCGCGTCTCGCGCTGTGGCGCCTGAGCCGGTCGCTGCCGCCGCCGCTCTTCGCGATGCTCAATCATGGCGGAACACGATGGGATGCGCCGCTGGTCGGTGACGGGCTCGGCGATGCGCCGCTGCCGGGCCCCGAGGCGGTCGATCTGCGACGACAGTCGAACGGCATGAAATCGGGCGCCGTTGCCGATGGCGAGAGCGCACCTGGAAGCAACAATCTCGCTGTCGCCGGCGCACTCACGCAGGATGGCCGCGCCATTGTCGGCGGCGATATGCATCTCAATCTGCGCGCGCCGAGCGTCTGGTTCCGTGCGCGGCTGATCTACCCGGACGAGCGCGCGCCGGGCGGGCGGATGGACGCCTCGGGCTTCACCTTTCCCGGCATTCCGGGCGTCATCGCGGGGAGCACCGGACATGTCGCCTGGGCCGTCACCAATGGCTATGCCGATACCTCGCAATGGGCGCTCATCCCGCCCTGCACGGGCGCGGCGGCGCAGTGCGGCATCACCGAGCACCGCGAGACGATCGACGTCGCCGGCGCGGCGCCCGAGGTGCTCGTCGTGCGGGAGACGGACTGGGGCCCCATTCTGCGGCAGCAGCCGGATGGCAGCCTTCTGGCGCTGAGGTGGGTGGCGCATCTCCCCGGCGCGATCGGAAGCGGCCTCGCCGAGTTCGGCTGGGCGCGCAATCTCGATGAGCTTTTTGCGATCGCCGATCGCGCCGGACTGCCGATCCAGAACCTTGTCGCGGCCGACAGCACAGGCCGCATCGGCTGGCGGCTGCTCGGCGCGGTGCCGGACTGGCAGGCGCCATGCAATCGGGAAGGCATCGAGCGCGTTGTCGTGCCGGCTGGTGCGTGTCCACCCTGGCCGCTGAAGACGGCGAAGCTGCCGGAGCTGCGCGATCCGTCGTCGGGCCGTCTTTGGACGGCCAACAACCGCGCGGATGCGAGCCCGGAGGGCGCGCGGTTCGGCTATATCGGGCGCGATCAGAGTGCGCGCGCGCATCAGATTCGCGAGGGCCTCATGGCGCGCGACAAGTTCGCCGAGCGCGACATCCTCGCCATCGAGCTCGACGATCGCGCGATCTTTCTGGAGCCCTGGTGGAAGCTCCTGCGCGAGGTGCTGGCAGGCGCCCAACGCGATCCTCTGCTCATCGGGCTCGAGGCGGGCTCACAGAGCTGGGATGGCCGCGCGTCCGTGGATTCCGTCAGCTATCTCCTGACGCGGCGGTTTCGGGATGCCGTCGAGCGGCGCGTCACGTCCATGCTGCTCGGTGCATTTCCGCAGGCGAGCGCCAACGGTGCAGGCCAGCTTCGCCTGGGGCAGACCGAAGGATGGCTGTGGCCGCTCGTAACGACGAAGCCCGCACATTTTCTGAGCGCGGGGCACAGCTCGTGGGACGACCTGCTGCGAGCGGCCGCGCGCGACGTCGCTCGCGACAAGTCCAACCTGACGAAGGACCACAAATTCCGCACGTGGGGCGATTTCAATCGCGGCTCGTCGATCTGTCATCCGCTGGCGCGCGCGCTGCCTGACGTGGCGAAGCGCTTCTTGTGCATGCCGGACGATCCCCTCCCCGGCGACGACGACATGCCGCGCGTGCAGCGGCCCGCATTCGGTGCCTCGCAGCGCATGGCAGTGTCACCCGGCCACGAGGCCGACGGCATCATCGAGATGCCGACCGGACAGAGCGGGCATCCGCTCTCGCCGTTCTGGCGTGCAGGCCACGAGGCGTGGGTGCACGGGAGGCCGACGCCGTTCCTGCCCGGCAAGGCGAAGCACGTCCTGCGGATCGCGCCGCAGTCGTAGTGCGCGGATTACGCCTGCGCCGTCGTCGCGCGTCGGAGTACGTGCTTCTGGATCTTGCCGGCGGCGGTGCGCGGGAACTCGCCGACGAACGTTACGTGCCGTGGAACCTTGTAGGCGGCAAGGCGCGCGCGTGACCAATCGCGCACGGCAGCCTCGTCGAGTGCCTGATCGGGACGCAACAGAATGTGCGCATGTCCCACCTCGCCCCATCGTGCATCCGGGACGCCGACGACGGCGGCCTCCAGAATCGCAGGATGCGCATGGAGAACCGCCTCGACCTCGGCCGGATACACGTTCTCGCCGCCGGATATGTACATGTCCTTGATGCGATCGACGATGAAGTAATAGCCGTCCGCATCGCGCCGGCCGACATCGCCGGACCTGAGCCATGCGCCATCGAAGGCTGCAGCGGTCGCCTCCGCATTGTTGAAGTAGCCGGGCGTGATGTTGGGGCCGCGGAACTGTATCTCGCCGGGCGCGCCATCGGCGACGACCTTGCCC
>JAEWIJ010000202.1 GCA_023387235.1 Pseudomonadota bacterium
CCGTACATATGGTGTGCGTTCCCGCCCGGTCGTGGGCATTTTGAGGTACCCTTCCGCCTCGAGTTGGGCCATTCACGTATCGGCGCCGAGCGCGCTGATCGGGGTCAAGGACGAGAGGGGGATCTCATGTCCGCGGGGGAATTTGCGACAGGGATGAAGGCGGGAAATGGAAGCCGCGAGGGTGGTGGCTTCGTGATGACTCCGCGCCCCGAGCCGCAGGGCGCCGTGGTCTCGAATTTCACGGCGATTCTCAGCGGCGTCTCGTGGTCGGGGAGCGGGGTCAGCGGCGCGCCCGTGTTCGTGACATTCTCGTTCGAAACGTCCGCACAGGACTATCTTCCTGACGAGGAAATTCCGCAGAACTTCATCAACAGCTTCCAGGCGTTCGACGCCGTCGACCGGCAGCTCGCTCTGGACGCTCTCCAGCAATGGGGCAACGCCAGCGGCATTCACTTCATCGAAGTGCCGAGTGGCGAAGGCGAGATCCGGTTTGCCAAGTACAACTTCGACCTGCATAGCGAGTTTTCGGGGTTTGCGGGATTTGCGTTCTATCCATGGCGCGAGATCTACGAGTTCGGTGCGTACGACTACGGCATCGGCGGCGACGTCTTCATCAACACGCTGGCTGAGAACGACCTCCATCTGATGCTGCATGAGATCGGGCATGCGCTCGGCTTCAAGCACCCCTTCGAAGACGACCCGACACTTGCCCCAGCCCTGGACAACTGGGCCTACACGGTAATGAGCTACACGCCGGACGCCAGCGACGGGGGCACGCTCGGAACATTCGACGTCCAGGCCGTGCAGCATGTCTACGGCGGCCCCGGCAGCGATGGCGGACATCTCTCGTCGTGGTCGTGGAACCCGACAACACGTGTGCTGACCCAGATCGGCACATCGCTGGGAGAAACGATTTTCGGAACCGGCCAGCGCGACGTCATCGAAGGCGGCGGCGGCCACGATTGGATCGCCGGTTTCGAGGGCAACGATGTGCTCTCGGGCGGAGACGGCGACGACAGCCTTTTCGGCGGTCCGGGCGACGACATTCTCATCGGCGGCGCGGGTAACGACATCATCGACGGCGGCGGGGACTACTTCCGCTATTTCAACTACGGCGTCGATACCGTCGACTATTCGTCGAGCACGGCGCCGATCATCGTCGACCTCGACTACTATTACGCCACGGGCGACGCGATCGGCACCGATCAGCTCTACGAGATCGACAACGTCATCGCGAGCAACTTCAACGATATCGTGGGAGGCGACGCGAACGCCAATGTTCTCGAAGGCCGTGGCGGCGACGACTTGCTCTTCGGCTGGCACGGCAACGACACGCTTCGAGGCGGTTCAGGAGCCGATATCGCGATCTTCAACGTGGCGAGTACTGCCGCGACGTGGACGCGCAGCGGCTACTCATGGATCGTGCAATCCGCCGAGGGGGCGGATACGCTCGTCAGCATCGAGCGCCTGGAGTTCACGGACGTGACGGTCGACCTGGGCCCATTGCGGGGACCCAACAACGATTTCAGCGGCGACGGGACGAGCGACATTCTTTGGAACCAGGCGGGCACCAATGCCGTCGGCGCCTTCACTCTGGACAGTGGCGCACCGCTGTTTGCCTTCTATGGTCAGGGAGGTGCGGGTTGGACGATTGCCGGCACCGGCGATCTCACCGGCGACAACACGACCGACATCCTCTGGAATCAGACCGGCACGAATGCCGTCGGCGCGTTCCTCTTCGACAGCGGCGCCCCGGTTTTCGCCTTCTACGGCAACGGCGGTACCGGCTGGACGATCGCGGCTCTCGGCGACCTGAGCGGAGACGGCACCGCCGACATCCTCTGGCACCGGGCGGCCGACAACGTCCTCGGCGCCTTCATCATGGACAGCGGAACGCCGTCCTTCGCCTACTACAACAACGGCGGCGATGGCTGGGCGATCATGGGGCTCGGCGACTTCACGGGCGACGGCACCGACGATATCCTCTGGCATCACGGCGCGACGAATGCCATCGGCGCCTTCATCATGGATAGCGGCGCCCCGGTCTTCGCCTACTACAATAACGGCGGGGCAGGCTGGGAGGTGGCCGGGATCGGTGACTTTTCCGGCGACGGCATCGACGACATCCTGTGGCACCGGGCATCGGACAACGCTATCGGCGCCTTCATCATGGACAGCGGAACGCCGACATTCGCCTTCTATGGCCATGCGGGGGCGGGCTGGGACATTGCCGGCATCGGGGACTACAACGGCGATGGCACGGAAGATATCCTGATGCATCAGGCGTCGGTGAATACGATTGGCGCCTTCCTTCTGGACGGCGGCACGACGACCTTCGCGTTCTACGGCCAAGGTGGCGACGGCTGGGATCTCGTCTAGTTTCCAGCCGCCGACCTAGCCGAATGTGGTAAGCTGAAAGGGCTGCAATTTACGATAGAATTTGAGCAAATTGCTTTTGTGGCCCTGATCGGGCAAGATTTATTTCAAACATTCAGTTGGAAGCATTGAAGTCCATGCAGACGACCGCCCAGCCAGGTTCCGGCACTCGGCCGTCGTCGGAAACGCGGCGCGCATTGCGCCGGTGCCGGGGCGCATTTTTCGGGGTTGCCATCTTCTCAGCCGCAGTGAACGTGCTGGCGCTCGCCGGCCCGCTCTACATGCTCCAGCTCTATGATCGGGTATTGACGTCGCGCAGCGTACAAACGCTGATCGGGCTGACGCTCGCCCTGTTCCTCGTCTACGCCATCTATTGCGTCGTCGATGTCATTCGCGTGCGCATGCTGACCCGGATCGGCGTGCGCATCGACCGCGAGCTCAGAGATCGCGTGCTCGCAGCCGTTGCGATCATGCCTCTGCGGACCCAGACGACCAGCGGGCTGCAACCCCTGCGCGACCTGGAGCAGATCCGCGGCTTCCTTTCGAGCCTCGGCCCGACAGCGCTGTTCGATTTTCCGTGGATGCCTCTCTATTTCGGGATCATTTACATCCTGCATCCCTGGCTCGGAATGCTCGCCATCGCGGGCGGCCTCTTGTTCGTCGCCCTCACGATACTGACCGAGGCCAGGAGCCGGCAGCCGACGCAGGCAGCCGCGATGGCCGGGTCTGCGCGACAGAATTTCGGCGAGCTCGTCCGCCGCAATGCCGAGGTGATCCGGGCGCTCGGCATGCGCCGTCATCTGCAGCCGCGATGGACGGATCTGAATGAGCAGTATCTGAGCGCGCAATCGGGCATGGCCGATCTCACGGGCGCCTATGGCTCCGTTACGAAGATCATGCGCATGCTCCTTCAATCCGTCGTGCTGGGGCTCGGTGCCTATCTCGTCATCATGGAGCAGGCGACTGCCGGCGTGATGATCGCGGCTTCCATCCTCGTGTCACGTGCGTTGGCGCCCATCGAGGTCGCCATCGGCAACTGGCGGTCATTCATCGCAGCACGCCAGAGCGCCGCGCGCCTGGACAAGCTGCTGGCACTTGTTCCGCCCGAGGCGGAGACGCTGGTCCTTCCCAAGCCGAGGGAGGCACTTTCGGTCGAAGGCTTGTGGGCTGCCGCTCCAGGCGCCCAGCGCCCGATACTCCAGAACGTGACCTTCAGATTGCAGGCCGGTACCGGCCTCGGCATCATTGGACCAGCAGCCGCGGGCAAGTCGACGCTCGCGCGGGTCCTTGTCGGCGCGTGGCTGCCGCAGCGCGGCGTCGTTCGTCTCGACGGTGCGGCCATCGAGCAATGGTCTCCTGATCAGCTCGGTCGGCATATCGGATACCTGCCGCAGGACATCGAGCTCTTCTCCGGTACGGTTGCCGAGAATATCGCCCGCTTCGCCGCCGATGCTACAGGAGAGGCGATCATCTCCGCCGCCAAGCAGGCCGGAGTGCACGACATGATCCTGCGGCTGGCCAACGGCTATCAGACGCAGATCGGCGAAGCCGGCACCGTGCTCTCGGCAGGACAGCGCCAATGCGTGGCGCTTGCCCGGGCGCTCTACGGCGACCCGTTCCTCGTCGTGCTCGACGAGCCGAACTCCAGCCTCGACGCGGCGGGCGATGCAGCGCTGGCGCATGCGATCGCCGCCATCCGCAAACGCGGCGGCATTGCGATCGTCATCACGCACCGCCGGTCTGCCCTGGCGCCGCTCGATCAGCTTCTCGTTCTGGGCGATGGTCAGGTCAGGGCATTCGGGCCCAAGGGCGAGGTGATACAGCAGACATTTCAGTCGGTGGCGTCGCAGTCCCGCTGACGAGCTTTGTGATCTTTGCTTAGACGAGAAAATAGACAGGGGCCGCCAGCGTGGTCGAAAAGATTGCCAGCACATCGGAACCGGGCGGAGAAGCGGGTTCGCAGCCGAGCGCCGGCGCGCGTGTGTCCGATGCCGCCTGGCCGCACCTGGTCGCAGGTTTTGCCGCACTTCTTCTGTTCGGCGGTGCCATGGCTGCATGGGCGGCAACCATCCAGCTCGCAGGCGCGGTCATCGCGCCGGGAACGGTCGTCGTCGAGACCAACGTCAAGAAGGTCCAGCACGCGGCGGTGGGCATCGTCGGCGAGATCTTCGTGCGCGACGGAGACAAGGTGAAGGCCGGCGAGCTTCTCATGCGGCTCGACGATACGATCATGCGCGCCAACGTCGGCATTGTCACAGGCCAGCTCAATCAACTCGCGATCCGCAAAGCGCGCCTCGTTGCCGAGCGCGACAACCTGAGCGCAATCGAGGTTCCAGGCGATCTCGCCCGACAGGCGACGGATCCAGCCGTGCAGGAAACCATCGCCGGCGAGCTCGCGCTGTTCCAGAGCCGCCAGGCGGCGCGCGCCGGCCAGAAGCAGCAGCTCACGGAGCGCATCGTACAGCTCAAGCAGGAGATCCAGGGCCTCACGTCGCAGCAGGAAGCCAAAGGCACGGAGATTGCTCTCATCGAGCAGGAGCTGATCGGGCTGGTCGAGCTCTTCAAGAAGGAGCTGGTGCCCTCGATCAGAATCGCGTCCCTCAAGCGCGAAAGTGCGCGGCTCGGCGGCGAGCAGGGTCAGCTCATTGCGTCGATCGCGCAGGCGCGCGGAAAGATCGCCGAGATCGAGCTTCAAATCATTCAGCTCGACCAGGACCTGAAAGCCGAAGTCACGCGCGACATGCGCGACGTCCAGGCGAAGGAGGCCGAATATATCGAGCGCCGCGTCGCCGCCGAGGACACACTGAAGCGCAGCGATATTCGCAGCCCTCAGACCGGGATCGTCCACCAGATGAGCGTGCACACGATCGGCGGCGTCGTAAGCCAGAGCGAGCCGATCATGCTGATCGTTCCCGAGGGCGATGGCCTGGTCATCGAGGCCAAGGTCGCGCCGCAGGACATCGACCACGTGCAGACCGGCCAGAGCGCGTTCGTGCGCTTCCCGAACTTCAGCCAGTACACGACGCCGGAGTTCGCTGGGATCGTGGACCGCGTCGCAGCCGACCTTACTCGGGAAGCGCAGACCGGCCTGACCTACTATGTGACGCGCATCGTCCTGAAGGATGCCGAGACGGCGAAGAGCGGCGCGCTCAAGCTGAAGGCGGGCATGCCTGCCGAAGTGCACATCCGGACCGCGGAGCGCACGGCCGTTTCCTATCTCTTCAAGCCACTCGCCGATCAGGTTGCACGGGCCTTCCGGGAACCATGACAGCCCACTGAGTAAGACGTTGACCTTCCGCGCTGGCCCCCTCAAAGTCGCCGGAGCATTCTTCCGCACTTCCGGGGGGCCGGTTCTTGCGGCATGTCGTCATCACGGGCGCGAGTAGCGGACTGGGCGTCGCACTCGCCCGCACGTTCGCTGCGCCGGATTGCGCCCTCAGCCTGTTCGGACGCGATGCCGCGCGCCTTTCGGCCGTCGCCGATAACTGCCGGGCGGCGCATGCCGTCGTCGAGACCTTCTCCTGCGACGTGACCGATGCATCCGGCATGTCCGAAGCGCTGAGAGAGCTCGATGCGCGACGCCCGGTCGACATCCTGATCGCCAACGCCGGGATCGGTGGCCGGAGCGTGCTCGCGCCGCCGGACGGCGAGCCGCTCGATGGCGCGCGACGCATTGCCGACGTGAACCTTCTCGGCGTCATCAATACGGTCGCGCCGCTGACCGAGCGTCTCTGTGCGCGTGGGCGCGGGCACATTGTCATGATCGGCTCGATGGCCGGTCTGCATGGCTTCTCCGAGTCGCCCGTCTACTCGGCCACGAAGGCGGCAGTTCGGATCTATGGCGAAGGTCTGCGCCGCCTGCTCGCGCCGCGGAACGTCCGCGTTACGGTGGTGCTGCCGGGTTTCGTGACGACGCCCATGAGCCAGTCGCTGCCGCTCGCGCGGCCATTCGAATGGAGCGCAGAGCGCGCGGCACTGCGCATTGTCCGCGGCATCGAGCACAACGAAGCGGAGGTGATCTTCCCGTGGCAGTTCCGCGTCGCGCACAGGGCGCTCAGCCTCATGCCCCGGAGATTGCGCGACCGGGCGATCAGCCTCGGCCAGAGCTGGGCGGGGCGGCGGCCTTGAAGGACGGCGGTCAGATCGAAATCCGCCGGGTCGCCAATGCGCGCGACATTCGCCTGTGGCTCGAGGTTCCGGCTGTCGTATTTGCGGGCGATGCCCACTGGATCAGACCCCTGGATCTCGTCGAGCGCCAGCGCATCAGCCCGCGCCACAGTCCGTTCTTCGCCTTCGGGGAAGCCGCTTTCTTCGTGGCCCTCAGGAATGGGCATCCGGTCGGCCGCATCTCCGCTCAGGTCAACCACCGCCACCTGGAGCAGAACAAGGATGCGACGGGACACTTCGGTTTCTTCAACGCGATCGATGATCGGCAGGTCGCGGCCGCGCTTGTTCAGGCCGGCGCGGAATGGCTCAAGGCCAAGGGTCTCCATCGCATGGTGGGGCCGCTCAATCTGACGATCAACGAGGATACCGGTCTCCTCGTTTCGGGATTCGATTCCGCGCCTGCAATCCTCTCGAGCCATGCACGCCCATGGGAAGGACCGCTGCTCGAAGCTTGCGGATTGTGCAAGGCCGTCGACGTTCTCGCCTATCGCATGCGGCCAGCGGGAGCCCCCGAAACGATCGCGCGTCTCGCGGCGTTGGCACGCGGCTCGGGCCGCGTCTCGGTCCGCCATCTCCAGATGTCGCGCTACCGCGAGGACGTGGCCACCGCCTTCGATATCTTCAATGATGCCTGGAGCGACAACTGGGGCTTCGTGCCTGTGGGAGATGCCGAGATCAGCGCCATGGTGCGCGAAACAAAGCCGTTCATGCAGGGAAAGTTCGGCCGCATTGTCGAAGTTGACGGCGTCCCCGCCGCGATGATCGTCGCGCTCCCGGATATCAACGATGTGATCACCGGTTTCAACGGCCGCCTGCTGCCGTTCAATTGGGCAAAGCTTCTTCTCGCCATCAGACGTGACCGCTGGCGGACGGCCCGCATTCCGCTTCTCGGCATTCGCAAGGCCTATCGCGGGACGCCGCTCGCTGCCGCCATCCTCTCCCTGCTCGTTGCCGACGTCCTCGATCTCGGTCGGCAGTACGATCTCGATTGGGTGGAGTTCTCGTGGATACTCGAAACCAACGAGCAAATGAATGCGCTCGCCGTTCTCGCTGCCGGCCCGCCCTGCAAAAGATACCGGTTGTATGAGGCGCCGCTGTAGTCGGACCAGCGAACGGATCAGGACTCAGCCGCGGGCTATAGCCTCGGCATAGGCATCCCAGGCCTCCGCCTCATTCCAGCCGGATGCGTAGTGGGTTGCCGCGTCCGTGTTGATCCGGATCAGGGGCTCGGGAAACTCCTGCTGCACCATGAGAGATACCGCGCAAGCGA
>JAEWIJ010000105.1 GCA_023387235.1 Pseudomonadota bacterium
GACGATCCGCGCTTTCGCACGAATGCCGATCGCGTGCGCCATGTCGAGGAGGTGGACGCCATCGTCGGCGGCTGGATCGCCCGGCATACGCTTGCCGAAGTGCTCGACGCCTTCGAGAAGGCCGAGGCGGCGATCGGGCCTGTCTACGACATCGCCCAGATCTGCGAGGATCCGCAGTATCTCGCTCGCGAGAGCGTCACGACCGTGGATGACGCCGATCTCGGGCCGCTCAAGATGCAGAACGTGTTTCCGCGCATGCTGCGGACGCCGGGACGCATTCGCCATGCCGGCCCGCGCATCGGTGCGCATCAGCGCGAGGTGCTGGACGAGCTCGTCGAGCGCGGCCTGCCGGCGGAGGTCGCCGCGCGCCTCCGCGCCAAGGGAGCGGGCGACAAGGCCGGCTGAGCAGGCGGCCCTGCAACTCGTCGATGCTGACGCACGCCCTTGACCTTTGAGGGCGCCCCCCGATCTATTCACTGCGCGCGGACGCCTGTGCGACCACGCAGCGGCAGCACAAGGACGTTCCTTGCCTCTTTCCTCCATCACCCAGGCGACCGGCGCAGCATTGCGAGAGGCCTCGGGCTATCTGGCTGACCTCGTGACGCCGAGCATACGCCTTGGCGTGACCGGGCTCTCGCGCTCGGGCAAGACGGTCTTCATCGTCGCGCTCGTGCGCAATCTGACACTCGGCGGCCGCCTGCCCTTCTTCTCCGTCGCGAGCGAGCAGCGGCTCATCCGCGCCTATCTCGAGCCGCAGCCCGACGACAGCGTGCCGCGCTTTGCCTACGAGGAGCACCTTGCTGCGCTGTCGCGCGATCCGCCGCAATGGCCGGAGAGCACGCGCCGCATCAGTCAGCTCCGTGTGACCATCGAATATGCGTCCGCGAGTGCGGTGCGCCGTGCGCTGCTGCCGAACCGCCTGCATCTCGACATCGTCGACTATCCCGGCGAGTGGCTCATCGACCTGCCGATGATGGCGCAGAATTATGCTGCCTGGGCGGCGGAGGCGGTGGCGCTTGCGCCCGCGCCGCGGCGCGCGACCGCTGCCGCGCCATTTCTCTCTTTCGTGCGCTCGCTCGGCGCGGACGCGCCGCAGGATGAGCAAGTCGCCATTCGCGGTGCCCGCCTCTTCACGGATTATCTCGTGGCCGCGCGGGCTGCCGATCCGACGCTTTCCATCACGGGGCCTGGACGCTTTCTTCTTCCCGGGGATCTCGAAGGCTCGCCGCTGCTGACCTTCTTTCCGCTGCCGCGCGACGGCGAGCAGGGGAGTGGTCTCGCGCAGATGCTCGAGCGGCGTTTCGAGTCCTACAAGACGCATGTCGTGCGGCCCTTCTTCCGCGATCACTTCAGCCGGCTGGATCGTCAGATCGTGCTGGTGGATGCGCTTTCCGCGCTCAACAGCGGACCAGAAGGCGTTGCCGATCTCGAAGCGACGCTGACCGCCGTGCTCGCGGCCTTTCGTCCCGGCCGTGCGAGCTGGCTCGCAGAATTCTTCTCGCCGCGCATCGACCGCATTGCCTTTGCCGCGACCAAGGCGGATCACCTGCACAGCGCCAATCACGATCGCCTCGAAGCCATCCTCGGCGCGCTGACCGCGCGCGCAGAAGCACGGGCGACCGGCGCCGGCGCGGACATCAGGGCCTTTGCGATCGCGGCACTGCGCGCGACCAAGGAGGGCGAAGTTACGCGCGATGGCCAGCGCCTGCCCTGCATCATCGGCACACCGCTCACCGGCGAGAAGATCGGCGGCGAGATCTTCGACGGCAAGCGTTCCGCGGCGGTCTTTCCCGGCGACCTGCCGCCGCCGGATGTCATCATGGGCGAGGCAGCCGGCAGCACCTTCGCGCATGATGTGCACGTCGTACGCTTTGCGCCGCCGCGCATCATCACCGAGACGCCCTCCGGCCTCGTCGCGCCGTGGCCGCACGTGCGTCTCGACCGCGCGCTCGAGTTCCTGATCGGAGATCATCTGCAATGAACAGCGCGAGCTCCGATCCGCGCCGTCCGCGCGCTTTCTCGCCCTCCGAGGCCGAGATCATCGAGCCGGCCGCGCCGCAAGCCGAAGCCGCTGCCGAAAGCCCACCGGGCGCACCACCGCTGCCGGCCGGTCTGCAGCTTCCCACATTCGAGGACATCGGACGCGGTATTCATTGGGGCACGTGGCTCTTCTCGGCCATGGGTGCGCTCGCCAGCATTGCCTTCGGCCTTTGGTTCTCGCGTTTCGTTTCGGTCGCCGTCGCACGCGAGGACTGGAT
The DNA here is from genome assembly GCA_023387235.1 of Pseudomonadota bacterium. Classification (GTDB taxonomy): domain Bacteria; phylum Pseudomonadota; class Alphaproteobacteria; order Rhizobiales; family Hyphomicrobiaceae. The sequence goes on from JAEWIJ010000105.1 coordinate 2,259, forward strand.
CGGCTGGATCTCGTTCGCCCTCGCGATGATCATTCTCGTGGCGCTCGTCATGCTGATCCTGCGCGAGCTCATCGGCTTCGTGCGCCTGAGGCGGCTCGGCAGGATCAGAAGCGCCGCCGAGAAGGCGCTGCGCGAGCGCAATGTCAGTGAGGAGCGCGAGGTCATCGAGGCCGTTCGCCGGCTGCTCGCAGGGCGGTCCGAGCTGCGCTGGCATCTGGCGCGCCTCGACGAGCACGCGCGCGACGTGCGCGATGCCGGCGATCTCATGCGCCTTGCCGACCGCGATCTTCTGCTCGTGCTGGATGGCGAGGCTCGCCGTCTCGTTGCCAAGGCGGCCAAGCGCGTGATGGTGGTGACGGCGATCAGCCCGGCGGCTTTCGTCTCCGTCGGCTATGTGCTGATCGAGAATCTGCGTCTGCTACGCAATCTCGCGGGGCTGTATGGTGGCCGTCCCGGTTTTGCCGGCACGGCGCGCCTCTCGCGCATGGTGGTCACGCACATCGTCGCGACGGGCGGTATTGCGCTGACCGACGATCTGCTCGGCCAGTTCCTCGGTCAGGATCTGCTGCGGCGCCTGTCGCGCCGTCTTGGCGAGGGTGTGTTCAACGGCGCGCTCACGGCCCGCATCGGTGCCGCGGCCGTCGAGGTGACGCGCCCCTTGCCGTTCATCGAGGCGCCGCCGGTACGCGTGCGCGATTTTCTCGGCGAGCTCATGCGTCGCGCGCCAGGTGCCGAAACCAAGCCGCCGGCCTGATCGCCTAAGCCGCGACGACCGGCTCCGGCGCGGACTTGCCGCGCATGAGATCGGACGCCTTGTCCGCGATCATCATGGTCGCCGCATTGAGGTTTGCCGACAGCATGGTCGGCATGATCGAGGCATCGACGACGCGCAGGCCTTCGAGGCCGCGCACGCGGAGCTGATCATCCACGACGGCCGCCGGATCGCTCGCAGGCCCCATGCGGCATGTGCCGGCCGGATGGAAGGTCGTCGTCCCGCGCTCCTTGGCGGCGCCGAGCAGCTCGTCGTCGCTCTGGATCTTCGGCCCGGGGAAATCCTCGCGCACGAAATAGGGCGCGAGCGGGCGGCTCTGCAGCAGGCGGCGGGCGAGCTTCATCGCGCCGAGCAGCACGCGCCGGTCGATCTCCTCGGTGAGGTAGTTGGGATTGATGATCGGCGCATCGAACGGATCGGCGGAGCGCGCGCGCACCGTGCCGCGGCTTTCGGGCCGCTGCTGCCAGGACGCAACCGTCATACCCGGTTCGCGCTCGAGCTGGCCCTGCACGCCCTCCATATAGCTCGCCGGCGTGAATGTGAGCTGCACGTCGGAGCTTTCCGCCGTCTCGCCCGAATGCCAGAAGGCATAGACGAGTGTCGGGCTCAGCGCGAGGATGCCCTTGCGCTGGAAAGTCCAGCGCGCGACCTCGCTCATGAGCTTCAGGCCGCGCGTGCGCTCGTTGATCGTCTCGATGTTCTTCACGCGGGCAGCAAAACGCGGCGCGTAGTGGTCCTTGAGATTTTCGCCGACGCCCGTAAGCGCGTGCCGCACCTCGATGCCGAGATCTTTCAACAGCTCGGGCGGTCCGATGCCCGATATCTGCAGAAGCTGCGGGGAATTGTACGTGCCGCCGCAGAGAATGATCTCGCGCGTCGCCTGGATCGTCTGTTCGGCGCCATTGCGGCCGCCCCTGCGATAGGTGACGCCCGTCGCGCGGCGTCCGTCGAGCTTGATACCCGTCACGTGAACGCCCGTGCGCACGTCTAGATTGGCGCGCTTCATGGCCGGATGGAGGAACGCGCGCGCCGCGCTCATGCGGCGGCCCTTGTAGATCGTGCGCTGGGCGTAGGAAACGCCTTCCTGGATGCGGCCGTTGTAGTCGGGATTGCGCGGAATGCCCGCCTCGACACATCCCTGGATGAAGGCCTCGCAGAGCGGATGATGATAGTCGATGTCGGTGACGGTGAGCGCGCCATCACGCCCGCGATAGGTCGCGTCGCCCTCGCCAATGCGCCGTTCCAAGCGCTTGAAGTAGGGGAGCACGTCGGCATAGCCCCAGCCGCGATTGCCGTACTGGGCCCAGGTGTCGAAATCGCCGCGCTGGCCGCGGTTGTAGACGTGGCCGTTGATCGAGCTCGAGCCGCCGAGCGTCTTGCCGCGCGGGGCGAGGATGCGGCGGCCGCCCGTCCACTCGCTCGGCTCCATGTCGTAGAGCCAGTTCACGCGCTTGTCGTAGAACGTCTTGATGAAGCCCGCGGGGATGTGGATGTAGGGGTGCCAGTCCGCCGGACCCGCTTCGAGGACGGCGACCCGGCAGGCGGAATCCTCGCTCAGCCGGTTGGCGAGCACGGAGCCTGCCGAGCCGGCGCCGACGATGACGTAGTCGAACGTCTCCACCCTACCCTCCCCACTTACAGGCTTTGCCCTGAGGTGCCCGACCGTCGTGGGCTTCGTCAAGATCGCCCGCCGGGAGATCAGCCGCGCGCGTGACGGCATGTCGTGACCGCATCGGAAGCGTGCAAGAAGGATCACGCACAACTAATGATTGTGTAATGCTCTGAGAGCAACCAATAATTGCACGGAAGATCGTAGCTTCGAGGCAACGGCGGGGTGTCACAATTGCATCATGCGATTTGGGCCCCGCAGTCCGGTACGGCTGATGCATCGTTGACGAAAAACTCCGGTAGGCCGCCGCGGCAGCGCGAACGCTCGTACCGGTGCCGCGAAAAAGCCTTACTCGGGGCACTTTTGCCTTTCTTTTCGTATGGCGAGAGATGTCCGGTTCTGACTGCAGCGTTCGGGGCGTTTCCGTCGTGCTGCCGGCGAATGCCGTTACGCCGTGATCCGCACGTTCTGGCTTATATCGTCGCCACGCGCCGCGACATCCCATTGAAATTGCATCAATGGGCGGTTGTCCGTGGGATTTGAGCGGAAGGAAATAACGCATTGATATCGCGCCATATTAGACCTGGTTGTATTTCTATGAGGCTTACTTGCCTTACGTGTATGTGCCCGATTCGCCACTCGGGACATTGAAACAGCCCATAACTGGGCATTAGCTGTTTACCGCCCGTCGAGGGCTGAGCTAATTCTTAACGACCGGCAAGGGGTCGATGGCCGTATCAGTGGCAGTCGAAAGGCATGATCGGCCAGCGGCGGTCTCGCGTCGATAACGGCGTAGAGTAGCGTTAGCGAAATGGAGTGGTGTCATATGTATGGGGGACTGTTGAAATCGGCTAGCGCGCTGGCGATCCTCGCCGCCGCTGGTCTGTATGGTATGAGCCCCGCGAAAGCCGCTGATCTCGGTGGTGATTGCTGCGCCGACCTCGAAGAGCGGGTGGCCGAGCTCGAGGCGACGACGGCACGCAAGGGCAACCGGAAGGTCTCGCTGACCATCTCCGGCCAGATTTCGACGGAGCTGATGTACTGGGACGACGG
>JAEWIJ010000005.1 GCA_023387235.1 Pseudomonadota bacterium
GAGTAGGGCCGCAGGCCCTACGACCCGCGTGGGGGACACCCCCACATCCCCGTCCTTTATGGATTTGGAGCGTACCGCGAGCGCCCCTTCTTCCCCCTCTCCCCGTGAGAACGGGGAGAGGGCCGGGGTGAGGGGCGGCGGCAAACGCCGACGCCGGTAAGTGGCGCCGCCCCTCATCCTAACCTTCTCCCCGTGAGGACGGGGAGAAGGGACCTGTCGTGTTCGTGGCAAGCGGCGAAAGCAGCGTCGCCTACCCCATCGCCGCGATGAGCACAAAGGCGCCGAGCAGGAGCGTCGTCCAGAAGGCCATGGTGCCGGTCGGCCAGGAACGCCCGAACGTTCCCGAGGGACCGTGGTGCGTGAGCAGCAGATCGTGCAGCTTGGCGGCTTTGCCATTGATGCCCGTGACGAGCCGCGTCCAGGCGCCGGCCGTCAGATCATCGAACCCGCGCGCGAGCCACTTGCCCGGTCGCCGATAGAGCCAGTCGAGATCGAGCGTGATACCCGGCGCGGCGCGCAGCCAGTCGCGCATGAGATAGAACACGAGCGCCGCGAACGCGAGGAGCTGAAGCTGCACGAGCACGTGGCTCGCCGAATAGGGCACGTACGGCACCTGATGCGGCAGCAACACGTACAACCCGTCGGGCACGATGCCGATGACCATGCAGAGCACGGCCGCGAGCGCCATCGCAATGCGCATCGACTGCGGCGGATCGCTGGCCCTTTGCGCCTTCGTCCGGTCGAAGAATACGAGCCATGGCAGACGCAGTCCCGCGTGCAGCAGGGCGCCGATGGAGATCGCCGTCAGCGCGATCCACGGGCCTGCCAGATGCTGCTTGGCGGCAGCGTCGATGATCATGGATTTGGAGACGAAGCCCGCCGTCAGCGGGAAGGCCGCAATCGTGAGCGCACCGATCATGCAGGCGAACGCCGTGAGCGGCATGGTATCGGCGAGCCCGCCGAGCTCCGTCATGCGCGTCCTGCCCGTCTGGCGCAAGACGCTGCCGGCGACCATCACGAGCAGCGCGGTGTAGACGACCGCCGCCGCCGAGTGCGCGGCGACACCGTTGAGGGCGAGCGGCGTCCCGATGCCGACGCCCGCGACCTTGATCCCCATCTGGCTCACGATGGCGAAGGCAATGAGACGGCGAAGGTCGTTCTCGATGGCGGCGTAGAGAACGCCGTAGATGCCCATGATGATGCCGACCCAGATCAGCACCTCGGCGCCGGGGAAGGCGCGGAGCAGCACATAGACGGCCGTCTTGGTGGTGAAGACCGACAGAAAGACCATGCCCGACCACGACGAGGCGGGATAGGCGTCCGAGACCCAGGCCCAGAACGGCGGCGCGCCCGCGTTGACGAGGATGCCCGCGAGAATAAGCCAGCGCGCCCAGCTATCCGGCTTGATCGCGGTGATCGTCGTCGTGCCGCTCATGGCGATCTCACCGGCAATGCCGGCCATGAGCAGGACGCCGCCGAGGAAGTGGACGAGCGCGTAGCGGAATGCAGGTCCGTGCGCCTTCTCGCCACCGCAGGCGACGACGAGCGTCGAGGCGATGGCCATGATCTCCCACCACACGAAAAGCGTGATCCAGTCACCGGCGAGCACGACGCCGAGCGCACCGGCGGCATAGACGAAGGCGGCGGAAAGCTCGAGTGTCGAGGTGCGGTCGAGCGCAAAGAGCGCGCCGAGGAAGGCAGCGAGCGCGAAGACGGCGCCGAACAGGGTGGCGAGCGCATCGACGCGGATGGGCGTCAGCGCGTGGCCGAGATAGCTCGCGCTGATGCTGCCGGTCGGTGCCATCCAGATGAGAACGAGGGCGAGCAGCGGAAAGACGATCAGCACGGCCTTGCGCGCGACGCCCTGCGTGAAGACGAGGGCGAGAGCGCCAAGCAGGAGCACCATCGGCGGAGAGGTGAGGAGGCTAGTCGTCATAGGTGCCCTCCGGCGCGCGGAGCAGCGAGCCGACCGCAAGAGCGAGCAGCACGAGCACGAACGTGATGAGGGCGCCGAACCACGCCGCGAAACCGAACGTGCCGTCGATGCCGAAGTATTGGTAGTGCTTCACGAGGAGATCGAGCAGCACGAGAGCGGCGAGAATGACGACGGCAACCCTGCGCAGATCCTTGCCGGCAAAGACCTTCATCGGAGACGTCGATCCCTTTCGCGTATCGCGCATGATCAGCCTCCGACCATGAGCTGAGCCAGCCTGAATGGCACTTGCGGGAAGAGGAAAAGCAGCACCGTCGCAGCCGCCGTCGCGGTGAGCGCGATGACGATCGGCAGTGGCGCTTCGCCGTGCTCACGAGCAGCGTCGGCGCCGAGCGCGCGTGCGGCGGGCTCGCGCTCGAAGAAGGCGGTGTAGACGATCGGCAGGAAGTAGGCCGCATTGAGCAGCGTGCTCGCGACGATCACTGCGATCGGCAGCCATTGCCCGGTCTGCATGGCGCCGGTGAGCATGAACCATTTGCCGAGGAAGCCGGCCGTCGGCGGCAGGCCGATCATGCTGATGGCACCGACCGTGAACGCGCCCATGGTCCAGGGCATGCGCCGGCCGATGCCCGCGAGCTCGCTGATCTCGGTCTTGTGGGCGGCCGTGTAGATCGAGCCGGCCGCGAAGAAGAGCGTGATCTTGCTGACGGCGTGCGCGGCGATGTGCATGGCGGCGCCGATCGCCGAGATGGGCGCGAGAATGGCGGCCGCGAGAATGACGTAGGAGAGCTGCGACACCGTCGAGTAGGCGAGCCGCGCTTTCAGATTGTCTTTCCGCAACGCCACAAGCGAAGCCGCGATCACCGTGAAGCCCGCGGCATAGACGAGCCACGATCCGGCGCCCGTGTAGGCAAGCGTCTCGATTCCGAAGATATAGACGATGACCTTGAGGACGGTGAAGACGCCCGCCTTCACGACCGCGACGGCGTGCAGCAGCGCGCTGACCGGCGTCGGCGCGACCATGGCCGCCGGCAGCCAGAAGTGCAGCGGCATGAGTGCGGCCTTGCCGATGCCGAAGGCAAAAAGTGCGAGCAGGATGCACAGCACGAACGGTGTCGTCTTGTTCGCCAGGATGCCGCCGGGCGTGAAGTCGAGCGTGCCGGCGATGACCCACGTCGCGGCGATCGCGGGCAGCAGCAGGACCATCGACGTGCCGATCAGGATCAGGAGGTAGATGCGGCCGGCGCGGATGGCTTCGCCGTTCGCCTTGTGCGCGACGAGCGGATAGGTCGAGAGCGTCAGGATCTCGTAGAAGATGAAAAGCGTGAAGAGGTTCTTCGCGAACGCAATGCCCATGGTCGCCCAGAGCGCGACGGCGAAGCAGACATAGAAGCTCGTCTGGCGCGGCTCGTCGTTGCCGCGCATGTAGCCGATGGCATAGACGGACGTGACGAGCCACAAGGTCGACGCGACGAGCGCGAAGATGAGGCCCAGCGGCTCGACGGCAAAGGCGATCGAGAGGCCCGGTACGACGGCCAGATCGATGGCTGTCGGCCGCCCGCCCGCGAGCACATGCGGCAGCAGGCTCCAGACCGTGAGCGCGAGCGCGCCGGCCGTCACGAGCGTCACGCTCTCGCGGATATTCGGCGCATTATGAAAGAGCGGAATGATGAGCGCGCCGATCAGCGGGATCGTCAGCGCCGCAATGACGAGCATGTCGGGAGCGAGTGACAGCATCAATGAGCCCCCGCGAGCTTGAGGCCGCCGATGAGGCCTTCGGCGATGCGGCTCGCCACGCCCGCGGAGAGCTCCGTATCAATACCGAAGTAGACCGAGGCGAGCGTGAGCACGAGGATCGGGACCAGCATCATGAGCGGCGGATCCGTGGCGTGCGCGACCGCGCTCGAGATAGGGCGGAAGTAGGCGATCTCGACGACGCGGCCGATGTAGACGAGTGCGATGAGGGAGCTCGCGACGATCAGGAAGGCGATCGGCCACAGACCGGCATCGAGCGCGCCGACGATGAGATAGTACTTCGAGATGAAGCCGGCCGTGCCGGGTACACCCATGAGGCTCATGCCGGCGACGACGAAAGCGGCGAACGTGAGCGGCATGGTGCGCCCGATGCCGCCGAGATCATCGAGCTTGACGGTGCCGGCCCGGTAGACGACAGCACCGAGCGCGAGGAAGAGCGCGCCCTTGATCAGCGCATGATTGAAGAGGTGAACGATGCTGCCCGTAAGACCGGCCTGGTTCATCAGCGCGATGCCGAGCGTGATGTAGCCGATCTGCGCGACAGACGAGTAGGCCAGCATCCGTTTCAGGTTCTGCTCGTACACGGCGAGGATCGATGCGATGAACATCGCGGCGATCGAGAGTGGGTACAACACCTCGGAGATCGGCAGCGCCCTGATGTCCACGGCCACGCCGTAGATCGCGAAGGCTATGCGCAGGAAGAGATAGACTGCGACCTTGGTGGCGGTCGCCGCGAGAAAGGCTGTCGCGAAGGATGGCGCATAGGCGTAGGCGTTCGGCAGCCAGACGTGCAGCGGGAAGAGCGCGAGCTTGAGGCTGATGCCGACAAACAGGAAGGCGAGCGCTGCCAGCACCGGACGGGGGAATGCCGCGTTCGCCTCGGCAAGGCGCGTCGCGATGTCGGCAAAATTCAAGCTGCCCGTCACGAGGTAGAGGAGGCCGACGCCGATGACGTAGAAGGTCGCGCCGATCGTGCCGACGATCAGATATTGGTAGGAGGCGACAAGCGCGCGGCGGTCGCGCCCCATGGCGATCAGCACGTAGGACGAAAGCGACGAGATCTCGAGGAACACGAAGGCGTTGAACGCATCGCCCGTGATCGTGATGCCGAGCAGGCCCGTCAGGCACAGCAGGTACATGCTGTAGAACCACGCCTGCTTGTCGCCATCGATCTCGTGGGCGACGCTGCGGCGCGCATAGGGCATCATGATCGCGCTGACGAGGGCGACGAGCATGAGCACGAACGCATTGAGCAGATCGACGCGGTATTCGATACCGATCGGCGGCGGCCAGCCGCCCATGTGGTACGATATGGGGCCGTTCGTCCACACATGAACGAGCAGCGCGAAAGCGATGACGGGCGTTGCGAACGTGATGAGTGCCGCCCAGGCCCAGGCGAGCGTGCCGCGCCGGATGAAAGCCGCGATCACCGCGCCGAGCAGCGGCACGACCACCTGAAGGCCGGGAAGTTGCGCGGAGATGGCGCTCATTCCTGCTCTTCCCGCGCGAAGATCTCGTCTTCCTCGATGGTGCCGTAGGCTTCGTGAATGCGCGTGACGAGCGCGAGGCCGAGGGCGATGGTCGCGATGCCGACGACGATCGCCGTCAGGATCAGGACGTGCGGCAGCGGGTTCGAGTAGACGGTGAATTTCTGATCGAGCACGGGCGGCGTGCCGCCGATGACTTTCCCGGGCGCGATGTAGAGCAGATAGACCGACGTCTGGAACAGCATCAGGCCGATGAGCTTCTTGATCATGTTGCCGCGGGCAATGACGATGTAGAGCCCGGCGACCATCAGAACGATCGTGACGATGTAGTTATAGTGCTCGAAGAAGCTCTTGAGGCCTTCCATCAACGCCCCCGCTCCGAGAAAGCATAGAAGAGGGCAACCATGGTCGAGGAGACCGTGCACAACACGCCGAGCTCGACGAGAAAGATGCCCCATTCGCGCGCGATGGGTGTGTCGCTGCCGAGCACGGAATAGTCGAGGAAGTTCTTGCCGAACAGCATCCCGAGTACACCGGTGCCGGCATAAATGAGCACGCCGAGCGGCACGAGCAGCTCGACGAGGCGTCGCGGCACGACGCGCTGGGCGTCCTCGATGCCGAAGATGAGGGCATAGACGATCACGGCACCAGCGACGATCACGCCGGCCTGAAAGCCGCCACCAGGTCCGTAATCCGCATGAAACTGCACGTAGAGCGCAAAGAGCAGCATGAACGGGATCATGAGCTTGACCCCGACGCGCAGGATGAGATCGAATTTCATCCAGAGCCCCCACTGCGACTGCTCTTGCCGGCCCGGCGCCCCTTGAGCAGGAGGAGGACGCCGATCCCGGCGGTGAAGACGACCGTCACCTCGCCGAGCGTATCGAAGCCGCGATAGTCGGCGAGGATGGCCGCGACGAGATTGCCGACGTTCGTGTCCTTCACCGAGTTCTCGAGATAATAGGGAACCACGTGCTGGTTGATCGGCGTGTCGGCGAGGCCGAAAGCGGGCAGATCGTAGGTCGCCCACACGAGCGCGATGCCGACGCCGACAGCGACAATGAGCGGGATCGCAGCAGGACGCGGCTGGGGATACTCGCGCGCCTGCGTCAGGTGCAGGGCCGCGAGCAGCAGCACCGTCGAGACGCCGGCGCCGACGGCCGCCTCCGTCATGGCGACGTCGACGGCATCGTAGACCATCAGCACGCTCGCCATGAGAAAGCTGTACACGCCGGCGAGCACGACGACGCCGAAGAGATTGCGCATACGCACGATGGCGAGCGTCACGATCACCAGCAGCGTGAGCAGCACCGCGTTGAAGAGACTGTCTATGACGGCCTCCCGTCACTGTCGATGCTGGTCGGCTTGGCGCTCTCGTCGAGCCGTCCGCGGCGGTCCTCGGCAAGATCGGGCTTGATGCCGAATTCGAGCGCGGCCTGAGCGAGCGCGTGCGTAATCACGGGGCCTGTGAAGAAGAAAAGCAGGAGGATGAACAGCAGCTTCAGCGTCACCTGCGTGAAACCTGCCTGAAGCATGAGGCCCGCAAAGAGCAGTCCTGCGCCGAGCGTCTCGATCAGGCTTGCCGAATGCATTCGTGTGAAAACATCGGGGAGGCGCAGCATGCCGATGGCGCCCGTGAGGATGAAGAAGCAGCCGGCGATGATGAGCCCCCAGCTTGCGAGGTCGATCAGGATCATGCGTCGTCCTCGCTGCTGGCGTCGTGCGCGAGATCGCCGTGGCGGAAGAATTTGAGGATAGCGATCGTGCCGATGATATTGAGGACGCCGTAGACGAGCGCGATGTCGAGCCATTCCGGCCGGCCATTGAGGAAGCCGAGTACCGCGAGAAACAGGATGGCGAGCGAGCCCACGGAGTTGGCGGCAAGCACCCGGTCGAAGAGTGTCGGTCCTCGCAAAACACGGATCACGACGAGAACGATTGCCGCAATGATCACAAGGGCAGCAGCTTCGAACATCAGGCCCCCTTTTCGAAGCGGGCGACGCGCGCATCCATGCCGCCATCCTCGAGATCGATGGCGCCGCCGCGTTCGAGCGCGTGCACTGTCAGGACATTGCCGTCGACATAGGTGGTGATGGTTCCGGGCGTCAGCGTGATGGAGTTGGCGTACGTGGCAATGCACTCGGGCGATGCCTGCGAGGCGAGGACACGCGTCATGGTCGGGGAGATGTCGAGCTTGGGACGGAGTACGGCTTTCGTCACTGCCCAGCCGGCCTTGATGATCTCCCAGAGCAGCCAGGGCCAGTACGACAGGGCAGCCCGTAGGAGATGTGAAGAATAGCTCTCGCGGTCGATCAACCTCATGCGGCGTGCCGCATACACCACGAAGAGTGCCGAGAGGACACCGCCGCCGAGCAGAAAGGCCTTGAAGTAACCGGAGAGTGCCAGCCAGAAGAGAAAGAGGATGATGCCGAACGAGATCACGCGCATACGCAGGCGCTCCCAGCCTTAGCGATGCGGGCGTTGGCCTCACGTATGGTCGGCTTGGCCGCTCTCCCAGAACGGGAGGCGGCTCCCTCCTCTCGCATCGCTTCCTCTCCAGGCGCGAAGGTCACTAGCTTCCTAGCGGCATTCTCACCATGGGGCAACCCTCGGGCGGAGGACGGATTATCGCAATCGCCTCCTCCTCGGTACGACCTCCAACGAGAGGCGGCGCCGTCTCAGGCGGCCTTGATGTTCGAGCGCTTCACCGTGTCGAGGTTCTTGCCCTCGACGCGGATGAGCTTCGTCGCGCTGTCGCGCTTCGGGGAATGCACGGCACCGACATCGTAGAACTTGGCCATGCCCGGCTCGAGCTTGTAGGTGCGGACGGCTTCGACGAGTGAGGGTTCCTCGCCTGCGCCCTTCTTGATGATCTTCCAGTCGGTCATCTCGGTCACGCCTTCGGCCTGGCCGTAGATGGCCCAGCTCGGGCCATGGTCGTGCGCCGGCGAGGTCGCAGCACCTTCGTATGTGTGCGCGCAAACACAGAAGCCGGTCTCGGCGTCCTCGAAGATGACCTCGCGCGTCTTCATGTTCGGTCGCCCGAGGTTAGTCTTGATGAAGTCCTTGTCCTTGAGGGCCTTCTCGACGAGGGCGACGATCTTCGGGCCGGTCTCGGATACGGCGCCCGACTTGAGCGTCGAGCGGATGTCGTTCGCGAGCGCTTCGAGCGTGTAGGCCATCGTGTCCTCCTCGGGCTTTGGCTTCTCATCCGGCGGTGCGGCTGTGCTGGCGCGAGCATACCGGCGCGTGGCGGGCTCGCCAATGGGGGAGGGGCGCTCGGAAGGCAGATCAGGCGCGCTCGGGAGTTCAAGCTCTTCCTGTGTCAGGACGTCCCCTCGGTCCGCACGATCGTCTGGTCGATGGCGCCGAAGATGCTGGCGCCCTCGGCATCGCGCATCTCGAGCCTCATGCGGTCTCCAAAGCGGAGAAACGGTGTCTTCGGCGCGCCGGTGAGCAGGGTTTCCACGACGCGGACCTCGGCGAGACACGTATAGCCGGCGCCACCTTCCTCGATGGGCTTGCCGGGTCCGCCGTCGAGCTTGTTCGACACTGTGCCAGAGCCGATGACCGTGCCGGCGCCGAGACGCCGCGTCTTCGCCGCGTGCGCGATCAGATCGGCGAAGGAGAAGGTCATATCGACCCCGGCATCGGGCCGGCCGATCAGCCGACCGTTGATGCTCGCAAGCATGGGGAGATGCAACTTGCCGTCGCGCCATGCCGGCCCAAGCTCATCCGGCGTCACCGCGACAGGCGCGAAGGACGATGCCGGCTTGCCATGGAAGAAGCCGAAGCCCTTGGCGACTTCGTTCGGGATGAGATTGCGCAGCGAGATATCGTTGACGAGCGTGAGGAGGCGCACGTGGTCGAGCGCGTCGGCGACCGTCACGCCCATGGGGGCATCGCCGAGGATCACGGCAAGCTCGCCTTCGAGATCGATGCCCCAGGCCTCGTCGGCGACGGGCACCGGCTCCATGGCGCCGATGAAGACGTCCGAGCAGCCCTGATACATGAGCGGATCGGTATGAAAGCTCGCCGGCATCTCGGCGCCGCGCGCCTTGCGGGCAAGCTCCACGTGATTGATGTAGGCCGAGCCGTCCGCCCACTGGTAGGCGCGCGGCAGCGGCGCCATGGCGTGGCGAGGCTCAAAGGCCATCACGGGCAGGCGTGAGGTGGTGCCACCCGTCGCCGCGCCTTCGAGCTCGGCGGCAATGCGCTCCGCGGCGAGCGCGTAGGTATCCCAGTCGTCGAGAAGCTGCTGCAGGGTGCCGAGGCCGGCGATCGTGTCGGCCGCCCGCACGGCTTTGGTGAGATCGCGGGATACGATCACGAGTTCGCCGTCGCGTGTGCCGTTGCGGAGAGTCGCGAGTTTCATCAGCCTCTCCCTCGTTTCACTCCACGTGCAGGATCGGGTGCAGAGCGCCGGTCTCGAGGTAGCTTGCGGCGATCTCGGCCATGACCGGCGCCAGAAGATAGCCATGACGGAAGGCGCCGTTCACAAGCAGGCGCCGGCCCTTGGCGACGATGCGCGGCACGTTGTCGGGAAAGGCCGGACGCACGCCCGCCGACAGCTCCAGTATCTCCGCCTCGCCAAATCCCGGATGCAGCGCGTAGGCCGTGCCGAGCAGATCCAGCGCCGAGCGCACTGTGACAGGACCGGCATCATCGCGCTCGATGACCGTCGCGCCGACCATATAGCGGTCGCCGCTCCACGGCACGACATAAAGGCCGAAGCGCGGATGCAGGAGGCGCACGGGGCGCGTCAGGCGCACCTCGCGGCTGCGAAGCACAGCCATCTCACCGCGCACTCCACGGAGCGTTGGGAGATCCTCGCGCGCGGCGAGACCGCGGCAATCGATGACGACACCGCCGTCACTACCCGCGCGCCAGACCGGGCTCGGCACTGCGGCGCCGAAGCGCAGCGTCCCGCCGAGGCGGCGGACCTCGCCGACGAGAAATGGGAGGATCTGACGCGGCTCCATGTGGCCTTCATCCGCGTACCAGAGCGCGCGGCCGAAGCGTCCGGCGAGATCGGGCTCGAGGGTGTCGATGGTGACCGCATCGATCGTGCGATGGCCCTCGGTCATTCGGGCAAAGCGCGTGAGCTCGCCCTGGTCGCGCGGCGCAGCAACGACGAGGCTGCCGTTCATGACAATCCCGGGGACGGCGGCGCGCCACAGCGCGAGCCCGCGCACGCCCAGCTCCTGCACGATCGGCTCGGCACCCTCGGCCTCGCAGTAGGGGGCCAGCATGGCGCCCGCGAAGCGGCTCGCGCCGCCGGTCTCGGCCTCTGTCATGGCCTCGATGAGCGTCACGTCATGGTCGCGCCGGGCCAGCTCGAAGGCCTGCCAGAGCCCGAATATGCCGCCGCCGATAATGGTTGCCGAAAGGCGCGCCACGTGCTCGCTCGCTTCGCCATAGGGTTTTGCCGGTGGCATACCACCATGCCGCCCCGGTGGCGAGAAGCCCGTGGTCGTGCAATGCTGTACGGCCGCTAGAGGCGGCGCTGCCGCACAGCGAGGGCCACATGGTTCGGATCGAGCTGCTCGGTGATGATGCAACCCCGGAGACGCTTCGGGAAGTCGAGCGCATCTTTTTCCTGACGAGCAGCCGCAAGAGCTTTCCGAGCGATGCCGCGCGCGCCGAGTTCCAGGAGCGCTGGCTCGGCCGCTATCTGCTCCACGACCGCGCCCACGCCTTCGTGGCGCGCGCGGGGGACGGCGCCATCGCCGGCTATCTGATCGGCAGCCTCGACGATCCCGCCGAAAGCGATCGCTTCGACGATATCGGCTACTTCGCCGATTTCGCGGATCTGACGGCTGTCTATCCCGCGCACCTGCACATCAATCTGGATGAGGCGTGGCGGAGTCAGGGTATTGGCGCGATGCTGATCGAGACGTTCGCCGCGCAGGCGAGGGCCCGGCGCGCACGCGGCCTTCATATCGTGACCGGGGCCGGCGTGCGGAACGTCGGTTTCTATGCCCGCTGCGGGTTCGAGCCCCTGAAGGAGCTGAGCTGGGAGGGCGCGCGCCTCCTCTTCATGGGCCGAAAGCTATGGCCGTAGGTTGGCCTCTACCACCAGCACGGCTCCAGATCGCCGACGACAACGCCGCGATCCTCCCAATACCGGCAGACATCCGGAGAATAGGGAAAGCCGTCGTGCGTGTTGTCGATGTAGATCGCCGACGGCAGATCGGGCCGCACGGGTCCGGCAACATGGATGTGACGCGGGCGGCGCGGCCGCTTCACATGGATGGCCTGACGCGGCGCGCGTTTGAGATGAGCCGGTCGGACGGTACTGCGGTGGGCTACCGGACGCCCGGGGCGCACGTTATAGGGCGCGAACGTCGGCCTGACGCGGCTGATCTGGGCCGGGCGGAAGGTGCGCAACGCACCCGTGCTGCGGATGACCGCGCCATTCTTGCTCTGCACCCGCACGACGAGCGGCGCGCCCGGACTGATGGCCGCCGCGGGCTTGGGCGGCAACGGCGCCGCATCGGTGGCGGACGAGATGGCGACTACGGCTATCGCGACGAGGATCGCGATGGCTGGATTCCTGTTCATGGCGTACGGCTCCAGGCGACTCAACCATAGATTGCATGATTCGCCCTGAATCGCGCAAAGAAAAAGCAGGTGCCGCGGGTGCGACACCTGCCAAAATCACGTCGGTCGGCTGAGATCAGCAATAATCCCAGTAGCCGTGACGCTCGTACGGATCGGCCCAGTACCAGCAGAGGCCGGGCGCCGGGGGCCGCGAATAAGCGTAAACCGACCCGGCGAGCAGAGCGCCGAGCGCGATACCGCCAACGACGCGGCCGTAGTGCGGGCGATGATGCCAATGGCGATACGCGTAACGCGGGCGATACCCGCGCCCCGAGTAACGGCGGCCGCGGTAGTGGTCACGGACCTGGACGGCCATCGAACTGTCGGCGGTCGCGCCGTTAGCGAGACCCTGCGTCAATGCCGCCGCACTGGCCTGCGTCGGGAGAGCGAAGCCGGCCCCGGCGAGCGCGAACGCTGCTGCCATAAGTGTCTTCTTCATGTGTGTTCCCCTGAGATGCGCCGCCAGCGAGGGGGGCGAGGTCGTCGTCGGCCTTGAGCGCCGATTCGGCCTTTATTCCCCCAAGATTGCGACGTCTTGCGTCAGAATGATGGCCCTAAGCTGAACCCCAGCCAACCGTCTCGAATTTGAGCCGATCAGCTGGCATGGCCTTCAAACGCAACGCTATTGTCGATTCCGTCGCAGGGTCGGCCTGAAATAAATATCACGAGACCGTGATCGGTTCCGCCCACAGATCATAGGAGTCCGCCGCAATGATCTTGGCTTGGAGCAGATCGCCCGGCTTGAGGCCCTCGGCGCCGTTCAGGAAGACCGAGCCGTCGATCTCGGGCGCATCCCACACCGAGCGGCCGACGGCGCCATCCTCGTCCACCTCATCGATCAGGATCGGCACGATGCGGCCGACGCGGCCAGCCGTGATCTCCTCGGAGATCTTCTGCTGAACCTGCATGAGGCGGTGCCAGCGCTCTTCCTTGACCTCCTCCGGAACGGCGCCGGGGAGTTCGTTCGCGACGGCACCGGCCACGGGCTCGTACTTGAAGCAGCCGACGCGATCGAGGCGCGCCTCGCCGAGCCAGTCGAGGAGATATTGGAAGTCCTCCTCCGTCTCGCCCGGAAAGCCGACGATGAAGGTCGAGCGGATGGCGAGATCAGGACAGACACCGCGCCACGTCTTGAGCCGATCCAGCGTCTTCGCGATTGCCGCCGGGCGCTTCATGGCGCGCAGCACGTTCGGGCTCGCGTGCTGGAAGGGGATGTCGAGATAGGGAAGGATCTTCCCCTCGGTCATGAGCGGAATGACCTGATCTACGTGCGGATACGGATAGACGTAGTGGAGCCGCACCCACGCGCCGAGATCGCCCAGCGCCCTCGTCAGATCGAGAAAGCGGGCCGCGAGCGGCGCACCTTTCCACGGGCTCGTCGCGTACTTCAGATCGAGCCCGTAAGCGCTCGTATCCTGGCTGATGACGAGGAGTTCTTTCACACCCGCTTTCACGAGACGCTCGGCTTCCGTCATCACATGATTGGCCGGTCGGCTGACCAGATCGCCGCGCAATGACGGAATGATGCAGAACGTGCAGCGGTTGTTACAACCCTCCGAGATCTTCAGATAAGCATAGTGGCGCGGCGTGAGGCGCAATCCTTCGGGCGGCACGAGATCGAGAAAAGGATCGTGGAGCGGCGGCACGGCATCGTGCACGGCCTCCATGACCGCTTCGTACTGATGCGGACCGGTGATCGCGAGCACGCCCGGATGCGCCTGCCGGATCGTATCCTTCTCGACGCCGAAGCAGCCCGTGACGATGACGCGGCCATTCTCCGCCATGGCCTCGCCGATGGCATCGAGGCTCTCCTGCTTGGCGCTGTCGAGGAAGCCGCAGGTGTTCACGACCACGACGTCGGCGCCATCGTAATCAGGTGCGATTCTGTAACCCTCGGCCCTGAGCCGCGTGATGATGCGCTCGGAGTCGACGAGCGCCTTCGGGCAGCCGAGCGACACGAAGCCGACCTTGGGCGGCGCCTTGATCTTGCGCAGGCGTGGGCCGGCCGGAGCCTTGGGCAGGGGCTTCTTGGCCGATTTGGCGATGCGGCGGGTGGGGCTTTGGCTCATGGCGCGGGCTTGTAGCCGTTCCAAAGAGCCTTGTCATGGCACAAAGGGGCGCAGCGGGTCAGACCTTCTGCCCCTTCTCGGCGGCGGCAGAGACGAGACCCGCGACCTTCGCATCCGCCTCGGTGCCGCGCGACTTCAGGCCCGCGACGACGCCTTCGCGGTCCGGCAGCTCGCGGTTCTGGCTCATCTTGGCCTTGCCTTCGAGCCGCTCGATCGTGAAGCGCATCCCGACGATGCCGCGCGACATCACCTCGATGTAATTTCCGGGTGCATCGGTAATCGCCCACGGTTCCCCTGTGCCGGCCTCCTGCTGATCCGTCAGTTCGCCGACGTGGCGCACGAGCCATTCGCGATCATCGATGATCTCGGCGGTGCCGTGTGCGTGCACGACGGCATAGTTCCACGTCGGCACGGCCTTGCCGTGCGCTGCCTTGGAGGGATACCAGTTAGGCGTGATGTACGCCTCGGGGCCCGTGTAGATCAGGAGGCCCTTGCCGCTCTTGCCGATTTCCTTCCAGTGCGGATTGGCGCGCGAGACGTGGCACTCCACGACGCCGAACGCGCCTTCCGATTTCAGCACGGTCGGGAGGTGCGTGACCTCGAAGCCGGCCTCGCTGTTGGTGATGAGGGCAGCGAAAGGATAAGCCCGCATGAGCGCGTGCTGCTCGGCGACATCACCGAGCTTGAAGTGCTCCGGAACGTACATCGTCGTCGCTCCTTGTTGTTCAGGCCGCAGCCTCGACGCGTGCGAGGGCCGCCTTCAGCTTGTCCTGGCGAGCCTCGAAGTCCGACTGACGCTCGCGCAGCTCGTCGATGACGTCCTCCGGTGCCTTGGCCATGAATTGCGGGTTGGCGAGGCGGTCCGTCACTTTCTTGATCTCGACGACCGTCTTGTCGATCTCCTTGGCGAGGCGCTTGGCTTCCGCGCTCATGTCGATGACGCCGGCGAGCGGAATGGCGGCGATCGTATCGCCAACGACGATCTGCGCCGCGCCCTTCGGCGCCGCAGCCTCGAACGTGATGGCGTCGAGGCGCGCGAGCCGCTTCAGCGTCTCGTCATGACGCTCGGCGCGCGCGTGTGTCTCGGCGCTCGCATTCACGAGCACGAGCGGCACCTTGGCGCCAGCCGGCACGTTCATTTCCGCGCGCACGGAGCGCACCTCTGAGACGAGCGAGACGACCCATCCGATTTCCGCGTCCGCATCCGGATCGGAAAGTCCGAGCAGCTTGGGCCACGGCGCGAGCGCGAGCAGCGACGTGCGCTTCGGGCCGTCCTCGCCGGTCTTGGCCCAAAGCTCCTCGGTGATGAAGGGCATGAAGGGATGCAGCAGCAGCAGGATCTGATCGAGCGCCCAGGCCGCAGTCGCACGCGTCTCGGCTTTGGCGGCGGCATCGCTCCCAGTGAGCAGGGGCTTTGCCAGCTCGACGTACCAGTCGCAGAAGATACCCCAGACGAACTGATAGGCGGCGCCCGCCGCCTCGTTGAACTTGTAGGCCTTGAGCGCCGTCTCGATCTCGCCCGCCGCGCGCTCGGTCTCGCCCGCGATCCAGCGGTTGAGCCGATGCTCGATCGTCTTCGGATCGAAGCCCTCGACGCGGCGGCATTCGTTCATCTCGAGGAAGCGCGCGGCATTCCAGAGCTTGGTCGCGAAATTGCGATAGCCCTCGACGCGCGCCGTCGTGAGCTTCACGTCACGGCCCTGTGTCGTCAGCGCGGCCATGGTGAAGCGGAGTGCATCGGCGCCGTACTTTTCGATCAGCTCCAGCGGATCGATGACGTTGCCGAGCGTCTTCGACATCTTGCGGCCCTTCTCGTCGCGGACGAGGCCGTGGATGAAGACGTCGCGGAACGGCACCTCCTTCATGAAGTGCGTACCCATCATCATCATGCGGGCGACCCAGAAGAAGATGATGTCGAAACCCGTGACGAGCGTGCTCGTCGGATAGAAGCGGCCGAGCTCCTTCGTCTCCTGCGGCCAGCCGAGCGTCGAGAACGGCCAGAGCGCGGAGGAAAACCATGTGTCGAGGACATCGGGATCGCGATAGATCGGAATGTATGGCACTGGAGTGGCCGGTGCAGTGGCCGCTTCCGCCCAGATATCCCTTACGACCTGCTTGTCAGGGACTAGACGCAGTCTATCATGACCGTAGTATTCTACTGCTGCACCGAAGGCTTCCTCTTCAGTTGCGGCGACGAAGGCTTTGTGCTCGTCCCACCATAATGTTCCGCTCTCCAGCTTGGGACCATACCACGCTGGAATGCGATGCCCCCACCAGAGCTGGCGCGAGACGCACCAGGGCTGGATGTTCTCCAGCCAGCGGAAATAATCGGCCGCATACTTGTCCGGAACAAACGTCGTCTTGCCTTCGCGCACGGCCCGCATGGCCGGCTTCGCGAGCGTTGCCGCATCGACGTACCACTGATCCGTCAGCCACGGCTCGACAACCGCATCGCCGCGCTGGGCGTGCGGAACGG
>JAEWIJ010000009.1 GCA_023387235.1 Pseudomonadota bacterium
ACCCCCAAAGCCCCACGGCCAAATTCCAATGGCGCGGCCCCGCGCAGAATACCCCCCCGGCGCCGCTCAGGCCCGCCGCATTCGGGTATCGCCGACGCTCAGGTGTGCGGCAGAAGCAGCACGATCAGGCCGGCGGCGAGAACTGCGAGACCCACCGCGAGCCGCCACAGCGGCACGATCAGGATCCCGTCGTGAAGATCGCGCATGTCATTCTCCCGGCCGCGGATGAAGCGCGGCGTCTTCGAGCTTATGCAGGCGCAGAGCCAGCATGATCATGATCACGCCGTACATCACCGCATAGGCGGCGATCACATACGCGACCGCCACCGCGCCGGCGCCGGGCCGCGTCAGAAGAAGGCCGCCGAAGATCACCGAGAGCGCGCCACCTGCAATCAGTAGCCATTCGTCGTCGATCTGGTGTCGCATCGAGATCGCACCGACGATCTGCATGATCCCGGTCGCAATCGCCCAGAGCGCGATGCACAGCAGGAGGGCCATACCGGAGATGCCGGGCCAGAGCAGCGTAACGGCACCGGCTGCAACACCGAGGAGGCCGACGATCGCGAGCCACCAGCGTGAGGCATACTCGCTGCCGCGAATCGCGCCGATGAGCGCGAGCACGCCGTCCGTCAGAGCGAAGATGCCGTAGAGAAGCACGAGCGTGAGGAGCGTCATGCCCGGCCAGACGAAGGCGAGCACGCCAAATGCAATGGCGGCAGCGCCTTTCAGTAGAAAGATCCACCAGCGGTCGGCCAGCAGACGCAGCAGGGGGCGCGGCATGTGTCCGGTATCACTCAATGCGGGTGAGCTAGGCATGATCCACCTCCAGTCGTCGATGCAGTTCTCGTCGCGTTTCTGATCCGGCAACGCTCTCGGGATCGCGCTGGCGCTCGCGCACCTCAGCAAGGTCGCGCTCGAGGAAGTAGTTGAGGAATGTGCGAATGATCGCGATCAGGCCGAGGCGGCCGATGTCGTCCCAGGTGGGCGCTATGGAGGTCTCGATGATGTCGGCCGCAAGTTGAAAGGTGAGACCGGCAACCAGCCAGCGGGCGTAGCGCAGCCAGATGCCTCGGCTCTCGTGAACGTCGCCCGACGTGAACATATGATGAAGCCCGCGAATGAAGGCTTCGATGGTTGCGCCAACGATCACGATTAGCGCCATCGTGTCGATAAGACTGACCGAGTAGTGCGTTGCGAGGATCAGCCATTCTTTCATGATGCCATCATCCGAACGGTCCGATCCTGAGCGTCATGCTGGCGATCGCGACGATGCCGATCAGCAAGAGGAGCACCGCCACGATCAACGTCATGGATGCGGGAAAGTGGCTTTCTCCATATATGAGACCTGCCGCCTTCATCGCGGCGCGTTCCTTGCGCAGACCGATCATGAACTGGATGTGATAGACGATGCCGAGGACGAGCATGCCGATGCCGAGTGCGACCAGCGATACGCCGAAGTTGCGGGCCGGTCCCGCACCGGTGAGCATGTTTTGCTCTCGCAGCTTCTCGAACAGCTGGTAGATGGTGAAGCCGAACGAGATCAGCGACAGCGATGTGCGTATCACCGACATCAGCGTCCGGTCCGCGCTCATGCGCGTGCGCTGGAACGACATGCCGGTACGGCGCATCGACATGTCGGTGCGGTCGGTCGACATGTCGGTACGCTGCGTCGACAGATCCGTGCGGTACTCCGAGAGCGCCGTGCGGTGCTCCGACAGACCGGTGCGATGATTCGATAGTCTGGTTCGATACGCCGAATACTCGGTCGAGGCCGTGTCCGGATGGGCCATATCGACCTTGGGTATCGGGGGAACCGGCGACTCCGGAATCCGCTCCGGTCGGCGCAAATGCGGCTTGATTGATTCTATCGCCATAGGCTGCAGCTCCGTGCTGCTATCGAGCGCGATCGGCCTTCGAAACTCGCGTGCAATCACGCTAAGCGAGCGCGGCTCGGCCTCATATCGGGGAAGACCCTGGAATTGACGGCGCTCGAGTGGATCGGACATAGATCCCGCCGGTGCGAATATCTTTGGAAGGCGCCGACTTCCTACCGCGGTCGCACACATAAGGACTGGGAACCTTCGCGTCGCGGATCAGGGTTTATCCCGATGCGCGGGCGGGAGCTCGTTGGCGCACCATCTGCGGCGTCACGCCCGGCGCTCTAAAGTAGCTTCATCACGGTCCGACCATGGAACTCGTCGCCGATCTCGCTGCACGGAGTTTGCTCCTGTTCAGTCTCCTGCTGTTCGCGTGCCAGATGCTCGCCCACAGACTGGGGTACGCTCTCGGTTACCGAAGCCGAGCCGCGGGGCGCGCGCAGGCGGCCGACAGCGTTGGGCTCGTGGTGAACAGCCTGCTCGCCTTGCTGGCGTTCACGCTCGCGCTCACGTTGTCTTTTGCGAGCTCGAGATATTCGGAGCGCCGGGCAGGGGTTCTTACCGAGGCAACGGCCATCGGCACGGCTTGGCTGCGTGCGGATGCCATCGGTCATCCGAAGGGCCGCGAGATTGCGGACCTTCTCAAGCAGTACGGTGCTGTGCGTCGCGACTTCGTGCAGGTCCAGCGTGGATCACCGGTGATCAATGAGATCAATGGACACACCGCCGTCCTGCAGTCGCAGATCTGGGATCGTGTTTCGTCGATCGTGCGAGAGCGGCCTGACGATGTCTCATCGTCACTGATGGAGTCTCTCAACAGCGCATTCGATGCCAGCACCGCGGAACGCTTCGCGATCGAGACGAAGATGCCGCATCAGCTGTTCTGGCTGCTGGTCGGCATTATTTTTGTCAGCATGGGCGCATTCGGCTATCAGCTCGGGCTGCATGGGCACGAGCTGCGCGTATTGCTGGTTCTTCTCGTTGCGGTCTGGACCGCAGTTCTCGTCGTCATTCTCGATCTGAGCGCGCCGCGGATCGGCACCACGCGCACCAGCACCACGGTTTATGACTGGATGCTCGACGGCATGGCGGGCTCACGCCCGATATCATCCCCGTCTGCTTCGAGATAGGGAGCGTGGCACCCGGAGACCTGCCATGCAGACGCTACGATCTCGCGCTCACGCTGATCTGTATGCATAGCCCGCACCAAGCGTGGTATGCGATTCCAACGCGAATGCCGGCGCCACGATTGGTACGACGCCGTGGACGACCGTCCACTCACCTTTGCGGCGCACCAGGATCTCTCCGCCGAATGGGCGCAGGCGCGCGCGCATCCCAGCCACTCCAACACCGGCGGGCAGCGGTTGCTCGCCGCGCCTGCAGCCCGCCGGCAGGCCCTTCCCGTTGTCCGCGATGACGAGATGCAGGTGATGCTGCACCGCCTTGAGGTGGATCGAGCAGAAGGATGCGCTGGCGTGCCGATGTACGTTCGCCAGGGCCTCCTGGACAATTCGCAGCAGCGCCGCCTGAAGCGGAATGGTCAGCTCATCGCCGTGAAGGTTGTCGCGGATGCTGACCCGGATACCGGTCCGACGCTCGAAGCCTGTGATGTAGCGTCTGAGTGTCGCTGACAGTCCATCCTCCGCAAGTGCGGGCGGAAACAGAAGATAGGTGAACGCGCGCAGCTCCTTCGAGGCCTCGTCCAACGAGAGGCGCATGTCTTCCATGGCCCGCGACGTCACATCGCTGGATTGCCGGGCGCCCTTCAAGGCGATCAGGTTGAGGCCGATGGCGGTCAGATGTTGTGCGGTCGAGTCGTGCAGGTCTTGGGCAATGCGCTCCCTCTCATGGTCCTGCGCACTCAGCATTTCCTGCGAGAGACGCTTGGCTTCCTGCTGGGCAACCCTGTGGCCGGTAACATCACGGAAGATGCCGCTGACCCGCACCGGATTGCCAAAGTCGTCGAATTCGGTGCGGCCTCTCGCCAATATCCAGCACGTGTCGCCATCCGGCTTCACGACGCGGAACTCGCTTGTCTCTCCGCTCAGCGCCCCGAATGTGGCGGCGCGAATGGAGGCCTTTGCCCGAGGACGATCCTCCGGATGGGCCCGGTCGGCGAGAATGTTGGCTGTAAGCGGCTCGTCGTGGGGGAGACCGAGCATCTCTCGGCAGTGAGCGGAAGACCAAAGCCGGTTCGTTCGAAGGTCGTAGCGCCACAAGCCGATGTCGGCGGACGCCGCAGCGAACTCCATTTGCATCTTGCTGTCGCTGAGCTCTGTTTCGACGCGGCGGCGCCGGAGCACTTCCGAAAGAAGCAGACCGATAAGCCCCAGCAGCAAAGTCAGGGCGCTCGACACCGCGATGACCGCGTCACGATGGCTTTCCCAGAGCGACAGGGGCTTGAACATGACCACGGAGTCGGCAGGCAGCGCGCTTTCGGAGAGGTTCCAGCGCTCGAGCTGGCGCGCGTCGACACGGTAGGCGCGGGCGTAGCTCGATTGAAGCGGTATGGCCGTCGGATTCTCGCCGCCGAACACTCGGCCGATGAGGCTCGCCGTCTGATCGCCCAGGGCTTCGAAGCTGTCCATGTATCCGCCGACGATGCCATGCCCGAGGGAGCTGCTGTACGGCGCATAGACCGGGGCCGTGGAGGCCGAGGTGAGCTCGTCGATAAAGTCAGCGTAACGCTCGCGGCCGGAACCATCCCTGTTGAAGGAAAGCAGCAGAACGATGGTGTCCCGTGGGAGCGTGCCGAGCTGGCGAACAACCGCGTCGCGCGTAAGGCCCACCAGATACCGCGTATGCAACTGCTGTGCGTGCTCTCGCAATTGCCTGGTGGCAACCTGAGCCCACTTCTGATCGGAGTGCGCCGCGCCGGCGACCACGACAAGGGTGCGCGCATCAGGCTGAAGGCGCCGGGCAAGATCGACGGTCGCAGCGAGATTGACCTCGCTGATGACGCCGATGGCATCGGGAGCAGGCTCCATGGTCTCTCCCGCGGGCGTCAGCAGGACGTACCCGAGCGGGGCCTTCTTCGCGATGCGGTCCCGGTTGGCAAGCATCAACGCCAATGGGTCGGAGTCGATCGTCAGAACGAAATCGAACTCGGTGTCGCTGTACTTCTCGCGAAGGTATTGGACGAAGAGCTCGCGGTGATAGGCGCCCGGAAAGCGGGAGCGATCGAGGAACTCGGAATAGAGCTGGATGTGTCCGCGCGCTTGGGCGAGGAGCTTGCGCTCCACCGCGCGTCCGACGGCCAGGGAAGTGACGCCGATGCTGCTGTCGGGGTAGATCATCAGGATCCGCTTGTGCGAGGTCCTGTCGGCGAACGATGGCGGCTCGGTCGCGAGGCCCGGTGCGCTCACGAAGGGTATCGACACGACGAGCATTGCGAGACGGCTCCGCCACCTCGCTTTTTGCATGCGGAGCCACCCCGGCCAGCGCTCGCCGACCGTCCAGTGGCGTTTCCATGTGGGCCCAGTGATCAAGCGGACCGCCACCCCTGAAATGGAGCTGCCGACATTTCCTGAGTACGGCGGTCATTTTACCTTACCGGCGGGTTGAGAAGAGCCAGTAGCTTGCAGCTAGGTAAATACGGATGCACGCACTTGTGCGCGCGACAGCGCGATTTCAGGGTTTTCCCTGACGCGCATCTCAGCCGATATTTTCTGATTCAATTCTGAACGAGATGCGCAACGGCATTCAGTTGCGGCTCGGCGCCTCGCGGACGCTCTCGTTCGGCTTGAGGCTTGGCCAATGCGCCATGGAGGCGCAGATCCGCCGCAGCACGAGGCCGCGGCGGAATGCTGGAGCTACTTCAGTGTAATTGCCAGTCCGCTCAGGTCGGCATTCGCCATGAGCCCGACCTGACGGCCGGTCAGTTCGAGAACGGCACCCTTCTGGTTGGTGAGGACGATCGCGCGCGCGCCGCGTCCGACGGCGAGACCGGCGCCAGCCGCTCCGTAAACGCCGGCCACATCGGATGGCCGCCGGATATTGCTCACGCGGCCGCGCAGCACGGTCTTCGAGCCGCCGAAGACGAGGCCGTAATCGATGCCACCGACCGAGAGCGGATAGTGCCGGCCACGGAAATACAGCGACCCGCCGCCGCCGGACCCGCCGATGATCCATCCCGCCTTGTAGATCGTGAGCGTGACGGAGCCGCTGTCGGCGTAAGTGGCGCGCGACATGCCGACGATCGCGACCAGCGCGATCAGCGCCGTGCGAAGGATCGAAGTCATTCTCATAGGGCACCTCTCCTGAATAGTTTCGGACGCGGTGAGCATTAGCGGGCGAATCACTTGCATCCAGTGGACCGGCAGTTTGGGGAGATATGATGGTGTCGAGCGTTGGTTATGCACAGGTGTGCCGCGACAGCATCAATTTAACGCGTGCCCTCGAACCAATTTGTAGGAAGCAGCTACTAAAGGCTCAGGTCTGAAGATATCGAACACGTAATATCCTCGCCCATCCGCCACTGCCCCATGAAGAGGAGAATGGCCATGAGATCTGCCTTTGGATTGGCTCTGGCCCTTGGTGCCGCGACGTTGCTGGCGCCGATGGGCGCCGGGCCCGCAAGATCTCAGTCGTCCGCCATCAACGAGAAGATCAACGCCTACATCGGGTGCATCAACCGCCTGTCCGAGCGCTCGCATGATTCGCGCCGGCGCTACTTCAGCTGGGTCGGCAAGAACGGCCCGACCGGCAAGGAGCGGATCATCTACGGCCTCTACACCATCTACGACACCACGGACTGCAGGAAGAAGGTCGAGGCGGCGAACGCCTTGGAGCCGCGCGACCCCGATCTCGAGAAGGCCGCGGCCGACTATGCGACTTCCGTCGGGATCCTCGAGGGCCTGCTCAAGGAAGCGGACGACTACTACACGCAAGAGAATTACAAGGACGACAAAATGGCCAAGGGGCGGCTCATGCATCCGACTCTGGTTGCGGCATGGGAGGCGTTCGCAGACGCCGACAAGAGGCTGCGCGCGGGCGTCGACGAGCTTCAGGATGCGCTCGCAGGGCAGCGGATCGCCGACATCGAGCGGACTGAAGGACTGAACGATCGCTATCACATCGAGGCGGTCATGCTGAGCGGCAAGCGCCTCATGCGCGTGCAGACCGCGTCGCCGCCCGATCTCGCCGCGATGTCGAAGGCGCTCGAAGACTACGAGGCCATCCTCAAGGCGACGGAGACATATGCGGCCGTCAACAAGGGCTCGAAGATCGGATCGAGCTTCATCAGCTCGGGGAAGTCATACCTGACGACCGCGAAGCAGCTCATGCGCCGCATTCGCGACAAGGTGCCGTACAGCCAGGGCGACAAGATGATGCTCGATGCGGGCGGCGGCTGGATGGTCGAAGGCTCGCCGGCTCGCCTGACGCGCGACTACAACCAGCTCGTCGAGAGCTACAATCGTGGCGGGCGGTTCTAAATCAGCGCCTCGGCGGTGCGCGACATCTCAGGGCCGAGGTAGGCGCGCATGCGCTCTTCGGCGATCAGGGATCTGAAGTCCGGCACCTGCGTAACGGTGCCGCCGGCGACGAAGAGAAAACGCTCGGCGATTTCGTTGAGAATCTCCAGGTGGTAGCCGGCCGTCGGATGCAGGCAAAGGAAGACGAGGCGACCTTCCGAGCGAAGCTTGCGGAAGAAGTCGAGCATGAAGCCGATGTAGCCGTCCTGTGTGTTGAACTGCGGCTCGTCGAAGAGGTGAACCACCGGGCGCTCGACGGGTGAGGGCGCGAGGAAGGCCGAGGGCACCAGCTTGCGGAAGCGGCGCACTTGGTAGGACTGGTGATAGTGGATCGCGAGGCGGTCGCGCTCGGCATACTTGACGCGATGGATGTCTGTGCCGGCGACCAGCACGCGCCCGCTCGTCGGTGCATTCGAGCCCGTCATCATCTCGAACAGGGTTGTCTTGCCGGCGCCATTGGGACCGACGACGCCGACAATGCCGGGGCCGTCGATCGTCAGATCGGCATCGAGCCTGAAGGTTTGCCGGGGAGAAATGAGACCGCTCGTGTAGACCTTGCTGAGGCCTTGCAGCGATATCAGCGGGGCGCGCGATGTCGTGGCCATGCTCATACCCCGAGCAGACGTTGGCGGAGTGCGGCGTCGTCACGCAGCGTTGCGGCATCGCCCGACCATGCGACGGTGCCGCGGTCGAGGACGACGGCGCGATCGGCGACGGAAAGCGCGATCTCGGCATTCTGCTCGACGACGAGCGTGGCAATACCCTCATCCTTGAGGCGGCGCACGGTCGCCAGCACATCCGAGACGATCTTCGGTGCAAGGCCCTGGCTCGGCTCGTCGAAGAGTACGAGCCCGGGCGAGCCGAGCAGTGCGCGCGCGATCGACACCATCTGCATCTCGCCGCCGGAGAGGTTCTCCGCCTCGCGGTGCATCAGATGTTCGAGCGGCGAAAAGATGGAGAAGGTCTCGTTGATCGTCCAGGCGCGGAAGGGCGTGCGCTTCATGGCAATGCGCAAGTTCTTGGCGACTGTGAGCGTCGGGCAGAGGCGTCGGTCGTCGGGCACCCAGCAAATGCCGGCGCGGGCGATCTCGTGTGTCGGCGCGCGTGTGATCTCGCCGCCGTTGAAGCGGATCATGCCGCGGCGCGGGCGCGTCAGTCCGAGAATCGAGCGGATGGTGGTGGTCTTGCCCGCGCCGTTGGCGCCGAGCAATGCCAGCGACTCTCCCATGGCGACGGAGAGCGACACGCCGTAAAGCGCTTGCGTCTCGCCGTAGAAGGTATCGATGCCCTGGACATCGAGGATCATTCGAAGCTCCCGAGGTTCGAGCGCTTCACCCACGGATTTTCCTGCAGCTCGCGCGGCGTGCCGCGTGCCACGACCTGCCCCCAATGAATGACCGAGATGCGGTCGGCGAGCGAGAACAGGAAGCGCATGTCGTGCTCGACGGCGATGATCGTGAGCTTCTTCTTGAGGCTCCGGATCAGCTCGGCAATACGCAGCGTGCCGTCTGTGCCGAGGCCTGACGTTGGCTCGTCGAGGCAGAGCACGCGCGGACGCTGCGCCAGCGCGACCGCGATCTCGAGGGCGCGCCGCTCGCCATAGGAGAGGAGCTTGGCCGAGATCTCGGCCTTCTCGGCGAGGCCCACGGAGGCGAGCACGCCGTTGGCTTCCTCGGCCAGCGTCGCGTCGCCCGCGACGGCGCGGCGCATGTCGAAGCCGCGCGCGCGGAATGCCGGCAGCGCGACCATGACGTTCTCCTGGGCGGTGAAGTCATTGAAGAGCGTCATGATCTGGAATGAGCGGGCGACGCCCTGGCGCGCAATGGCGTACGAGCCGAGGCCGGCAATGTCCGCACCGTCGAGGCGGATGCGGCCGCGGCTCGGTTTGACGCTGCCCGTGAGCGTGTTGAAGAAGGTCGTCTTGCCGGCGCCGTTCGGCCCCATGATGCCATGCAGCTCGCCTTCATCGACGGCGAGATTGATCTCCTCGAGAACCACGCGGTCCCCAAAGCGTACGTGCACGCCCTCGGCTTCGATCAGCGCCATCATCCGCTCCGTGTCGCCGAGCTGAGCGTGCTGGTCGTCGCGCGGCGCGCCTTCCAGCGCTCGGCGAGCTGTTTGGTGGCGCCGGCGATGCCCTCCGGCCGGAAGAGCACGAGCAGCACGAACATGGTGCCGAAGTAGAGCATCCAGGCATTGGTCATGGCGCCGATGACGTCGCGTGCAATGAGGAAGACGATGACGCCGACGACGGGGCCCCAGAAGCTGACGAGGCCGCCGCCGATGAGCGTCATCATGACGACAAGGCCTGACTGCGCGAGGTTCATGACATCCGGAAAGGCCGAGCGCTGGGCCATGGCGAAGAGACCGCCCGCGAATCCGGAGAGGCCTGCCGAAATCATGATGACGGTGAGTTTGTAGAGCCAGACGTTGTAACCGAGATGCGCCGTGCGCGTTTCGCTCTGACGGATGGCGGAGAGAATGCGTCCGTAGGGCGAATTCACGAGCCGCCACAGCAGGACGACCACGACGGCGAACACTGCGAGCACGAAATAGTAGAGCGCCTCGTTCTCGGAGATGTCGAAGGAGACGACGCCGAAGTCGACCGGCAGGCGGAGGATATTGAGAAGGCCGTCCTCGCCGCCGGTGATGCTGTGTGACTTCACCGAGATGGTCCAGAAGATCTGGCCGAAGGCGATGGTCATCAACGCGAAGTAGATGCCGCGTCGGTGCGCGATGAAGAGGCCGACGAGCAGGCCGGCGAGTGCGCCAGCGAGCGTGGCGCCGATGAGGCAGACCCAGATGTTGGCCGCAACGTTGAATTGCGTGAGGCCGAAGGCATAGGCGCCGACGCCGAAGAAGGCGCCGTGGCCGAAAGACGGCAAGCCGGACGTGCCGAGCAGCAGGTTGAAGGCGAGCGCGTAGATCGACCAGATGAGGATCTCGACGCCGATGTACGGATAGAGGCCGATCGCGTTGATCCACAACGGCACCGTCGCGAACAGGAGCCATGTGCCGAGCATGGTCGGTGTGATCAGTCGGGCCTCGCTCGAGGAACCGCTCATGAAGCTTCTCAAACCTCCAGCATGCTTTTCTTGCCGAAGAGGCCGCGCGCCCGGAAGGACACGACGGCGACCAGCAACACGTACATGGAGAGCAGCGACCACTCCGAGGCGTACGCGCCCGAAAGTCCGACCGAGAGGCCGACCAGAAGGCTGGCGATGACCGCACCCCAGAAGCTGCCGACACCGCCGAGGACGATGATCAGGAAGGCCGGCACGACGGCATCGACTCCCATGTGCGGCCGGATGCCCCAGATCGGCGCGACGACGATGCCGGCAAAGGCCGCGAGCATGGTGCCGAGCACGAACACGCCGAGACGCAGCTTCGACAGGTTCACGCCGAGCGCGCGGACCATTTCGCTGTCGTGCGCGCCGGCCTTGATCATGGCGCCGTACGGCGTCTTCTCGATGAGCAGCCACACGAGGCCGATCGCAACGGCGGCCATGCCGGCGGCATAGAAGCGATAGGTCGACCAGATCAGATCCTGGAAGATGAATGCGCCGCTCATGCCGGCCGGTACCGGCAGCACGTGGTCGCGCGTGCCCCAGGTGAGGCGGATGATCTCTTCGAGCACCAGCGCGACGCCGAAGGTCAGCAGCAGGCCGTAGAGCGGGTCCTTGCCGTACGTGCGGCGCATGCAGAGCTCGACGGCAATGCCGACGATGCCGGCAAGGCCTGGTGCGATGATCAGGGCCATGGCGTAGCGCCAGCCGAGCGGGATCTGTAGCCAGAGCGCGGCGAGATCTGCGGGAAGCGGCGGCTTGGGGCCGGTGAGCATCAGCGCGAAGTAGGCGCCGAGCGCGAACAGCGAGCCGTGCGCGAGGTTGATCTGCTCCATGAGGCCGATGATCAGCATGAAGCCGAGAGCAATCAGCGCCAGCAGCAGCCCGAGTACGAGACCATTGAGCAGATGAGGAAGAAGATCGAACACGCGGTCGCTGCTCTTGTTGGAGTGCTCTGGTCAGCAGGGCCTGATCGTGCCCGCGTCATGCCGGGATCACGCAAACGTCGCTTCGTGCCGACTGCGGGAGCGGGGTGGCGGCGCCACCCCGCATGGTTCCATCACGCGTCGACCGACGGCACCTTGTCGTGGGGAACGAGCTTGCATTTCCCCGGAGCGGCGTCGTCGGTGACGTCCTTCGGCTCGGCCCAGCTCATAATCTCGAAGTGGTCCGTATTGTCGGAGGGCTTCTCATTTTTGCGTGCGAGATAGATCGTCTGCTGCACCTGATGGGTATCCGCATCGATGTACGCATCGAAGTGCTGCATGCGATCCTTTGCCGGCATCTTGTAGCCCTCGAGGGCCTTGATGAGCGCGACATTGTTGGTCGATCCGGTGCGCTCCATGGCGCGGAACAGCTCCTGCGTTGCCATGTAGCCGTTATACGACACGTTGCCGGGGACGGGGATAGGTCCGCCCTTGTTGGCATCCTGCCATTTCTTAACGAACTCGGGCACGCCCGGCAGGTTGAGCTTGTGATAGAAGGTCGTGCCGAACACGCCGAACAGGCTTTGCGGCGCGCCCCACACATCGGGCCAGTCCTGCTGGTTGTTCATCCATGCCGGCCCGCCCGGGCGATCGAGCTTGAGCTGCGTGATCTGCTCGCGCAGGGCCTTGTTGTCGTCGCCGGCGATGGCCGTGCCGACGACCTGCGGTTTGATCTGCTGGATCTTGAGCAGATAGGACGTGAAGTCGCGCGTGTTCTGCGGCACCAGCAGGTTGTCGATGATCTTGCCGCCATTGGCTTCGACCAGCGCCTTGGTCGCGGCGGCGGTCGAGTGGCCCCAGACATAGTCGTTCGTGAGCAGGAGCCAGCTCTTGCCGATCGACTTGACCGCATTGGCAACGGCGGCTTTCGAGAAGTTCGTGCCGTTACCATCCCACACGAACTTTATGCGGCTGCAGTTCTCGCCGGCTTCGCTCGGTGCCGACGAATTGGTGTTCATGAAGATCGTGCCGTACTTGTTGGCGACCTGCGTGATGGCATTGGCGACGCCCGAATGCAGGGCGCCGATCAGGATCGGGCAGTCCTCGCGCGTGATGAAGCGCTCGGCGACGCGCGTGCCGGTGGCCGGGCTCGACTCCGTGTCGGCGGTGACCCACTCGATCTTGCGCCCGAGCACGCCGCCCTTTGCGTTCCACTCGTCGATGACCATGCGGATGGCGCGGTGCTCATCCTGACCGCTGTTGCCGAACTGGCCGCTCGCGTCGTTCGTGAGGCCGAGCTTGATCGGCTTCTTGCCTTGCGCGTAGGCGTGGTTGTGATGCCAGGGGCCGTAGAAGGCGCCGACGCCTGCGAGGGACGCCGTCATGAGGCTGCCCTTCAGAACCGAACGCCGGGACGGGCCAAGCCCGGACTTGCCGTTCTTCTTCATCGTCTCCTCCACTGAGATGCGGCTGCTCGCGTTTGACGGCAGCTCTTCATTCGGGCATAGAATAATCATTCTATGGGACTTGTGAAGTGAAATAAACGAACCCCTGGGGAAATTCGGAGCACGTGTGAGAAAGCCTTCGAAGAGCACAGGATCGCGCGGGAAATCCTCGCCGCTCGGCGCGTATGACGCCTTGCGGGAGGAGATCGCGCATCGCTATCCGAACCTCTCCGATCGCCTTCGCCTGATTGCGGAGTTCGCGCTCGACCATCCCACGGAGATGGCGCTCGGCACGGTCGCCGAGGTCGCGGAGCGGGCGAAGGTTCAGCCGTCGGCGATCGTTCGTTTTGCGCACGCCTTGGGCTACGGCGGCTTCACGGAGCTGCAGCAGGTGTTCCGCTCGCGGCTCGTGGCGGGAGCCGTGCCGAGCTATCGCGAGCGCATTGACGGATTGCGCAGGGACGGACGCTTTCGCGACAGCAACAACCCGCACGAGCTGCTGGAGCGGTTCGTTTCCGAGGGCACGGCATCGCTCGACAATCTGCAGGTGAGCGTTCGCGAGAACGATCTCGCGCGGGCCATCGGCCTCATGGCGCGCGCCCACACGATCCACGTGTTGGGGCTCGGCGGCTCGTTTCCGGTCGCGGCGCACTTGACGTACGTCCTGCGCCGTCTCGGACGCCGCGCGGTGCTGCTCGACGGGCTCGGCAACGTGCTGGCCGATCACGTGCTGACGGCATCGCGCAAGGATGTCGTGATCGCCGTGAGTTTCAGGCCGTACAATCGCGAGACGGTTCAACTCGTCCCGGAATTCCACGCGCGCGGCGTGCCGACCATTGTCGTGACGGACAGCCTGATCAGTCCGATCGTCAATGGTGCCGATGTGGTCTTCGAGATTCCGGATATGCCCGAGGCTGTCCTGCGGACGATGGTGGCGCCGATGTGTCTCGTGCAGAGCCTCGCCGTTGGCCTGACGCTCGCGCTCGAGCGGCCTGCCGTCGCGAGCATGCCAGGCTCCTGAGCGACAAGCGCGGCGCCGTAATCAGCCGGTCTTCCGCTGTTTCTTGCGTCGCGGCGCGGCAAGCTCGACGGGAATGACGCCGACGGCATTGCTGTTGCCGACGTTTGCCAATGCCCGAATGATCTGCGCGAGAGGCTGCGGCTTGCCGAGCAGGTAGCCTTGGGCCTCGTCGCAGCCTTCCGAGCGCAGGATGGCAAGCTGATGATCGGTTTCGACGCCCTCTGCGAGAACCTTGATCTCGAGCGTCTTGCCGAGGCTCAGCACGGCGCGAACCACGGCTTTCGCCTGCTGGCTGTTCTCCACCTCGTTCATGAACGAACGGTCGAGCTTGATCTTGTCGAAGGGGAACGCGCGCAGTGTCGCGAGCGAGGAATAGCCGGTTCCAAAATCGTCGATGGCGATCGTGACGCCGAGCGTCTTGAGCTGGCGCAGGATGTGGAGCGTGCGTGCCTTGTCGGCGATGATCGTCGATTCGGTGATCTCGAGCTCGAGGCGGCTCGGCGAAAGGTCGGTCTGAAGCAGCACCTCGTGGACGACGCGCGCGAGGTCGGCATTGGCGAACTGGACCGGCGAAAGATTGACGGCGATCTTGTGCGGAACGCTCCAGCCGGCAGCGTCGCGGCACGCCGTCCTCAGCACCCACTCGCCGATCGGGATGATCGTGCCCGTCTCCTCCGCGATGGGGATGAACTCCACCGGTGAGACCATGCCGTGGACAGGATGGCGCCACCGCAGCAGGGCTTCGTAGCCGCAGATTTCGCCTGTCGCGACGGACGTCTGCACCTGGTAGTGGAGCTCGAGCTGATTGAGCTCGATGGCATGTCGGAGATCCTGGGCGAGCGTGCGGCGCGTGCGCGAGGCCTCGTCCATCTGCGCTTCGTAGAAGCAGGTCGCACGCGTAACGTCGGCGATCGCCCGGTACATGGCGAGCTCGGAGTTGTTCACGAGCCGCTCTTGCGTATCGCCGTCCTCGGGATAGAGAGCCACGCCGAGGCTCGCCCCGGTCACCGTCGCGAAGTCGCCGATGTGGATGGGCGTGAAGAGGGCGCCCTCGAGACGCGCGACGAAATCGAGGAGATCGCTCTGCTCCGTGAAGCGCTTGACGGTGGCGAACTCGTCGCCGCCCGCCCGCGCGACGAACTCTCCTTCACGCAGAAGCTCGGTGAGCCTTTGCCCGATGAGCCTCAGGGCAGCATCGCCTGCCTCGAGGCCGCGCAGATCGTTGATCTCCTTGAAGCGGTCGAGATCGATGCTGATGACGGCAACGCGGCTGCCGGCGGTCTTGGCGAGCTCGAGCTCACGGCCAAGATGCTCCGCGAAGCCGGCGCGGTTCGGCAGGCCCGTCAGCGCGTCGTTGTGCGCCATGTGCTGAAGGCGCTCCGTCATTTCCTCGGTCGCCTTGGTATCGATGATGTAGGCGGCAACGCCCGTGCCGGCGATGATGAGGCTGACCCCGGCGACGGCAATGGCCATCGTGACGAAGATCTCGGGATTGGCGAGCGGCGCCCCGGTGTCGAGCGGCGTGACGGAGAGCGCCGCCATTCCGGTGAAATGAAGGGACAGGACCGCGAGCACATAGAATGCGAGCGTTGCGTGCTGCGAATGCTGCCATGGCCGGTGCACGGCGTGGTGCATGGCCAGCGCGCCCAAGGCAGCGCCCATGGCAACCGACGTGGCGATGTACGTCGCGCTCCAGTCGACAAGGCCGTCGATACGGTAGGCGAACATGCCCATGTAGTGCATGGCGGCGATGGCAAGGCCCGTGACGGCGCCACCGGCCGCAGCAAAGGGCATTTCTCCCCTGCGCAGCGCGATATGGAAGCCGGCGCCGCAGCCAATGATTGCGGTCATGAGCGACGCCATGGTCAGCAGCGGGGCGAACGTGATCGGCGCCTTTACCTCGAAGGCCAGCATCGCAATGAAGTGGGTGCACCAGCCGGAGCCGCCGGCGGCAACGGCCGCCAGGAATGTCCAGCCGTGGCGCTGCGTGCCGCTCTTCTCGCCGGCCCGGCGAAAGAGGCCCAAGGCAACCCAGCCGCCGCTGGCGAGAACCAATCCAGCGAGGAGCACAAGACGCAGGTCGTGCTCGGTGAAGATGCAGGAGATGACGCGCATACCAGGTGCCCCAAACGGAAGCGGGGGGCGTCTCCTCCCTCAGGCGACGCCTTGGCCCACGGATCGAGGCTAGGGGGCAGGATGCTAAGATTGAATAAAAACTAGGGCATATTTACCGAAGTCTGACAGCGAACCTTGCCGAAAAAGCCGCCGCGGGGCTCGGCTGAACGGGATCGTGCCTCGCAGGATCGAGCTTTTACGATGCGGCAAGGATTTAGCGGCAACCCGCAGGCGGCGCATACTGCTTCAAACTGATAGACACTTAGGCAGGCCGATGCCAATTTGAGCGCGACTTTCCACGCGGCGGAGACTAAGCGTGCTTGCTGCGGTGCGAAAGGCGAGGGGAGCCAAGACGTTGATTAATTGTGCATGGATGCGCGCTGGGTCTTCAGGGCCAGGCGCGGGAATGGGGTGATAGATGCTGCGGCGCGCCCTTGACGGTCTCTATCTCGCCGCCGGCTATCTCGCCGGTCTCTTCCTGATCGCGATCTTCCTGCTGATGATGGCGCTCTCGCTTGGCCGGCAGGTCGGCATCAATGTGCAGTCAGGCGATGACTTCACGGCGTGGTCTCTTGTGGCCATGTCCTTTCTCGCGCTCGCTCACACGTTCAAGTCCTCTGAGCTCATCAGAATGGGATTGGTCATCGAGCGGGTGAGCGGGCGGGCGAGGACTATCATGGAGATTATCGCCCTCTGTATCGGCGGCGCCATCGTTGCGACGCTTGCCTGGGCAGCGATAACCATGACCTACGACAGCTGGCTCTTGAACGACCTTTCGAGTGGCGTCGTCTCCGTACCGCTCTGGATTCCTCAGCTCGGGTTTTCGGTGGGCTCATCCATTTTGCTGATCGCCTTCATCGATGAGCTCTACAACGTCGCGACGGGCGGCTTCCCGCGCTACTCGAAGCCGCCAGCCACGACGAAGGAAGAGATTGTCGAAAGAGCTGCCTCGGGGAACCTGTAGCAATGCAGCTCGAGCTCATTGAAGTCGCAATTGCGCTTCTGCTCGTCTTGGGTGTCGCACTGGTTCTGGGTGTCTGGGTCGGGCTGGCACTCATCGTCAGCGGCATCGCCGCGATGTTCTTCGTCACCAACGTGCCCATGACCGCCGTCATGGCGACGACGATCTGGAGTGCGAGTGCATCGTGGACGCTCGCCGCGCTGCCGCTCTTCGTCTGGATGGGCGAAATTCTGTTTCGAACGCGCCTGTCCGAAGAGCTCTTCCGGGGACTGACGCCGTGGGTGGGGCGCCTTCCCGGAGGTCTTGTGCACGTGAATATACTCGCGTGCGGCATCTTCGGAATGGTCTCCGGTTCATCCGCAGCCACGTGCGCGACCATCGGCAAGATTGCGCTGCCGGAGCTGGAGCGGCGGGGATACGACGAGAGAATAGCGATCGGGTCTCTGGCCGGTTCGGGAACGCTCGGTCTGCTGATCCCGCCGTCGATCATCATGATCGTCTACGCGGTACAGGCAGAGGTATCGCTCCTGCAGATGTTCCTGGCGGGCTTTCTGCCAGGCGCCGTCGTCATGCTGCTCTATTGCGGCTACGTCGCTGCTTGGTCGCTGCTCAATCCCACTAGGCAGCCTCCTGCCGAACCGTGGCTGGGCGTTCGGAGCGCGCTGAAGGAGTCGGCAAATCTCATTCCAACGCTTCTGCTGATCCTGTTCGTGTTCGGTGCACTGATATCCGGCTCGGCCACCGCGACCGAATGCGCGGCATGGGGCGTGGCAGGCGCCTTGATCATTGCGTGGTTGCAAGGCTCGCTTACGCTGCAGTCGTTCTGGGCGAGCGTCATGGGAGCGACGCGCACCACGGCCATGATCATGCTGATCCTTGGCGGCGCGGCCTTCATGTCGGCGGCGATGGCGTATACGCAGATCCCTGCCGCGATCGCGGACGGTGTCTCACGTCTGAACCTAAGCCCGGCGATGCTGATCGCGTGCCTGACCCTCTTCTATATCGTCCTCGGCATGTTTCTCGACGGCATCTCGATGATCGTTCTAACGATGGCGATCGTGCTTCCGCTGGTCCAGAAGGCTGGTTTCGACCTCATCTGGTTCGGTATCTTCGTTGTGCTGGTTGTCGAGATGGCGCAGGTGTCACCGCCTGTCGGCTTCAATCTGTTCGTCCTGCAGTCGATGAGCGGCAAGGACAGCTGGACGGTTGCGTACGCGGCCCTGCCCTTCTTCTTCCTTCTCATCGTCGCCGTGGCGATCATATATGCGTTTCCGCAGATTGCGCTATTCTTGCCGCGACTGGTATTCCCGGCTTGATGGCGCGGACTGCACCACTTGAAGACCCCAAAAAACGGAGCGAGTTGATGACGACCTTCAGAACCATGCTAACGGCCGCTGCGGTCGTCGTTGCGACGGTGAGCACCGCCGCTGCGCAGACCAAGTGGAATCTTCCAGCCGCCTACCCGGCCACCAACTACCACACCGAAAACCTCGTCTGGTTCGCCGAAGAGGTGAAGAAGGCGACGGGCGGCAAGCTCGAGATCACGGTTCATCCGGGCGCATCTTTGTTCAAGGCTCCTGAAATCAAGCGCGCCGTGGCGACCGGACAGGCGCAGATGGGCGAAGTCTTGATCTCGATCCATGAAAACGAGGACAGCATCTTTGGCCTCGACACCATCCCGTTCCTCGCCTCCAGCTATCCGGATGCGATGAAGCTTTGGGAGGCTCAGCGTGCTGCCGTCGGCAAGAAGCTCGACAGCCAGAACATCATGGTCCTGTTCGCCGTGCCGTGGGGGCCGCAGGGCATCTACGCCAAGAAGGACCTCAACACGGTTGCGGACATGAAGGGCCTCAAGTTCCGCGCTTACAATGTGGGCACCACGCGCATTGCCGAGCTCGTCGGCGGCCAGCCTGTGACGGTGCAGGCGGCGGAGCTTCCGCAGGCTCTAGCCACAGGAACGGTCAACATCTTCATGACCTCGGGCTCGACGGGCTACGACAGCAAGGCCTGGGAGACCATGAGCCACTTCTACGACGTCCAGGGCTGGATCCCGAAGAATGTCACCTTCGTCAACAAGGCGGCATTCAATGGCCTGCCGAAGGATCAGCAGGAGGTGATCCTGAAGCTGGCCAAGGAGGCCGAGGCGCGCGGCTGGAAGATCGCCCCGGAGAAAGCCACTTGGTACAACGAGCAGCTTACCAAGAACGGCATGAAGGTTCTTGCGCCCGGTGCCGAGCTGAAGGATGGCCTCAAGAAGATCGGCGACCAGCTCACTGACGACTGGCTCAAGAAGGCCACCGAGGAAGGCAAGGCGGTCGTCTCGGCGTACCGCAAGTAAGCCGATAGACAGAGAGCCGGCATCACTGCCGGCTCACGAACTCTTTTCCCGAGCGAGCCGTGATCCTGTCGCGGCTCGCTTCATTTTTCAGAGTGAAACCTCGATCAAGTACGGCCCCCGCGAGGCAAGGCCGGCGTCGAGCGACTTCGCGAGCTCCGTGCAATCCGTCGCCCGTGACGCCTCGACGCCCATGCTGCGCGCCATGTGGACCCAGTCGATGGCGGGGTTGCCAATCGTCAGCATGTTCACGGCGCGCGGTCCGGGATTGCGCACGCCGACATTCGTCAGTTCGCCGCGCAGGATGTTGTAGGTGCCGTTCGCGAAGATGAGCACTGTGACGTCGAGGCCCTCGCGCGCCATCGTCCACAGCGACTGGATCGTGTACATGGCGCTGCCGTCGCCGACGAGCGCCATAACCTTGCGATCGGGGCAGGCAACGGCGGCGCCAATGGCGACTGGCAAGGCATAGCCGATCGAGCCGCCGCGATTGTTGATCCAGCTATGGGGCGGCGCACCTGCCGTTTCCGGAAAGAACTCGCGGCCCGTGGTCACGCTCTCGTCGACCACGATCGCGTTCTCGGGGATTTTCGCGCCGAGGATCGAGGCGATCGGCCCCGGCCCGATCGGCCCCGTCGGCAGTGCGGGACGGCGCGGTGCCGCGACGCCGGCCGGGGGCGTGTTGATCGCATCGAGCTCGATGGCGAGCGCTTCGAGCGCCGCCTCCATGTCGTCCTCGAGGCTCGCAAGCAGCGTCGTTTGCGTCTCCTTTGGCGTGAGGAGGCTCGGCTTGTTCGGATAGGCGAAGAAGGCGACGGGGGCGCGCGCGCCGACGAGCACGAGATTGCCGGCCGCTTCCATCACCTTGAGCGCCTGATCGACAACATAGGGAATGCGGTTGACCTGAACACGGCCCGCGCCGCGCTCGAGGCGCGTGTTGGCACCTTCAGTGAGAATGCCGCAGCCGGTCTTCGCGGCAATGCGGCCAGCAAGCTCGAGCGGACGCGCGCGCAGCGCCGCGCCGCCCATCAGCAGCGTGGCGTTGGGGCTTTTGCGCAGCATCTCGGCGGCGGCCTTGACGGCGTCGCTCGACACCTTGGGCGGCGGCGTGCGCGGCGCCGTCTCGGCAATGCCGTTGGCCGGTCCCCATGCGGTGTCGGCCGGCAATATCAATGTCGCGATCTGGCCCGGCGTCTGGCGTGCCGCTTCGATGGCGAGCGCACCATCGGCCGCGATGCCGGCGGATGTCGGCGAGGTTTTGACCCAGTGCGACATGGGGCGCGCCACGCCCTCGATGTCGGAAGTGAGCGGGGCGTCATACGTGAGGTGATAGGTCGCGTGATCTCCGACGATGTTGACGATGCCTGAGCTCGCCTTCTTGGCATTGTGGAGATTGGCAAGGCCGTTAGCGAGGCCGGGACCGAGGTGCAGCAACGTGGACGCCGGCTTGTCCAGCATGCGGTAGTAACCGTCCGCCGCGCCGGTCACGACGCCCTCGAAGAGACCGAGCACGCAGCGCATGCCCGGCACCTTGTCGAGAGCTGCGACGAAGTGCATCTCCGATGTGCCCGGATTGGTGAAGCAGACGGTCACGTCGCCTGCAATGAGTGTTCGCACCAGACTTTCAGCCCCGTTCATCTCGCTCGACATCGGCCCAGTTCGCTCCCATCGCATTGAAAAAGCCCGGCAAGGCGCTTCCGCCGACGGGCAGCCGGGGGCGACTGTATGACGAACCGGAAAGCGGTTCAAACCGCGAACACCTTCCGTGCCTTCATGCCGCCCCACCTTTCAATGCAGATCGGAGCTGGGCTAAGGTGCCGCCGCGGAGGCGGCGAGGGCCACCTCGAAGAACAGGATGGGGGCCCGTGTCTGCTCAGGTGCGGGGATCATCGGAAGCATCTCCAGGTCGAGATCAGGCGTGGCGGTCGACCTCGGGCGTGGCGTTCGTGCGGCTGTTCGCCTCGAATTGAGATGAGAAATAGCATTCGCTCGAGTGGGTGGTGGGGGTGGCGTATGGGATGTCGCGGCACGTGGCTGAGGGGCGTGTGGGCGAGTGTCGCTGCCGCGCTGCTGTTGAGCGCAGGCGGCGGCTCTGCGAGCGCGGTCGAGAAGGCCGAGGCTGCACAAGGCCCGCCGCTTCACATCGCGCTCTTCGTAAGCTCGCGCACTGACGTCTGCCATGACCCCGGCGATATCGGCGCGATCAAGCGGTTCGCGGCCTATCAGCAGCGGCAGATCAATCTGCGCGGCGGCATTGCCGGACGGCCGCTCCAGTTTCGCATCTACGACGACCAGCGCAGCGACGCCAAGGCCATCGCCAATATGCGCGAGGCGCTGGCGGAGCGAAACACGATCGGTCTGATCGGCCTCAGCAACTCCGCACGCGCCAAGGCTGTGTTCGATGCGCTCGGCAATGAGATCGCGAAAAGCGGCATTCCGTTTCTTTCAGACATCTCCGTAAGCTCACTCTTCGAGCGCCACAAGAACGTCTACACGACGCGCCCCTCGCAGGACGAGGAAAGGGCGCCCGTCATGGCGGCCTTCGTGCGCAGCATGGGCTTCAAGAAGCCGGCGTTCGTGGGGACGGACTCCGTCTTCAGCGCGGCGCTCGGGGATGGTCTCAAGAAGCTCCACGAGGACGGTGGTCTCATCGCGGATCACCGGATTGCCGCGGTGGATGGGAAGCCCGACGATGCAGCGCTTGCACGCGCGGTTGCCGATCTCGCGGCAAATCCACCTGACATGGTCTACGCAGCGCTGGGTAGCAGGGGACTGCCTGCGCTCGTCGAGCAGCTGAAGGCGGCGGGCTTGGCGCCGCCCCTCTTCGTCACCGGCCGCCTCGACGCACTGCCGCACGAGGTAGCCTCGGAATATCCGGCCCCGTTCTACCAGGTTGCGTGGGACAATCTGCCGGACGTCTACAACAGCCGCATGCGCGAGATCATGGCAGAATACCCGAACGCGAACTGGGTATTCGAAGGCAAGAAGATCAAGGAAGCTCCCGGTTGGGCCAAGGGGGAGTGCAAAGAGCGCGATCCTCACGCGACACGCAATCCGCTCGATCCGGCAAACCTTCGCGCGATCGGCACCGCTGCCCGCTATGTCGACATGATGGAGCTGATTGCGCGCGCGGTCCGCCGCATGCCGCGCGACACGGATATGAGCACGCTGCGCAACCGGATAACGACGGCTCTGGCGGCCGACTACGCGGTCGGCAAAGGTG
Organism: Pseudomonadota bacterium; assembly: GCA_023387235.1. Taxonomy (GTDB): domain Bacteria; phylum Pseudomonadota; class Alphaproteobacteria; order Rhizobiales; family Hyphomicrobiaceae. The sequence goes on from JAEWIJ010000009.1 coordinate 22,443, forward strand.
CCTTCAGGGGCATATTCGAGAACTGGTCGTTCGACCCCTACATGCGGACGGCGGCGCGGACGCCCTTCATCCTCATACTGCCGCAGAATCTCGGCCGCCTGCAGCTCGCGCCCATACAGTTCCGCCGGGCGAAGGACGGCGGCTTCGATCCGATCTCGACCCTCTATGCCGACATCGATCTGATAAAGGCGCATCGCGTCGACGACAGTGCGAAGTCCTTCATTGCCGAGTTCTATCTGGCGATCCGGGACAATGCCGATCTCGGCATCGAGAAGATCGAGTTCGCGAACGCCTTCATCGATCCGAGCTCGCAGGGGCGACACATCACCATAGAGACCGTGCATGGCGGCGGGCGCAATGGGATGTTTCCACCGGGCATGAAGATCTACAAGGTCGTCGGGCGTTTCCTGTTCAATCCCAAGCTCGCCGAATTCCCGTTCGATACGCAGACATTCTCGATCGACATTCAGCCGAAGAGCGGGGCCGCCGCGTTCATCGTGCAGCCGCCGCCCGCGGAGCTGCGTGACAGGCGCGTGTCGACCGATGGCTGGGAGCCGATCGATCAGTATGTCGGGTTCGCCGAGGAATTCGTGCCGCTCGTCGATTCATTCACGCATCAGGCGAGCATGGCGCCCTTCTACAGCGCGAGCTTCGTCTGGCAGATGCGGCGCGAGACAACCGACTATTTCCTGCGGGTCGTCGTGCCGCTCGCGTTCATCCTGGCCGTCGCGTATCTCGCCTACTTCATCCCGCTCTCGCGCTTCGATTCGATCGTGGCGATCCAGGTGACCGCGCTTCTCTCCGCCGTCGCCCTCTACATATCGCTGCCCAAGATCGACGCCGACAGCGCCACGCTGTCGGATCGGATTTTCCTGTTCGACTACATGATGGTGAGCATCATGATCGCCATCACGATCTTGCGCATCAATCCCTTCGTCGAGCCTCGCAGATGGCTGCGAGGTGCACTGGGCGTTTCGCATATACTCGTCATTCCGCTCGTCGTCGCGGCTGCGGCGTTCTACGTCTACGGAAAGAGCCTGGCCGGCGGTTGAGGTCGCCTGGGCGCAGTGTCCCTCGTGCTGCGCCCGTAGTCACACGTGCGGCATGACCTCCTCGGCGAGGAGCTTCATCGCGCGATCGACGTGCGCCTTGTCGATGCCGCCGATGTTGAGCCATAACGCGAATTCCGTGATGCCGAAGCGGCGCTTCATGTCCTTGAGCTTCGCGATGCAGCCCGCCGGATCATCGGCGATGCAGGCCCCGTACTCGACGAGTTTGTCGAACGAGAGATAGCCCATCTCGCGCGTGCGCTTGCCCTCGCGCATGGTCAGCTCATAGCCCTTGACCTCGCCGGCCTGAGGCGCGCCGGCGAGCTGGTTGGCGGTGACCTTCGCGTAGAACCATTCGACGTGGGGCTTGTAGATCTCGCGCGCCTTCTGCGCATTCTCGTGCACGAAGAACGGCAGCAGGATCATGCGCTCGGCCTTTGCCGGATCCCTCCCGAACTCGCGGCATACAGCGTCGTAATGCCGGCAGCTCTTCTCGAGTTCGTCCATCCACGTCTCGCGGTATGTGCGATATGTGAAGGGCGAGGCCATCTGCAGATTGAAGCCGCCGCGCGCCGCCTGCTCGAAGCTCTCCGGGCTGATGGTGGCCTGATAGACGGGCGGATGCGGCTTCTGCACGGGCTTCGGCAGGACTTCCACGGGCTCGGGGATTGTCCAGTACTTGCCGTCGTAGGCGACCTTCTCCTGCGTCCACGCCTTCAGCACGATGTCGAGCCCCTCGGCGAGCATCGCGCGGCTCTGGTCCATCGGTAGGCCGAGGCCGACGAACTCGTGGGGCTGATAGGCGCGGCCGACGCCGAAATCGAGCCGGCCATGTGACAGCACGTCGACGAGCGCGAAATCGGAAGCCGTGCGGAGCGGATGATTGAACGGGATGGCGCAGACCGCCATGCCGATGCGGATTCGCTTCGTGCGCTGGGCGATGGCGGCGGCATAGACCTGCGTCGAGGTCACGAGGCCGTAGGTCGAGAAAAGGTGCTCGGCAATCCAAATGCTGTCGAAGCCAAGCGCTTCTGCACGTTCGAAGAAGCCGAGATCGTCGTCGAAGGCCTCGACGACGCGCGAGAGGTCCGGGACTTGGCTGAGGCTGAAGATGCCGAACTTTGTTTTGCCCATGGCGTTTCCCCTGAATGATCGTCAGTTTCGATCGTGTTCGAGGCGCGTGCGCACGTCAAACCGGAATCGGACGTCGGGCACACGCCGCAAGCAGGAATGTGCGATTTCCTGCGAAAGAGATGTTCCAGCGGCGCAGGGAGATTGGGGCACCGCAACATAACGAAGTCATGTCTCCGACACTTTTTGCCCCTAGCCGCGTGACGATGGATGCCGATCGCGTGACGAGTTCATTGGGCGGAATGGTCGGCGCATGCAGAAAGCTGAAGGTTCATGACACGACGTACCGAGGGATTGAAACTCTTGCCACTGGCAATGACGATTGCGCTGGCAGGCACAAGCTGGATCGGCTTCGCCGGCGGCCCGGTTATTCCGCAGGCACAGGCCCAGCGGTTCGATAGAGACAAGGATGATGACGATCGCAATCGGCGCCAGCGCGAGCAGAAGCGCCAGGACCGGCCGCAAGAGCGGCCAGCCGATCGCGGGCCCCAATCCGATCAGCGGCGTCCCGATCAGGGGCGCTCCGGCGATCGCTCGGCGCCGCAGCGGCAGGAGCAGCCGCGCACGTTCAAGCAGCCGGACCGTCCGGATCGTGACGAGCGCCGCGATCGTGCAGCGCCCACGCGCCCGTCCGATCCGCCGCAGCGCCAGGTGACGCCGCCGACGCGCACGGAGCCGCGCGCACGCCCCGACTTCGGGCGCGGTCCTCCTCCCGGTGCGCCGAAGAGCGAGCCGGAGCAGCGGCAGGTAACGCCGCCCACGCGAGGCGAGCCGCCGGCACGGCCGGACTTTGGCCGCGGACCGCCTCCAGGAGGACCGAAGGGTGAGCCTTCACGCGAGAGCGATCGACGTGATGGTGGCCCCGATCGCGGCCGCTTTGGCCAGCCGGGCGATCGCGGCCCTGGACGCGATGGGCGCCCGGGCGATGCGCCGCGCTCTGGCGATGCCAATCGCCGCGAGCGGCCGCAGTGGGAGGGCCCGCGGCGTCTCGATGATGTCAAGAAAGGTCGTGTCGAGCGCACGGAAGGTGGCCGTCGGGTGATCGAGGAGCCGGGCAACCGGGTCATCATTCGCGACAAGGATCGGATGGTCATCCGCCGTGACGAGGGCCGTGCGTTCGAGCGCTTCGCGCCGAATTCGCGTTCGCGCGATCTCGGCGAGGGACGGCGCGAGACGTGGTTCGAGCGTCCCGACGGCACACGCGTCTATACGGAGGTCGACCGCAACGGGCGCATTCTGCGTCGCTGGCGTCGTGACCGTGGCGGGCGCGAGGTCGTGCTGATCGACAACCGTCGCTTCTATCGGAATGTCGGCATCGGCATTGGCGTCGGTGCGCTTGGCATCGGCGTCGGACTTGCACTGGCGCCGCCGCCGATCACCATTCCGCGCGATCGCTACATCGTCGAATACGACGAGGCATCCGACGACGATCTCTACGAGGCGCTATCGGCGCCGCCCGTCGGTCGTCTCGAGCGGGGCTACTCACTCGATGAGATCCGCTACAGCCGCGACCTGCGTGACTACATGCGCCGCATCGATCTCGACACGGTGAACTTCGAGTTCGGCTCGTTCGAGGTTGCGCCGGACCAGTATCCGAAGCTCGAGCGGCTCGCGCGCATCGTACGGCGGATGCTCGAGCGCAACGAGGCGGAGATGTTCCTCATCGAAGGGCATACGGATGCCGTCGGCTCCGATGAGGACAACCTGACGCTTTCGGACCGCCGCGCCGAGTCCGTTGCGGATATTCTCATCAACGAGTTCGGCGTGCCGGTGGAGAACCTCGTCACGCAGGGCTATGGCGAGCAGTATCTCAAGATCCAGACGGAGGCGCCGGAGCGTCAGAACCGCCGCGTTGCCTTCCGGCGCATCACGCCCCTGCTCGGGGAGTTCCGCGACCGCTAGGCCTCGCGTCTTAGAAGAACTCGAGGGAGCCCAGGCATCGCCGCGGGCTCCCTTTGCTTTTTGCCGCGGTGCTCAATCGGCATCGTCGCCCGCTACGCGCGCGTCCACGAGCTTGTCGTGGCCATCCATCATGACGGCGCGGACGTAGGCGCAGCCCGACGGTGAGGTGGCGAAATGCGTATAGGCCCGCGCGGCGAAGAAGTATGGCGCGAACGTGAGGATGGTGTCGCTGAGATGAGACGCACGCTCGATGCGTGCCCGATCGAATGCCTTCAGGAACGTGCTGCGGTCGGCGGCCGGCAGTGACGCGATCTGCAGCGCGTATGCGGGATATTCATACGCCGCGTGGCTTGCGGGCCTGCCCTCCAGGTTCTGATGCATGACGCTGTGGACGACCTCATGCACGGCAAGGCTCTTGTAGAACGCGTCCGGCGGTAGCCCTGCATAGGGCGTGTCCTGCATCAGCTCCGGCAGCCCGTCGAGAGAGGTCAGAGTGATTTGCCTTTCGTCGAGGTCGAAGTACCCGAAGATCGGTCCGGCGAGCGGGTGGCGAACCTCGCGCTTGACGTCGATATCGATTGCGCCACGCGGCGCAATCTCGCAGCTCGCGAGGAGATCGAGTGCCTGTCGCGCGCCGGCGCAGACGAGCTGGCGCTCGTGCGGCGTTGCCATGGCGACGGTGACGTCGACCGGCGTTCCGCCACATGTCTCGCGAGCGCTGGACGGACCCGACAGGAGCATCGTGACGGCAGGCAGCAGCAGAGAGGCGAGGCGCGCTATAGAATGCATGGCAGGCCGGTCCCTTCTTGGCGCAGGCGTGTGCGAGATGGCATCGCTTCCGCGGCCAATGGGCCATGCGGCCGTCAAGGGGATGTGATCCGAGCGTCAAGAGCGCCGTTGACGTGCGCGAGCGGCGTTTGCCGAAAACTGGCGCGCGGCAGCACGTGACGTCGTTGCAGCCGGCCGACATGGAATGCGTTTCCGGCGATGCGGACGATGTGAGATGCTTGTTCGCGGCGCCCTAAGGCCGCGGTTTTCCGTCCGCTTTTTGTGACTTGCCACTGCTCCGGCACGCCCGATAGTTGCCCCAGACGGCTCTCCCGGCGTGGGTGTTTCCAGGTAGGCGAAAGCCCCGAAAACAGCGAGGCGAACATGAGCAAGACACGTCAAATGCGGCTCGGCGCGTTCATGCGGCCGGTCAGCATCCATACGGCCGCCTGGCGCTATCCCGGCGGTCTTCCCGATGCCAATTTCAACTTCACGCACCTGAAGCGCTTCGCGCAGAAGCTCGAACAGGGAAGGTTCGATGCCTTCTTCATGGCCGACCACCTCGCGGTGCTGAACATGCCCATGGAGGCGTTGAAGCGCAGCGCGACCGTTACGTCCTTCGATCCGCCGACACTGCTGCCGGCACTCGCCGTCGTCACCGAGCGGCTTGGGCTCATCGCGACGGCCTCGACCACGTTCGACCAGCCCTATCATGTTGCCCGGCGCTTTGCTGCGCTCGATCACTTGAGCGGTGGGCGCGCGGGCTGGAATGTCGTCACGACCTCTAATCCGGATGCGGCTCTGAACTTCGGCCTCGAGGATCACGTCGAGCACGGCGAGCGCTACAAGAGGGGGCGCGAATTCGTCGATGTGGTGACCGGTCTCTGGGATAGCTGGGCCGACGACGCTTTCATCCGCGATGTCGAGAGCGGTATCTACTTCGATCCCGACAAGATGCACGTGCTGGACCACAAAGGCCCGCATTTTTCCGTGCGCGGGCCACTCAATGTGGCGCGGCCGGTGCAGGGTTGGCCGGTGATCGTACAGGCGGGCGCGTCCGATGCCGGACGTCAGCTAGCAGCCGAGACCGCGGAGGTGATTTTTGCCGCGCCCGGCAACTTCGCCGGCGGCAAAAGTTTCTACACCGATGTCAAAGGCCGCATGGACGCGCTCGGCCGGCCGCGGGACAATCTGAAGATCCTGCCCGGCGCGCTGGTCGTGGTCGGCGATACGGTCGAGGAGGCGCGCGCCAAGCGGGCGCATCTCGACAGCTTGGTACACTACGAGAGCGCAATCGCGTCGCTCTCCATTGCGCTCGGTCACGATGCGTCGAAGTTCGATCCTGACGGTCCCTTGCCCGATATACCGGAGACGAACGCGAGCAAGAGCGGCCGTGAGCGCGCCATTGCCATCGCGCGACGTGAGAACCTTACCGTGCGCAAGCTCGCGCAGCGGTTTGGCGGCTATGCGGGGCTTTCGTTCGTCGGGACGCCGAAGACGATCGCCGACGAGATGGAGCAGTGGCTGGCGGAGGATGCCAGCGATGGCTTCAACGTCATGTTCCCGTACCTGCCGGCCGGCATCGACGACTTCGTCCATCGCGTCGTGCCCGAGCTGCAGCGGCGCGGCATCTTCCGTCGCGAGTACGAGGGCCGCACGCTGCGCGAGAACCTCGGCTTGCCGCGTCCGCCGAACAAATACTTCCCCGGCTGAGGTCGGCGGCTACCCTCAGCCAATGTCGTGGACCTCATCATAAGCATCTGAGAAACACTTCGTTGGCTGAGGACGAAATCGCTCTAGATTGACAGTGTCGGCCCTCTATCGGACCGGCCGCGGTGATTTGGACCAAGAGACTTGCGCCGCGTCATCAAACGCTAAGGTTTCGCGAGCGACGCTTGCGAACTCCTGATCGAAAGGAGCTCTGTCATGATGAAGCTGCGGGGAGCGCTAGGCGCGCCTGGATTTACCGATCACCGCATGTGCCGTTGCGGCTGCTGTTGTTGCTGACATACGTGCCGGCCCGCGCGCGTCGCGGGTCGTGAAGCGCAACATCCAATCGACAATCCGAACAGCAGAGGGCCGCGCTTTCGCGGCGAACGGATAAGCCATGTCTGAAGGCTACACGGTGGAAGATACGCAGGGTGAGACCATCGGCATCGTCGTGCGCAAGGAGAGCGGGCGAGGCTTCCGCTTCTTCTCCTCGGTGCGCACGTTCGATGCGCTCGACGGTCGTATTTTCGCGACGGCGCAGGCAGCGCAGCGCGCCGCTCGCGATATCGAACGCGGCGGCAAACGCGCTTGGAGAGACGTTGGAAAGATCGATCCATCTGCCATGGAGGCTGTATCATGAATTTGTTGTTCAACGCGCTCCGCGGCTTCGCGGCATGGTGGCGCGAAGGGCTGACGGCAATGGGCACTCACGCGTTGCTCGAAAGCCAATGGCCGACGGGCGGCGATCCGGATCGCGAGGCCGATCGTGAGGTCACCGAGGATGAGCGCGCACGTCTTGCGCTCCTGCCCTGGTGGATGTGATCGGAAGATGCGTGATTAGTGCGCTGGCGCCATGCAGTCCACGTGGCGCCAGTCGCCTCGGCAACCGGGACGTGCTTAGCTGCTTCCTGCCCAGCTTCAAGCATCGGGGAGGAAACACGAATGAAAGTCGGATTCATCGGTCTCGGCACCATGGGCGCCTACATGGCCGCCAACCTCTCGAAATATCTCGAGAGCTCGAACCACGGCCTCGTGGTGCATGACGTTCGCCGCGAGGCCGCCGAAGCGTTTCTGGCAAAGGGGGCGCAATGGGCCGCGAGCCCGCGTGCGCTTGCCGAAGCCTGCGACGTTGTCTTTCTGTCGCTGCCAGGCCCCAAGGATGTCGAGGCTGTCGCGACGGGGGCCGACACCGGATTGCTCGGGGGCCTGAAGTCCGGCGCCGCGGTGTTCGATCTCTCGACGAACGCGCCAAGCATGGTGCGGAAGATTGCGGCGCAGTTTGCCGAGAAAGGCTGCCATTTTCTCGACGCGCCGGTGAGCGGCGGACCTTCGGGCGCGCGCTCGGGCCGCCTCGCCATCTGGGTCGGCGGTCACAAGGCCGCCTTCGACGAATTCAAAGTGCTGCTGGACGCGTTCTCGGATCAGGCGCGCTATATCGGCGCGATCGGTGCGGGTTCGGTCGCCAAGCTCGTGCACAACTGTGCCGGCTATGCCATCCAGACGGCGTTGGCCGAAGTCATGACCATGGGCGTCAAGGGCGGCGTCGAGCCGCTCGCGCTGTGGGAAGCCGTGCGTACGGGCGCCGTCGGCCGCAGCCGCTCGTTCGATCGTCTCGTCGACCAGTTCCTGCCGGGCAAGTACGAGCCGCCGGCCTTTGCGCTCAAGCTCGCCATGAAGGACATGACGCTTGCGACCGATCTCGGGCGCGAGCTCGGCGTGCCCATGCGCCTCTCCAATCTCGCGTACGCTGACATGGTCGAGGCGATGACGCGCGGCTGGGAGGGACAGGATTCGCGCTCGGCCATGAAGCTGCAGATCGAGCGCGCCGGCCTGGAGATTGCCGTCGATCCTGAGCGGATCAAGGCTGCACTGGAGCGCGATCCACCGGCGACGGGCGATCCCAAGCGGTCCTGAAGCGCGGCATCAGGTGCGGTTCGCGGCGAGTTTCACGCCGCGACGTCGCGGCCCGACGAGGCAGCAGAGAAAGAGGATGAGGCCGGATACCGTGGCGATCATGCCGGCGGCGCTGACGCTCGATCGCGCGCCGAGCCAGAGCGGGCCATAGCCTGCCAGGATGTAGCCGATGACGGCCGAGAGCACGGCAAAGACGACGCTCCAGGCGATCTGCGGCCCCATGCGGTCGGTCATGAGGCGGGCGGCCGCCGGCGGGCAGATGAACATGGCGATGACGATGATCGAGCCGACGGCGTCGAAGGCCGCCACTGCCGCGACGGCCACCATGATGATCAGCGCGTAGCTCGTGATCGTCGGCCGCGCGCCGATGCTCTCGGCGAATGCCGGATCGAAGGTGCCGATAACCAGCTCCTTCCAGAAGATGATGATGAAGGCCGCGACGGCCACGAGGACGATGGCGAGGCGCGGGAGCTGAGGTGGAAGCTCCGCGAGCGCGGCGGGGTCGAGCAGCGAGCCCCAGCTCTCGCCGGCAAGCCAGATGAGGCTTTCGAGATTGCCGTAGAGTGCGTGCTCGACATCGAGATGCACCTTGCTGGTGTCCGTGCGCTCGAGCAGCAGTACGCCAGCGGCAAAGAGCGTCGTGAAGACGACGCCCATGGCGGCGCCGGGCTCCACATTGCCGATCTTGCGAATGAGCTCGATGAGCAGCACAGCGACGATGGCCGCGATCGCCGCGCCGATCAGCATCGGGCCGGCAGCAACCGTGCCCGTTATCAGGAACGCGCCGACGATGCCGGGAAGCGCCACGTGCGAGACGGCATCGCCGATCAGGCTTTGCCGGCGCAGGACGAGAAAATTGCCGACGAGCGCGCAGGCGACAGCGGAAAGTGTGCCGATGAGCAGCGGCACGAGCGAAAGCTGGACGAATTCGCTGCTCATGGCGTCACCGTGTGTGGGAGAAGCTGCCGGTCGAGCTCGGCGATGATGTCGGCCGGGAGTGCATCGGCGATCGGCGCGACGCCCGCGAGCCCCGTTGTCGCGGCGTCATCGGGATAGAGCTTGCGATAGAGCGACCAGCGCGCTTCGTCACGCATGACCTCGGCGACGGCGCCGCGCCCGGCGAGTGTCGCGACGCCATCGGCGCGAATGAGGCCTTTGCGCTTTAGAACCTTGAGTGTGAAGGCATCATGGATGACCTCGCCGCGCGCGAGCGCCATCAGGCCTTGCCGCTGGTGTACGTCGGTCTGGAAGGCGCGCTGCTTCAGTGCGCTCGCGAGAAGGCCGCGGCGCGGTGAGAGCAGCATCGAGAGAACGAACAGGCCGAAGGCGACGAGCACGATCAGCGCGCCGGTCGGCAGCCCGCGATCGAGTGAGGAGATGACGGCGCCGATGTAGGCCGCGATCGCACCGAGCACGGAGGCGATGATCACCATGGGCTCGGGCCGGTCCGTCCAGAAGCGCGCGGCGACGGGCGGAATGATCGTCAGCGCGACGATCAGCACGAGGCCGGCGACCTTGAGCCCGATAACGGTGATGGCGAGCAGCAGACCCATCATCGCGAGGTCGGTTGCCCTGACGTTGATGCCGCGGACGGAGGCGTACTCCTGATCGAAGCAGACGAGCGTGAAGGGGCGCCGCAGCGCGAAGATCGCGATGCCCGAGACGAGCGCGGCAATAGCGATCGTTTCGGCTTCGCTGCGCAGCATTCCAGCGGTCGCGCCGACGAGATAGCCGGCGATGCCCGCCTGCCGTCCGGTCTCCAGCGACTGAATGACGGTGAGGAGCACGATGCCGAAGCCGAAGAACACGGCAAGGACGGCGCCGATGGCCGCGTCCTCGGTCAGTCGTGTCCGGCGAGAGATCCACTCGACGAGGATGAGCCCGAGGCCGGCGCTGGCCGCGGCACCGAGCATGAGGCCGGCGATCCAGCGCCCATCGCCGGTGGCGAGCGCCATGATGATGAAAGCGAGGCAGAGACCGGGGAGTGTCGCGTGGCTGATCGCATCGCTGACCAATGAGCGCTTGCGGAGAAGCACGAACGTGCCGATCGCGCCGGCGCTCCCGCCGAGCAGGGCCGCGCCTATGGCGACCAGCGCAGTGTTGTAGCCGGTTTGCAGAAGGAGGGCGCTGAGAAAGGCATCCATGGCCGTTCAGTGCGGGTGCGTCACGGCCGAAGAAGCTGCTGAAGGCGCAAGCGCTTCGACCTGCGTCGCAGCGAGCCGTCCGCCGTACGTGGCCTGCAGGTTCTCCGCGGTGAAAGTCGTCGCGACGGGACCGGATGCGATCTTGCGGACGTTGAGCAGCAGCACCTGGTCGAAGTAGTCGCGCACGGTCGAGAGATCGTGGTGGACGCAGATGACCGTCCGGCCCTCGGCGTTGAGATCCTTGAGCACTGAGACGATAGCCTTCTCGGTCGCTGCATCGACGCCCGCGAACGGCTCGTCCATGATGTAGAGTTCGGCACTCTGGGCGAGTGCGCGCGCGAGAAAGATGCGCTGCTGCTGGCCGCCCGAGAGCTGTCCGATCTGGCGATGAGCGAAGCTCGCCATCCCGACGCGCTCTAGGCATTCCATGGCCTTCTGGCGATGGCGGCGGGCAGCGAAGCGCAGGAACCCGATATCGCGATAGAGGCCCATGAGCACGACGTCGAGTGCCGTCGCCGGGAAGTCCCAGTCGACGCTCGCGCGCTGCGGGACGTAGGCAATACGATGGCGGACCTCGGCATAGGGGCGGCCGAAGGCCGTGACCTCGCCGCTGATGCGCGACACGATGCCGAGCGCGGCCTTGATGAGCGTCGATTTGCCGGCGCCATTCGGCCCGACGATGGCGACCATGCTGCCGGGCGGCGTCACGTAATCGATGGAGAACAGCACGGGCCTTTCGCCATAGGAAACCGTGAGGCCGTGGATGGCGAGCGGGCTTTCGCGATGCTCGGGCGCGATCGTGCGGCCATCACGGGCAATGAGCTGAGGCGCGGTGTCGCTCATGGCCGTCAGCTCCCCGCCAGTCGGCTGTTGAGGCCCTTCGCGGGCGCTTGCCCGCCGAGCGCGCGCGTGATGACTGTCGTGTTGTGGTCGATCATGCCGATGTACGTGCCTTCGTACGTGCCGGGGGCGCCCATGGCATCGGAGAAGAGCTCGCCGCCGATGACGACCTTGTGGCCCTTGGCTGCGGCACCCTCGATGAGCGCCTTCACGTTACGATCCGACACTGAAGACTCGATGAAGATCGCACCGATCTTGCGCGTTACGATGACGTTGACCAGATCCTCGATCTGCTTGAGGCCGGCCTCGCTTTCCGTCGAGATGCCCTGGATGCCGAGCACCTCATACTTGTAGGCGCGGCCGAAGTAGTTGAAGGCATCGTGGGCCGTGATAAGGACGCGCGAACCATCGGGCACGGTCGCGAGCGACTTCGCGGCATACATATTGAGAGCATCGATCTCGCCCAGATGGCGCTGCATGTTCGCGTTGAACATCTCGGCGCCCTTGGGATCGAGCTTGACGAGCGCGTCGCGCGCCGCCGTCACGACGCCCTTCCACATGCCCGGATCCATCCACACGTGCGGATCGTATCGGCCGGCATAGGCGCTGTTGTCGAGCAGCTGATCCTTGGGCAGGCTCTCCGCGAGCGCGATGACGACCTTGCGCTTGCCGAGGTCCTTGAAGAAGTCCTCGAGCTGCGCTTCAAGATAGAGCCCATGCCAGAACACCGCGTCGGCCTTGGTCATGGCAACGATATCCGAGCGGGTCTGGCGATAGGTATGTGGATCGACGCCAGGCCCCATGAGCGCCGTGACCTGCACGCGCTCGCCGCCGACCTGACGTAGAGCGTCCGCGATCATGCTGGTCGTCGCGACGACATTGAGCGGCTTCTGCGCGCGCGCGGGTGTCGCGGACATCGCCGCCAGCAACAACGCCCAAACGCCGACGGCCGCCGTCAGCGTCCTCAATATCCCCCCGACTGCCCTGATCATCCTGCCTTGCTGCTTCAATCTGCTCCTGCAACTCGCGTGCCGTAGACGCAGTTGCAAACTATTTGCAGTAAGACATAGAGCAATTGCGAATGATTTGCAAGAGCGGGAAGGGCGCCCTGTTTGCATAGCTGGCAGCGCGTGGCGGCCCCCACCGCCGTCACGCAGGCACGGCGCAATAGGACGAGACACAATAAAAAAGGCCGCTCCCGAGCTTCTTCGGGAGCGGCCCGATGGTGCGAGCGGCCGATCAGGCGACCGGCGCGTGCCGTGGCGGCTCGTGGCCCGCCTCGATGGCGTGCGGCGCGCCGGCCTGCTTCAGCGGGCGATTGCCCGTGAGCGCCCGGAGCATGACGTAGAAGAGCGGCGTCAGGAAAATGCCGAAGATGGTCACGCCGATCATACCCGAGAACACCGCGATGCCCATGGCCTGGCGCATCTCCGCGCCCGCGCCGACCGAGAGCACCAGCGGCACCACGCCCATGATGAAGGCGAGCGACGTCATCAGGATCGGCCGGAGCCGCAACCGGCTCGCCTCGATCGCGGCCTGCAGCGGCGTGCGCCCGGCGAACTCCAGCTCGCGCGCGAACTCCACCATCAGGATCGCGTTCTTCGCCGAGAGTCCGACGAGCACGACGAGGCCGATCTGCGTGAAGACGTTGTTGTCGCCGCCGCTGATCCACACGCCTGTCAAGGCCGCGAGCAGCCCCATGGGTACGATCAGGATGATCGCCAACGGCAGCGTCAGGCTCTCGTAGAGCGCGGCGAGCACCAGGAACACGAGCAGCACCGAGAGCGGGAAGACCAGGATCGCGGAGTTGCCCGCGAGGATCTCCTGGTAGGTAAGCTCCGTCCACTCGAAGGAGAAGCCCTTCGGCAGTGTCTCCGCGGCGATGCGCTCGGCCGCCGCCTGGGCCTGTCCCGACGAATATCCGGGCGCAGGTCCGCCGGTGATGTCGGCCGAGAGGAAGCCGTTGTAACGCATGGCGCGCTCCGGCCCCGAGGCCTGCTGGACCTTGAGCAGCGCCGAGAGCGGGATCATATCGCCCGTTCTCGAGCGCACCTTGAGCTGGCCGATATCGTCGGCGTGCGCGCGGAACTGCTGGTCAGCCTGCACGCGAACGGAGTACGTACGCCCAAAGCGATTGAAGTCATTGACGTACAGCGAGCCCAGGTAGATCTGCATGGTCTCGAAGACATCGGTGATGGCGACGCCGAGCTGCCGAGCGCGTGTCCGATCGATCTGGGCGTAGAGCTGCGGAACGTTGACCTGGTAGCTCGTGAAGATGCCGGTGATCTCCGGCGTTTGCGCCGCCTTCGCGAGGAAGGCGTTCGTCGCGGCGCTCAATTCTTCATCGCCGCGACCCGTCCGGTCCTCGTTCTGCAGCTTGAAACCACCGACCGTGCCGAGGCCCGCCACCGGCGGCGGCGGGAACATGGCGATAAACGCGTCCTGGATGCCGGCGTACTGCTGGTTGAGGGCCATGGCGATCGCGGGGCCTGCGAGTTCCGGCGAGCGGCGGTCCTTGAACGGCTTCAGTCCCACGAACACGATGCCGGCGCTGGCACTGTTGGTGAAGCCGGCGATGGAGAGGCCGGGGAAGGCGATCGCGTTCTCGACGCCCGGATGCTTCAACGCGATATCGCCCATGCGACGGATCACATCCTCCGTGCGATCGAGTGTGGCGCCATTCGGCAGCTGGGCGAAGCCGACGAGGTATTGCTTGTCCTGCGCCGGCACGAAGCCTGACGGAACGATCTTCATCACGCCGATGGCTGCCGCAATCAGGACCAGGTACACGCCGAAGCCTGCAGCCTTGCGCGAGAGCACATGCTTGACGCCGCCCGAGTAGGCACTCGTCCCGCGATGGAAGACCGCGTTGAAGCCGCGGAAGAGCCAGCCGAGCGACCAGTCGAGGAAGCGCGTAAGGCGATCCTTGGGCGCATCGTGACCTTTGAGAAGCAGGGCCGCGAGCGCGGGCGAGAGCGTCAGGGAATTGATCGTCGAGATGACGGTGGAGATCGCAATCGTGAGTGCGAACTGACGGTAGAACTGCCCCGTCAGGCCGGTGATGAAGGCGAGCGGCACGAACACGGCGACGAGCACGAGGCCGATCGCAATGATCGGGCCGGAGACCTCCTGCTTGGCCTTGTAGGTTGCCTCGCGAGGCTGAAGGCCATCCTCGATATTGCGTTCGACGTTCTCGACGACGACGATGGCATCGTCGACCACGATACCGATCGCGAGAACCAGTCCGAACAGCGTGAGCGCATTGATCGAGAAGCCGAGCAGGTACAGGACGGCAAACGTGCCGACGATGGAAACAGGTACTGCCGCGAGTGGAATGATCGACGCCCGCCACGTCTGCAGAAAGAGAACGACGACGATGACGACGAGTACGACAGCTTCGAGCAGCGTCGCGATGACGGCCTCGATCGACGCGCGCACGAACTGCGTCGGATCGTAGACGATGCCGTAGTCCACCCCATCGGGCATGTTCTGCTTGAGCTCCGCCATGGTGGCGCGCACCTGCTGAGAGATCTGCAGTGCGTTGGAGCCTGGAGCCTGGAAAATACCAATGCCGACCGCTTGCTTGTTGTTGAGCAGCGAGCGCAGTGCGTATTCGGCCGCGCCGAGCTCCAGGCGGGCGATATCGCGCAGGCGCACGATCTGGCCGTTGGCGCCCGCCTTCACGACGATATCGCCGAACTCCTCTTCGGTCTGGAGGCGGCCGAGCGCGTTGATGGGAAGCTGGAGATCGATCTGCGTGGGTGCCGGCGAGGCACCGATGGTGCCGACGGCCGCCTGTACGTTCTGTGCGCGAATCTCGTTCACGACGTCAGCGGCGGAGAGACCGACCTCGGCCGTCTTGGCCGGATCGAGCCAGATGCGCATCGAGTACTCGCCGCCGCCGAACATGTTGACCTGGCCCACGCCCTCGATGCGGGCGAGGCGGTCGCGGACGTTGAGCACCGCGTAGTTGCGCAGATAGTTGATGTCGTAGCGGTCGTTCGGTGAGAGAAGATGCACGACCATGGTCAGGTCCGGCGCACTCTTCACGGTCGTGATGCCGAGACGGCGTACTTCCTCCGGAAGCCGCGGCTCTGCCTGTCCAACGCGGTTCTGCACGAGCTGCTGCGCCTTGTCGACGTCGGTGCCGAGGCGGAACGTCACCGTCAGGGTCATGACACCGTCGGTCGTCGCCTGACTACTCATGTAGAGCATGTCCTCGACGCCGTTGATCTGCTCTTCGAGCGGGGTTGCGACGGTCTCGGCAATGACCTTCGGGCTGGCGCCGGGATACTGCGCGCGCACCACGATGGAGGGCGGCGCCACCTCCGGATACTCGGAGATCGGCATGACGCGCAGCGCCAGCAGACCGGAGAGGAAGATCAGGACCGACAGGACGCCGGCAAAGATCGGTCGATCGATGAAAAATCGGGAAATGTTCATGACAGGCTCGCAGGGAGTGGTTGGACCGCTCCCCGCGGGGCCGGTCAGGTTCTGGTGATCAAGATGCGGTTCACGATGGGCAGCACTATTGCTGGGCGGTCTTGGCCTGGGTCCCGCCCGTCTGTACGTCGACCGACGTCACGCGCTCCATGCTCGCAGGCTCCGGAGAGACGACGTCGCCCGGCCGCACGCGCTGCAGGCCGCTGACGACGATGCGCTCGCCGGCGTCGAGGCCGCTCGTCACGATGCGCATGCCGTCGGCCATGGCACCAAGTGTGATCTCGCGATAGGCCGTTTTGTTGTCGCCGCCGACCACGATCACGAACCGCTTGTTCTGGTCGGTGCCGATGGCGCGCTCGCTCACGGTCACGACCGGCGCATTGCGGGGCCGTGCCATGCGCACGCGCACGAACTGGCCGGGAATGAGACGGCCCTCGGGGTTGTCGAAGACCGCGCGGAGGCGCACCGTGCCGCTCGTCGCATCCACCTGGTTGTCGATGAGCTGCAGGCGACCCTGCGCCCACGTGCCATTTGCCGCCGGGTTCGCGATCTCGACCGCGACCGAGCCGACCTCGGCTGCCGCATTGGCCTCCGGGCTCAGCGCCGCAAGAACGCGCGACACCGTTCCTTCGTCCGCATTGAAGCTCGCGTAGATCGGATTTACCGAGACGAGCGTCGTCAGCAGGGGCGCGCCCGGACCGGCAGCAACGAGATTGCCGACGGTCACCTCGAGGCGTCCGACGCGGCCGGCGACCGGTGCTCGTACCTCGGTGTACTCGAGGTTGAGCCTGGCGGCCTGAAGGGCGGCCCTGGCGCCGCGCAGCGTCGCGTCGGCCTCATTGTAGGCGTTCACGCGCTGGTCGACATCGCGTTCGGAATGCGCCGGACTGCCGAGCAGGCGACGGGCGCGCTCGGCCTCGGCCTTCGTGAAGACGACCCGCGCGTCCGCTGCGGCGACCTGCGCTTCGAGCCGGTCCACCTCGGCGGCGTAGGGCGCGGGATCGATCGTGAAGAGCCGCGCGCCTTTGTCGACGAGGGCGCCCTCGCGGAAGTGCACGTCCTGCACGGTTCCGGCAACGCGCGAGCGCACATCGACCCTGTCGACCGCTTCGAGGCGGCCCGAGAACTCATCCCAGACGATGGCCTGACGCGGCTCGATGGTCGCGACCGACACCGCAGGCGGCGGCGGCAACATGGGTGCCGCGCTTTCGGTATGGCCGGGGGCCGAGGTGTAGAGAACGGCGCCGGTCGCGGCGCTCGCCGCCAGGACAAAGGCCATGCCCCAGATCCAGGGGCGCCGCGCCTTCACTTGCCGTTCCGGCTCCGGTGGCGCGGTGTTGATGTCGGTGCTCATGATCATCTCCGGTTTCTTGTTTGTTCGGTCTTGTTCGAGGACGGCCGTTGCTCAGGCGGTTCCGCTCCCGACTTCTTGGGGTGCCGTTCGTCGCATGGGCGTTTGCCGCCATTTGCGCGAACGGCTCATGATCGCTCTCGCGTCTTCGAGTGGACTTTCCCTTTCCGGTGCTAGGACGTTCGAGAGTTTCCGAAGCCGACACCGGTGGGGTGTTTTTTCCAGTTCTCAATCTGCCAGCAGGACCTCGCTGGCGAAATCATACCGAGGTTTGACTGGGCCATCGGTTGGTAGGTCTCCGCCTACTGTCCGATCGCCTTTTCTGCCGACCGGAGCGCCCGCTCAATTATGTGCCGCGTCATAGCGCGGCCGAGGGCTTGGAAGCTCAGAACCGGTTCGATGCTCTGCTCTCGCGACGGATCGTGCCAGGGGCAGCGTTTCTCAGTTATGGGGATGCAAGCCATGCGGCCTCCCGTTACCAGCTATTCCGTACCGATCGGTAGGTAATAGGTGACAAGGGCGGTGTCAACGCCTATTTGTACCATCAAGTACGGAAATGAAGTATCGCTCGCAGAGATGTGAAGGAGAACGTGCCGTGGCCAAGGGCCGCCCGAGAGAATTCGACCCCGATGAGGCGCTGGACAAAGCCATGATGGTCTTCTGGCAACAGGGCTTCGAGGGGGCCTCTTTGTCCGATCTCACGGAGGCCATGGGTATCAGCCGGCCGAGTCTCTATGCCGCTTTCGGCAACAAGGAGGAGCTCTTCCGGCGCGCAATTCTGCGGTACGTGGAGACGGGACCTGCCGTCGAGCATCAGGCGGCGCTCGCCGAGCCGACCTCGCGGGGTGTCGTCGGGCGGCTCTTGCGCTACAAGGCCGAAACTCTGACCGATCCGTGCCATCCGCTGGGGTGCATGGTTGTGCGGGGCGAGTTCTCGTGCGGCGAGGCTGAGCAATCCATCAAGGACGAGCTGGCCGCGCTCCGCTGCAATGGCGAGGCCGCGCTTACCGAGCGCTTCGCACGCGCCAAGGCGGAGGGCGATCTTCCGCAATCGAGTAATCCGGCGGCGCTCGCCCGATACATTTCAGCGATCATCCAGGGCATGTCCGTGCAGGCGTCCGGCGGCGCAACGCGGGAGCAGCTTCTGGACGTCGCCGACATGGCGGTCGCCTCGTGGCCGTCGTAGGTTCACGTCGCGCAAATCCCATCGCGCTACTTTCCCTTTTCGACTAGCTTCGACACGGCAAGCCGACCCTTGCCGCGGAGCACTCTGACCGCGCTGCCCCACGGCATCGAGAACAGGCCTATCGTTTTCCCGGGAAGGAGACGATGCCATGTCGCCGCGCGCCGAAGCCGTTTCATTCGACGATATCGAGAGCGCGAGCATCGATGAACTGCGTGCCTTGCAGCTCTCGCGTCTCAAAGACACGCTCGCGCGCACGTACGAGCGCGTTCCGCACTATCGCCGCAAGTTCGATGAGGCTGGTGTCCACCCGAACGATCTGACGTCGCTTGCCGATCTCGCGAAATTCCCGCTCACGGCCAAGGAGGATCTGCGCCGGAACTATCCGTTCGGCATGTTCGCCGTGCCAATGGAAAAGGTGGTGCGCGTGCATGCATCGAGCGGCACGACAGGCCAGCCGACCGTCGTCGGCTATACGCAGGGCGATATCGACACATGGTCCCGCCTCGTCGCGCGCTCTATCCGCGCGGCCGGCGGCAAGCCGGGTGACAGGATCCACGTAGCGTACGGATACGGTCTCTTCACGGGCGGTCTCGGATTGCACTACGGGGCGGAGCTGCTCGGCTGCACCGTCATTCCTGTCAGCGGCGGCTTCACCGAGCGCCAGGTGCAGCTCATCGTCGATTTCAAGCCGGACATCATCGCGGTAACGCCGTCCTACCTGCTCGCTATTGCCGACGAGTTCGATCGTCGCGGCATCAGCGCCCGCGATACGAGCCTCCGCGTTGCGATCTGCGGCGCCGAACCCTGGACGGACGGCATGCGCGACGAGATCGAGCGGCGTTTGGGTGTGCAGGCGGTCAACATCTACGGCCTTTCGGAGGTCATCGGCCCCGGCGTCGGGCAGGAGTATGCGTCCAGCAAGGACGGCCTGACCATCTGGGAGGATCACTTCTTGCCTGAGATCATCGATCCCGATACGGGCGCGGTCCTGCCTGACGGGGAGGAAGGCGAGCTGGTCTTCACGTCACTCACCAAGGAGGCCATGCCGGTCATTCGCTATCGCACGCGTGACCTGACGCGCCTGCTTCCCGGCAACGGCCGCGCCATGCGGCGCATCGAACGCATCAAGGGCCGCAGCGACGACATGCTCATCATTCGCGGCGTGAATGTCTTTCCATCGCAGATCGAGAGCGTGCTGGCGACCATTCCGGAGCTGGCGCCGCATTACATGCTCAAGGTGTCCCGCCCGACGCAACTCGACGAGCTCGACGTCGTTGTCGAGACACGCGCCGAAGCGAGCGCCGACGCTACAGCCGGATTGGCTCGGCGCGCCGAGCATCTCATCAAGGCGTTGGTGGGCGTCACCAGCACGGTACGCGTCGTTGCTCCCGGCGCGGTCGAGCGCTCGCAAGGCAAGGCCCGTCGCGTTATCGACAAAAGGCACAAGAGCTGAGCATGAGCGATCCGAAAACGAGCGGCGCCCTGGTCGCTGCCGGCCTTCCCTCGAATGTCGTGAC
>JAEWIJ010000030.1 GCA_023387235.1 Pseudomonadota bacterium
CGCGGCCGCCAGCGGCCGCGAGGCGCCCAACCCTTTCTGCAAGATCAGAAACCGCTTATGTTTGGCAGGCGACTGAGCAGCTGATCAGAACCTGTTCTCTCGCGCGGACTCGTTCCACTCCGGGGGATGCTTGCTCGCGCTTACTTCGGCCGCCCGTCGAAAGCGAGCAACACGATGGCCTTCGAAGCTATGAAAGAGGTATTGAGCCGGCGGAAGATAAATCCCATGTGTGGACGGCATCCTGTTGGCAAGAGCTTTTTGACTTGTCACCGCATGCTGGTCGGTAGCGCCCATGTGTCCGGCCTTTCTGCTCGGCGCGAACACCGATGGCCTTCATGCTATCCGCAAGATCAGCTCCCGATCATTAGCACGCGCTCGAGGCGCCCTGGGATGAATGGGTTTTGCCGATCTCGGTGGTCGACCGCTTACTGCATGACTTGCCTTTAGCCCTCTCCAACCTCGTGAAGCACGCCCGGATGGGCCTGCTCGTTCCTATGCTGCTTGTGGCACCGGCTCACGATAGGTGCCGCCACGTGCCATCAGCACCCAGGCGACCCGCGCCATCTTGTTGGCTATAGCCACTGCGGCGATCTTGGGCGTGCGCCGCTGCAGAAGTTTGAGCAGCCAAGGACGACGTGTGCCGTGCCGCTGTGCATATCGGATCACCGCAAGACCGCCGACGACGAGAAGCCACCGCAGGTAGTGGTCTCCACGCTTCGATATCTTCCCGAGACGCTCCTTGCCACCGCTTGAGGATTGAGACCATCATGTCGATTAGTCGAGAGAGCCCCTCCCTGCCGATGGTCTCTGTGATGCCGAACTCTGCGAGATGAGCTCGGATCGTGTTGCTCATCCGCGTTCGATGCTTGATCAACATCGCTCTGGTTCGATGCAGCACCAGCACGCTTTGCTGCTCCACGGACTTCACCTCCGCAAATCGCATGTTCGGGCGGGTGACCGCTTCGCAGATTGCTTCGGCATCCGCTTCATCGTTCTTCTGGCTCTTCACGTAGGGCTTGACGTATGCCGGCGGCATGAGCCGGACCCGATGCCCCAGCTTCTCGATCGTGCGAGCCCAGTGATGCGCCGTTGCACAGGCCTCGATGCCGACCAGGCAAGGTTCGAGCTTTGCGAAGAAAGCCTCGACCTGCGCGCGACGAAGCTTGCGACTGAGGGCCTTCTCACCCTGCGCATCGACGCCATAGGCGTGAAAAACGTTCTTTGCGATATCGAGACCGACTGTGACTGGCTGCACCATCTGACTTCTCCATCTCAGACCTCGAAAACCATACCGGTCTTCGGGTCGGGTGATGGATGCCGTCCACAGCATCAATAGCGGAAGTCGGCCTCTGCGTCGGGGACGCGGGCCAGGCATCTGCCGACACGTCCGCTATCGAGGACAGTCCGGAACGACAGGCGCAAGTGTTTACGACCGCTACTGACCCTGGCTGTGTCAAAAGACTGAGCCATCTATGATTCCCGTGATGATTCGGCGGGGGGATCATGAAGAGGTTCGTGGAAGGACAGGATCGGGGTCAGTTGACGCTGCTGCCGGAGTGTCTCGAGGACTGGATCGGCGAAGACAATCCGGTGCGCGCGGTCGATGCCTTTGTCGACGCGCTGGATCTCGGCGAGATCGGTTTTGCGGGCGTGGAGCCGGCGGCGACGGGCCGGCCGAGCTATCATCCTTCGGTTCTGCTGAAGCTCTACATCTACGGCTACCTGAACCGCATCCAGTCGAGCCGGCGTCTCGAGCGCGAGGCGGGGCGCAATCTCGAAGTGCTGTGGCTCTTGAAGCGGCTCGCGCCCGATCACAAGACGATTGCCGACTTCCGCACCGACAACGGCGCGGCCCTGCGCAAGGTGTGCACGCGCTTCGTCGAACTCTGCCGCGAGATGGGCCTCCTTGCGACGGCGAGCGTCGCCATCGACGGTTCGAAGTTCAAGGCCGTCAACAACCGCGACAAGAACTTTACGGAAGGCAAGGTGGCACGCCGCTGGGCACAGCTGCAGGAGAGTGTCTCGCGCTATCTCTCTCAGCTCGACACGGCCGACCGGCGGCAGGAGCGCAGGCGGTGCTTCGCGCCGACAAGCTGGAGGCGGTCGCCGACCGCGGCTATTTCAACAGTACGGAGATCCTCGAGTGCCATGAGGCCGGGATTACGGTGACGTTACCCAAGCCCATGACCTCGGGCGCCAAGTCGGAAGGCCGCTTCGGCAAGCAGGACTTCGTCTACGTACCGAGTGAGGACATCTATCGCTGCCCGGCCGGCGAGCGTCTCACGTACCGCTACTCGAGCGAGGAGGAGGGCAAGGTCATGCGCCGCTACTGGACGACGGCGTGCCCGAAATGCCCCTTGAAGCCGAAATGCACAACGGGCTCCCAGCGGCGCATTCCGCGATGGGAGCACGAACATCTTCTCGATGCCGTGCAGGATCGCCTCGATCGGAATCCCAAAGCGATGCGAGTTCGCCGCGAGACGGTCGAGCATCCGTTCGGAACCATCAAGTCCCGCATGGGCGCGACACACTTCTTGTGCAAGACGCTGCCCAAGGTCGCCGCCGAGATGGCGCTGCACGTCCTCGCCTACAACATGACGCGTGTCATGAACATCATGGGTATCAAGCCACTCCTGGCGGCGATCAGGGCGTGAGACGGCCCCCTGCGCTGAGTTCGCGTCAGAGGCTCAAAATGGCTCCAGGGGCGCACTCAGGATTGCTTGTGAGCCGAAATCGCACGAAAATGCTCATGAACCCGATGCAGACGCTATCTGCTTGGTAGACCGCCAGCCGCAGACCCCTTCGTCGCGTTCTCACACAACCAAGACCCACAGCGGACGTCAGAGGTTAGGCCTCGCCAACAGATCGCTGCGGGTCTGCATCTGGCTGACGAGCTTGACCGAATGCTCGTAGGTGAAGCCATGTGGATCGTATAGAAGCCGAGGTGGCCTGCCATACGCGGGGACGGCGCGTTCGAGCAATACGCTTCCGAAACTCTTGCGCCTCGGCGGTAATACGGGCGGTCCACCGCGCTCCTGCCACCTGAAAACAAGGGTGGTCTCATTAGCACCCACCGAAACCGACCAATTAATCGCGACGTTGCCCCCACCTTGGCTCAATGCGCCATGCTTGACAGCATTGGTAGCTAGCTCGTGCACGATGAGAGCGAAGCCTTGTGCTAAGGTTGGAGTCAAATGCACCTGCGGACCTTCTATGCCTATCCGATCGCCAAAACTGCTCGTCACGGCGCGTACGATGTCGCTGAGAAATGTGCCGCGCCCGTCCCCCTCCATCAGTAGATCCTGGGCTGCGGCAAGGGCGTGAAGCCGAGATACGAATACATCCGGACCGTCTTCATCATCGCGAAGGCTGGCGCCCGCGATCGAAAGAATAACGGCGAGGAGATTCTTTGTCCGATGCTGGAGTTCGCGTGCCAGGAGCTCGTAGCGTTGCAACAACTCCCTGGCCTCGTACTGGCGACGGCGTGAGCGCAAAGCGGCGCGCGCAACACTCGCGAGCGTCGGTGGATGGAACGGTCTCTCCACAAGAGAGACGTTACCCAAGGTGTCCTGAAGCTCTCGCGCCGAGCGATTGCGACTGGGTTCGTCAACTTTCCCCGTCAGCACAATGATCGGGAGATCGGACCACGCTGGCTGGGATTCGATCCAATTGTGGAGCAATTGTGCCGCGGTGCCGTCGATTACCTCATCGGTAAGGACCACGCACGCAGCGCCTTCGCGCATCTCGCGGATGAGATGGATGACACTGTGGCAAACTAACGTCGCGAGGCCTGCCCCGCTCAGCAGGCGGCTGGCGACATCCGCGTCGCGACGTCGTGCAGTCAGGATCAGGACGCGTTCGGAATCAGGCCCGCCGAGAGGCATTGCTACTCTTCCAATAATCGTTGATTTCCTACGTACGTCGGAACTCCGCGAAGAACGCCTTGGAACCCGCGCAGAGCTGGCCCAACTTGTATGCCATGGCCAGTCACTTGGAATTCGCGGATTGTGTCCTCGTGCGGACCGGTTCGCTTTTTGATGACCGAAACCGCTCGTCGAACCCGGCCTTCAGCCTCGAAGTAGCGCATTAACACGACCGTGTCCGCCAAGTACGTGACGTCAACGGGCGACTTCATATCGTCGACGAGCCCGTGTTGAGCGACTGTAAGGAATGTGCTCACACCACGGCGGTTAAGGTACTGCAATAGCTCGTGAATATGGAGCAACAAAGCGTGCTCCTCGGGCATAGCAGCCTGATAGCCATTGAGGCTATCGATGACGACCATGCTCACACTGTGATCGTCGATGGTCCTTCGTACGCGATGGGTAAACTCGCCTGGTGATAGCTCAGCCGCATCAATCTGATCTAAGATGAGATCACCCATCTTCTGATGCGCCTCCAGATCAATGCCCATCCCCTTGGCACGGCGAAATGTGACGCTGAGTTCCTCGTCGAACACAAATACCGCGACCTTCTCGCCACGCCGCATCGCCGCCGATGCATATTGAAGGACAAAGACGGATTTGCCTGTGCCAGCCGGTCCGAGCACCAGGGTACTCGTTCCTTTGTCGACGCCGCCCCCCAGCAACTGATCGAGCTGGCTTATACCACTAGGCACCGGAACTTGCTGGGGTGTGCCTTTGTGCTCTAACGCTACGAGACGTGGAAAAATCTTGACGCCGCCGGTCTCGATAATGAAATCGTGGTAGCCGCCACGGAAAGCACGGCCTCGATATTTGGCAATCTTCATTCGGCGACGTTGAGCGCCATAGTTGGGTGACATCTCTTCCAGACAAATTACGCCGTGGGCTATACTGTGGACGGTCTTGTCGAGGGTGTCAGTCGTGAGATCGTCTAGCATCAAAACTGTGACGTTTCGACGTGCGAGAAAGTGCTTAAGCGCGAGGAGTTGCCGCCGATAGCGGAGAGACCCTTGGGCCAGCAGCCTGATTTCCGACAGGCTATCGAGTACGATGAGATCTGGGCGTGTTCGTTCGACAGCCTCGAGAATTTCTTTCACGGTCTCGCCCAGCTCAAGATCGGAGGCGTAGAGCAACGTCTGCTGCTCACCGGCGTCTAGCGAGCTTTCAGGAGGATGCAACTCGCATATCTCAATGGCTTCGCCCAAGGTCCAGCCGTGCGAAGTCGCCGTATTCAGCAGTTCCTGCTTGGTTTCCGAAAGCGTGACGTAGAGCGAACGCTGGCCACGCCGTTCGCCTTCAATCAGAAACCGGAGCGCGATGGTCGTCTTTCCCGAACCAGGTTTCCCTTCCAGGAAAAACAAGGAGCCTGCGGTCAGCCCTCCTGCCAATACGTCATCCAGGCCTTCCACTCCTGTGGCTACTAAGCCAGCCATTTGACGCTCCTAAAGCATTCCCCAAGACCGGTGGCGATTGAGAGGCCTACTGTAACTGAGCCTGCTATTACGCGGGACAAAGATCATCATCGTAAAACGACTGATCTAGAGACTGGTTCCACCGGCGAGGTACGGCATGACGAACACTGCCGTGGTGGGCTTCTACCCCGAGCAGCCATTCCTCCGCAGGATGTCTGTAATGTTCGATTGTTCGGAGCGACCGGGCCAATCCCCGCTTGGCAAAGTGCGGTTCGTCTAAACGCGGCCTGTCGTAGACCGCTGGGAAAGCAAAGTGGCGCCTTTAAACACAGCGCGCGTCCACGAGCGGCATCGCCCCTGGGTCAGCGAGGCGTTTGGCCCTTGTGAGCGCTTTAGCGCGCTCCGGCATTGTCAGTCGGAGGAAACGATCGAGGACCGTGCCGCCGACTTCATAGATGCCGCAGTGTGAGCAATCGATGCGAATGCCATCAAGATTGCCAAGTGTCTTGTCTTGGGCGACAGCGCCACACCCGCAACCTTGCATGGCCATTCTCCTGCCTGATCTGCCGCCTCTTGCTGCAGCGTTCTCAACCAAGGCGTCGGCACGCTGCCTCTTCGCAAGCGTACCAGGGGGGACGCATTCGACCCGGACCGACGACGTGGGATACGCTCTATGGCCCACCAATCGCAGCGCACAAGCTACAAGCGAGCGCCGTGGAAGACTGTATCTAGCCGATCTCGATCCTGCGTGCCTTGGCCGCCTCGGCTTTGGGTAAGGTCACCGTGAGGACACCCTCCTTCATCTCGGCGGTGATGGCGCTTTGATCGATCTTGTTGGACAGCGAAAAGGTGCGACGGTAGTGGCCGACGTTGTACTCCGTGTAGACGGGGTGCATGCCGTCATACTTCGAGAAATCCACGCGCCCCTCGACGACCAGAACGCCGCCTTCGACGCTAACGTCGACATTGCTCTTGTCGACACCGGGCATCTCGAGAACAACACTCAGGGCGGCCTCGGCCTCGAAGATGTCGGCACCGGGGATATAGGTGCGCGCCGATACGGTCGGCTCCTGCTTCGCCTCGAGTGCACGCTTCTGTTGAACTTGCAGCTCTTGCGGTGACATGGCTCGCCTCCGGAAATGGCTCGGGTCGGTCAACTAATGTGGATTGTGCGCGGCTTGTCGCTTTCCGCCCTCGGGATATGAAGGGCCAGCACGCCGTCGCGATACTCGGCCTTGATGCCGTCCGTGTCGATTTGCATGGGGACGGTGATTGTGCGGTCGAACGAACCGCTCAACCGTTCGCGACGGTGGACGCTGACGCCCTCCGGATATGCGATCGACTTCTTGCCGGAGATCCTGATCGAGTTGTCCTTCGCCTGGATCTCCAGATCCCCCTTGTTCACACCCGGCACTTCGAGGATGGCGATCAAGCTGTCGCCCTGCTGGAATACGTTGATCGGCGGATACGCCCCGCCACCGCCGGTGGCGCCGCGCAGCCAGTCGCTGTCCAACCGTGCTTCCAGGGCCTTCTGCAGGTCGAACAAAGCATCCAATGGATGATACATGGCCCACTCCTGTGAAATGTTGTCCCAACGGACGCTTGCGTAGTCCCCTCTGCGCCGAATTTTGGGCGTGGCTCTGGCACGTTCAAGGGCGTATGCCAAAGAAATTGTAGTCGGTCCCAAGGTTAGTCGTTGGCGAGCGCGCTCGCGCCGATTGCTCGCGCTTGAGTCCAACCAACAGGCACGTGAAGGTACGCACCGCGGAACTCGGGTCGCTCCTAGTTGAGCGCTATGACCCAATTGGCGCTCTCTGGAAACTCCGGCGGCACCATGCCGTAACCCGCCAGCAGTTTATCGATACCATCGCCGGTCTCCGGATCGAGCGTGCGTTCGATAATCGCAACCCCCGGCACCTGCTGCGCGAGCTGCTTTGCAAGGCCGCACGCCTCATCCTCTGCAACGCAAATCATTGCTTGCCGGGCGCCGACGCGGGCCCCAACGCGCTCGAATGGCACCACGACGTACGCTGTCTGCATGTGCTTCCCAATGCAAAAGCGGGAGCCGGCAAATGCCGGCCCCCGGCCTCGTGATCTCAGTAGTCCATGCCGGCGGGCATTGCTGGCGCTGCCGACGCCTTTTTCGGCTTCTCGGCAACCATGGCCTCGGTGGTGATCAACAAGCTTGCGACGGAGGCCGCATCCTGCAGCGCTGTGCGCACGACCTTCGCCGGATCGATGATGCCCTTGGCGAGCAGATCGCCGTACGTCCCGTTTTGGGCGTCGTAGCCCCAATTATAGGAGCCATTCTCGAGAATCTTGCCAACGATGACCGAACCATCCTCACCGGCATTCTGCGCGATCTGGCGCGCAGGCGCCTGCACGGCGCGGCGGATGATGTTGATGCCGATCTTCTGGTCCTCGTTCTCGACCTTAAGATCATCGAGCGACTTCAGTGCCCGCAGCAGCGCCACGCCGCCGCCTGGGACGATACCTTCCTCGACGGCCGCGCGGGTGGCATGGAGCGCATCGTCGACGCGGTCCTTGCGCTCCTTGACCTCCACTTCCGTGGCGCCACCGACCTTGATGACCGCCACGCCGCCGGCGAGCTTGGCCAAGCGCTCCTGCAGCTTCTCGCGGTCGTAGTCGGAGGTGGTCTCCTCGATCTGCGCCCGGATCTGCTTCACGCGCGCTTCGATGTCAGTCTTCTTGCCGGCACCGCTGACAATGGTGGTGTTGTCCTTGTCGATGGTCACCTTCTTGGCACGGCCGAGCATGCCAAGCGTAACCTTCTCGAGCTTGATACCGAGATCCTCGCTGATGACACTGCCACCAGTGAGTGTGGCAATATCCTCCAGCATCGCCTTACGCCGGTCGCCAAATCCCGGTGCCTTGACGGCCGCGACCTTGAGGCCTCCCCGCAGCTTGTTGACCACGAGCGTCGCCAGCGCCTCGTTCTCGACCTCCTCGGCAATAATGAGCAGCGGCTTGCCGGTCTGAACGATCGCTTCCAGCAACGGCAGCATCGGCTGCAGGCCGGAGAGCTTCTTCTCATGGATGAGGAGATAGGGATGATCGAGCTCGACCGTCATCTTCTCGGCATTGGTCACGAAATAGGGCGAGACATAGCCGCGGTCGAACTGCATCCCCTCGACGACGTCGAGCTCGGTCTCGAGGCTCTTGGCTTCCTCAACGGTGATGACGCCATCGTTGCCGACCTTCTGCATGGCCTCGGCAATCATGCGACCGATTTCGGCATCGCCGTTGGCCGAGATGGTGCCGA
>JAEWIJ010000063.1 GCA_023387235.1 Pseudomonadota bacterium
TGTACGTCGAGCCGTCCGCGCGCGGGCTCGGTCTCGGCCGCCGCCTCGTCGACGAATGCATCCGCTTTTCACGCGCGCGCGGCTACAGAACACTCATGCTCTGGACGCACGACATTCTCGTGCCGGCTGTGCGGATTTATGAGGCCGCTGGATTCAAGCTCGTGAAGGAGGAACGCCACAACGAATTCGGCCACGACGTGAATGGGCAGTTTTGGGAGATGGGATTGTGAGACGATGTCAAATTGCTCAAGTGGATAAGTAAACGCCACCAATAGCGAAAAGAGACACTCCGCTTCCTAATGCGCAGGCGCAATATCCAGCGCGTGTTCATTAGGAGCGTACCATGTTTCAAAAACTAGATCCGTCTGCCGTAGCTCACCCGCAATCTGACTTCGCTCCCGGTCCCGCCCCGATGCTCCAATGGATTGCCACGGAACAGTTTGTCGTAGATGACGCCTATCAACGAGAGATCGGACGCAGAGGTAGGGAAAATGTTCTTCACATCGCTGAGCATTTTGATTGGTCTAAGTTCGCGCCCGTAATCGTAGCGCCGGTCGAAGGCGGCCTTTACGCAATCGTAGATGGGCAACATAGGACAACCGCTGCAATACTGCGTGGCATCGAGCAGGTGCCGTGCCAAGTAGTGCAAGCTGACAGAACTCAACAGGCTGCGGCTTATGCGGCGGTCAACGGCAACATAACCAAAACTAGTCCGCAGCAGCTATTCCACGCGCGTCTCGCCGCGGGAGATGTCGAAGCTCGAGAGATTGCCGAAGTCTGCGCTGTAGCCGGGGTAACGATCGCCCGCAGGAACCTCGTGGTGGCCCAGATGAAGGTCGGTCAAACGCAAGCGGTCGGTGCGCTAGCGCGCTGCCTAAAGGTGTATGGACGCGAAACTCTCATTACGGCGCTCCAGTGCATTACGGAAACGTCCGAAGGAAATTCGGGATTCGTCAGGGCAACAATCGTAGAGGGCCTTTGCGATGCTCTGCATGGAACTGCGTGGCGCGATGCTGGAGAAGCGCTTCTGCGTGCGATGGACAGCTTTTCGTTCGTGGATGCGTGGAGCGAAATCACTGCAGGACGTGATCATATCTTCCCGGGTACAGCCCGGAAGCTGGTCGCAGAGAAAGTATCCGAACATCTCACACGACGCTTGTCGGTGAAGGTGCGCGTGGAGGCAAACTAACAAGCAGTGAGCGCGGCACCTTTCGGCGCCGCGCTCATATTTTCAGTCCGGAACTTAGCCTTTATCTCACTCCGCCGCCGCGATCGTGGCTTGGTGCGGTGCGCGCTCGGCCCGCTCCATTTTCAGCCTTTCGGCGACCAGGAAAGCAAGTTCCAGCGACTGGTCCGCATTCAAACGCGGATCGCAGTGCGTGTGGTAGCGGTCCGAGAGATCCGTCTCGCTGATCGCCACCGCGCCGCCCGTGCACTCCGTCACGTTCTGCCCGGTCATCTCGACGTGGATGCCGCCGGCGTGGCTGCCTTCCGCGCGATGCACCGCGAAGAAGGTGTCGACCTCCTTCAGGATGCGCTCGAACGGCCGCGTCTTGTAGCCGTTCGCCGCCGAGATCGTATTGCCGTGCATGGGATCGCACGACCACACGACCTTGCGGCCGGCCTTCTCGACGGCACGGACGAGCTTCGGCAGGTGGCTCTCCACCTTGTCCGAGCCGAAGCGGCAGATCAGCGTGAGCCGGCCGGCGACGTTGTTCGGGTTAAGCACGTCGATCAGCTTGAGTAGCGCGTCGGGCTCGAGCGAGGGCCCGCACTTCATGCCGATCGGGTTCTTGATCCCGCGGAAGTACTCGACGTGCGCATGATCCGGCTGGCGCGTACGATCGCCGATCCAGATCATGTGGCCCGACGTCGCGTACCAGTCGCCGCTCGTCGAATCGAGCCGCGTCATCGCCTGCTCGTAGCCGAGCAGCAGCGCCTCGTGGCTCGTGTACATCGTCGTCGTGCGGAGCTGCGGCGTGTTGTCGGCCGTGATGCCGCACGCGCGCATGAACTCGAGCGTGTCCGAGATGCGGCTCGCCAGCTCCTCGAAGCGACGGCCCTGCGGGCTGTCCTTGATGAAGCCGAGCGTCCACTGATGCACGCGATCGAGGTCGGCATAACCGCCGCCGGCGAACGCGCGGATCAGGTTCAGCGTCGCCGCGGACTGGCGGTAGGCCTGGAGCTGGCGTGTCGGATCCGGGATGCGGGCATCCGGCGTGAACTCCGGACCGTTGACGATATCGCCGCGATAGCTCGGCAGCTCCGCGCCGTCCTTCTTCTCGGTCGGCGAGGAGCGGGGCTTCGCGAACTGGCCCGCGATGCGGCCGACCTTCACCACGGGCGAAGCGCCGGCATAGGTCAGCACGACCGCCATCTGCAGGAAGACGCGGAAGAAGTCGCGGATATTGTCGGCGCGGTGCTCGACGAAGCTCTCGGCGCAATCCCCGCCCTGAAGCAGGAACGAGCGCCCCTCGGCGACATCGCCGAGCGCCTTCGTGAGCTGACGGGCCTCGCCGGCAAAGACGAGCGGGGGAAACGTCGCGAGCTTGCCTTCTACGTCGGCCAGAGCGGCCGCGTCCGGAAACGCGGGCACCTGGACGATCGGCTTGGATCTCCAGCTGTCGGGCGACCAGGGGGCAGGCATGATACGTCTCCACTTGAAACCACGAAGTAATGGCCCGGGGCGCTCCGCGTCCCGGGTTTCGGCTGCATCGTCCAGTGATTGGGCTTGCAGTGCCGCCTTATATGTCAATCGGCGCGCCGCGGCTAGGGCTGGTATGGGGCTGTCACGGGGCCAGTCCCAGGTTAACGGGTCCTCGACCCGAGATGGCCGCTTCTTCGCAGGGCGAGCACAAATATCACTGCTTATTCTGGGGCTTCGCGCACGCCCAGGTTAACGGGCTCGCATCTGATCCTAAAGAGTTGACGACCGCGACGCAGCTCGGCTCGTGCCGGTTTAAGGACATCGCAGGAGGATAGAATGAAGTTTGAGCGGTTTGAAATAAGCACGCTAGCTTTCGTAGTGATCAGTATTGCAGCGATCTTCCTACTTCGCTAGTCCGCGAAGGTGGATGCCCGCCCTCGGTTCGCGTATAAGGCGGGCATTCGGCCGCGCGCCCGTCCGGTGTGGCCGTGAGCCGGCTTAGCTCAGTTGGTAGAGCACCTGATTTGTAATCAGGGGGTCAGGGGTTCAAGTCCCTTAGCCGGCACCATTTATCCGCTCACGCCAAATTCGCTTCGCCGCAAATCACACCATGTCCCACCCGTCGCCGCCATTGCCGTAGAAGGCGAAGGCCGGCGTGCCGCTATCCATGATGAAGGCGCCGATGGCGTTGCTCGATGCCTGGTGCCACAGAATATCGTCGGTGCCGTCGCCACTGTAGTCGCCGATGCCGGCAATCGCCCAGCCGGCACCGCCATTGTTGTAGTAGGCGAAGGCCGGCGAGCCGCCGTCCATGATGAAGGCGCCGATCACGTTGTCGGACGCCCGATGCCAGAGAATGTCGTCGGTGCCCTCGCCGCTGAAATCGCCGATACCCGCGATCGTCCAGCCGGCGCCACCGTTACCGTAGAAGGCGAAAGTCGGCGAGCCGCTGTCCATGATGAAGGCGCCGATGGCGTTGCTCGACGCCTGGTGCCACAGAATGTCGTCGGTGCCGTCGCCGGTGAAGTCGCCCATGCCGGCGATCTCCCAGCCGGCGCCGCCATTGCCGTAGAAGGCGAAGAATGGCGTGCCGCTGTCGAGAATGAACGCGCCGACCGCGTTGCTCGAAGCGTTGTGCCAGAGAATGTCGTCGGTGCCATCACCGCTGAGGTCGCCGACGCCGGCGATCTCCCAGCCGGCGCCGCCGTTGCCGTAGTAGGCAAAAACCGGCGCGCCGCTGTCGAGGATGAAGGCGCCGAGGGTGTTGTTCGAAGCGTTGTGCCAGAGGATGTCGGTGGTACCGTCGCCGCTGAGGTCGCCGGTTCCGGCGATCGCCCAGCCGTCACCGCCATGACCGTAGAAGGCGAAGGCCGGCGCGCCACTGTCCATGATGAAGGCGCCGACGGCGTTGTTGTCGGCGCGGTGCCATAGAATGTCGCTCGTGCCGTCGCCGCTGAAATCGTCGACGGGCATGTCGAGCACGACCGTCCGGTCGACGAATTGGAGACGCTCGATCGTGGTCAGCGTGTCCGTGCCTTCGGCGGACGTGACAGTCCAGCCGTCGCCGCTGCGCACCCAGGTGGCTGATGTGCTCAGCACGCCGAACCGCGCCGTGTCGATGCCGAGACCGCCGTCGAGCTGGTCGTCACCCGCACCGCCGATGAGAAAGTCGATGCCTCGCCCACCCAGCAGAACATCATCTCCATCGCCGCCGAAGAGCTCGTCGTTGCCGTCTCCGCCGAACAACAGATCGTTGCCGCCCAGGCCCCTCAGCACGTCCCCCGAAATGCCGCCGAGCATCGTGTCGGTGCCGGCAGTTCCGATGAAATCGCCATCCGACGAATTGGCAACGATATTGAATGAATTGGTTTCGAACAGGCCAAACCGAATGGTCTCGATGACGGTCGCTGCGGGTGCGGAGACGTTGTCCTGGACGTCAGAGAAGAAGGTATTTGTCGCGTCCTGAATTCGTTCGTCGGATGCGCGGATATCCTCCATGAGCATGGTATCGAAGTTTTCGAGTGAGTTGGTCAGCTCGTTGAGGATGTTCGAATGAAAATTGAATAGATCCCGGCCGAAGTCGGCGACGTTCGTGACCGTTTGGCCGAGGTTCGGAATGCCGCGACGCGTGCCGAGGTCGTCGAGAAAGTCCGCGATGCCGTCGACAAATACGCCGGTGACCTGATCGATCATAGTGTCACGCGCCTGGGAGATGCCCCACTCGGCGCCGGTCATGAACTCATCCCATACGTCGAGCCGGTAAGCGCCGAGATCGAAGTCGAACTCGATCAACGGCGATCGCATCTCGTCTTGCGCCAAGTCTGACCAGCGGAACTCGTCCGGTATGGGGGATGTGGGGAGATCGGGGCTGAGAACGTATGGCAGCTCGCCCGGGGGCGTATCGGGAGGAAGCTCTCCGAACGAGACGCGAATCGTTTCGATCCATCCGCCCCATACCGTGGACCGCTGTCCGTTCGGGGTATCCAAAGCCAGCAGCACACGATTGCTGGCGGTGAAAGCATCCACCGTGGCGCCGGCGGTGTTGTATATGTTCACACCCGATTCCGCGGGCGACTCCACGAACTCCATGATTATTCGATAGTGCTCTGTCCGTTCGATGCCGTTGATGCTCGTTGCCGTGAAATCGAGCTCGGGCGTCTGGAGGAAGGTGGCGATATCGAACTCACTCGGCGTGGCTTCGGACGCCGGCACATCCGTGAATGTCGAAAGATAGGTGAAGAATTGCCATTCTTCAGTGAAGCCCCCGCCCTCATTGGGTATTCGAACGAGTCTCTCGATCTCGGCAGAATAAATTCCCGCCTCGTTATATGTAACAGGCCCCAAGCCCGGCAGATCGAGCCGCATCAAGTCAGGCAATATCGAAACGGCGTGCACGCCGCTGAGCTCGAAATTGAAGGTCGTGGTCTGGCCCACGGTGCCGACAATCGTCGACGGAAATGTCATATCGCAAACTCCCAAATGTCGCGGATTCTACTGTGTCCGCTCAAAGCAAAAAACAAAACAAACGCCGTCAGGTGCAAGGTCCACGAGGTCGATCTACGAGGTCGTGCGGGGGAAACCATCGGCTAATCGTGGGTTCGTCAGGAGGATGGCAACGATCATGATCTTGTCGCCAAAGCATCGGCCTGTCCAGCTTCGCCCGCGACAGCTTTGGGCTCGGCGAGCTTGCTCGCGAGCGTCGGCGGGAAGTCAACGAATATCGAGGATGTCGCTTAGGCAATGACCGTCGAGAAGGTCACCCCTCAGCTTCGCTCAGGGGTGCTCGCATCGAGATCGCCTGTGGGGCCTCGGGGCCTTATTCCCAAGGACGCAGTGGTTTCGAGAGCTGGTCGTTCTGCCGCTTGAGGTCGAGCTGGCGCTGCTCGGCTGCGCGTGCACGAGCCTGGGCCTCCTGGGACTGCCTCAGCGACTCCATGGCTCGCTGCTGCTGCAGTTGCTCGGTGCCGCGCCGAATATCCGCGCCCGGCCGGCGATCATTGTACGTCTGCGCGTGTACCGGCGCCGCGAGGCCGGCCAGCAGGACGCAAAGGCCAACACGCGTCATGATCTGAGGCGAGATTCGGTAAGTCATCGGTCACCTCCTATCGGTCGTTCCGATCACATGTATATCGTGTGCCGGGCAGCCTGGTTCCAGTGCTCCAGCTTGCCAGTGCTCCAGCTTGCCAGTGCTCCAGCTTGATCGTCGGCGCGAAAATCAGCACTCATCCTGTAGAGGCCGATCCCGGCGTGTCCGGCTCGGCACTCCAGCGGCCAGCGCATGGGACAGCGGGCAAGCTTGGCGCTAGATAGGCGACCCTGGCCGCACAGACGGCTTCACGCGTTCCGCCAAGCGTCCACGACATGCGCCACATCATCCCGCTCGGCAAAGCGCCTCTG
Organism: Pseudomonadota bacterium; assembly: GCA_023387235.1. Classification (GTDB taxonomy): domain Bacteria; phylum Pseudomonadota; class Alphaproteobacteria; order Rhizobiales; family Hyphomicrobiaceae. Next base: position 6,545 of record JAEWIJ010000063.1, read on the forward strand.
AACGACGAGTACGCGCGTCTCTTCGAACGCCTGGAACGCTCCAGCTTCCAATTGGATGCCGCATACCGCATTCCCTACACCCGTATTTATTTCGGCTGGGATCCCATCATCGGCATTGTGCCCATTGCCGGCGATCTGGTCGCTGCTGCGCTCAGCGTGCGCAATATTCACTGGGCGTATCGGCTCGGCGCCAACCGGGGGGTGCTGGGCCGCATGGTGCTCAACGCCGCGGCGGACGCACTGCTCGGCGCCGTGCCGGTGGTCGGAACGTTCTTCGACCTCTGGTTCCGCGCGCATGTGCGCAATTTCGAGCTGCTGGTCGCGGCCATCGAGGCCCAACGGCGCCAGCATTCCGGAACCGGGGCCTCCTGATCCGCCGCCTGTCACACGCGCGTCGTGCGAGTCTGGTGAGAGGACCCTGGATCATCCGCTTCGAGCCAAGGCCACCTGCGAGCCAGGAATGTCCGCCGACGTCGCTGCCGCTTCCTTCGTACTGACCGCTACGCTTGTTCATCTCGTATCCATCGGGCTTTCCGCCTGGCGCTGCCGACGGCAACCACTGCCGCTTTCGCAAGGCCCGGGCGTGACGCTCGTGCGCACGATCCGCGATGCGGGCCTGCAAGAAGAAGAGACGCTGCGCACGTCCTTCCGGCTCACGCACCGGGATTATGAAATCCTGTTCTGCGCGGCCTCGGAAAGCGATCCGGCCGTTGCGGTCGTGCGCCGGCTCATGGAAGCGCACCCTGATGTTCCCGCCCGCCTGCTGATCGGAGAGGACCGCATCAGCGCCAACCCCAAGCTCAACAACATGCTGAAGGGCTGGCGCGAGGCACGGCACGATTGGATCGTCTTCGCCGACAGCAATCTCATGCTGCCGCCGGACTATCTCGGGCAGGTTCTGGCCGCGTGGACCGACGACTGCGGTGTCGTCTGTGCGCCACCGGTCGGCAGCCGGCCCGACGGCCTCTGGGCCGAGGTCGAATGCGCCTTCCTGAACACCTACCAGGCACGCTGGCAGTATGCCGCCGACAGCGTCGGGCTCGGATTTGCGCAGGGCAAGACCATGCTCTTCCGGCGCGATTTTCTCGACAGCCACGGCGGCGTCGGGGCGTTGGCGTGTGAGCTTGCCGAAGACGCCGCGGCGACGAAGATCGTTCGCGATGCCGGCCTTCGCGTGCGTCTGGCCGGACCATCGTTCTTTCAGCCGCTCGGCCAGCGTGCGGCGCGCCACGTCCTCGGTCGGCAGCTCCGCTGGGCGCAGCTCCGCCGCCTTACTTTTCCCGGCTGGTTCGCCCTCGAGCCTCTGACCGGCAGCGCGGCGCCGCTCGTCATGGCGGGCATAGCCGCACCGGCCCTCGACGTCGCGCCAGCGATTGGCGTCTGCGCGCTCGCACTCCTCTGGTTCGGCGCCGAGGCCCTCCTCGCCCGGATCGGTGGCTGGCACGTCTCATGGCGCTCGCCCCTTGCCTGGCTGCTGAGAGACCTGCTCATTCCCGCCATCTGGCTCCGCGCGTGGACCGCGAACGCCTATCAATGGGGTGGTCACAAGGTGGCGTGGCGTACCGGGGGGCCGGCCAGCATGAGCAACGAGAACGCCGTCGGGATCAGGTGAAAATCGCGACCAAGTCTCTATCGCCGCTGTCATCGGGCTGAAACGTGAATCTCCTAGGAGCTGGCTCATGCAAGACGCCCTTCCCGCCGAGCCCCACACCGCTCCTCCCTTGACGCCCTATCGCGCGGTCTTCATCTCCGACATTCATCTCGGCACGCGCACGTCTCAGGCGGCCGCACTCCTCGAATTCCTGCGCGTCGTCGAGGCCGACACCTTCTATCTCGTCGGGGACATCGTCGATTTCTGGAAGGTCCGGCGCGGACCGCACTGGCCCCAGGCGCACAACGACGTTCTCCAGAAGCTGCTCCGCAAGGTGCGCAAGGGCTCACGTATCGTCTTCATCCCCGGCAATCATGACGAGGGCCTGCGCGACTTCTGCGGCATGCACTTCGGCGGGATCGAGGTGCATCGCGACTGCATGCACGAGACCGCGAGCGGAAAGCGCTACGTCATCATGCACGGCGACGAGTTCGACATCGTCGTACGGAACGCACGCTGGCTCGCCTTCCTCGGGGACCGCGGGTACGAGACGGCACTGTGGCTCAACAATCCGCTGAACTGGGTTCGCCGACACCTCGGCCTCGGCTACTGGTCCTTCTCGGCGTATCTCAAGAACCGCGTCAAGAAAGCTGTCGCTTTCATAGGCGCGTATGAGGAAGCCGTTGCGGGCGAAGCGCGACGTCACGGCGCCGACGGCATCATCTGCGGGCACATTCATCACGCCGCCGACCGCCGCATCGGTGACGTGCACTATCTGAACTGCGGTGACTGGGTCGAGAGCTGCACGGCGGTCGTCGAATCGCGCACTGGCGAGTTGCGGCTCATCCATTGGAATGCCGACGCTGCGTGGAGCGCAATGCCGGCAGCACCCGAGCCGACCTTCGCGCTCGGCTGAACACGCGTCGCGTTACGCGCCGACGCGCCTCACGGATTGGTGATGGCATCATTGACGATGCGCTGACGAGCCCTTGATGCGCAAGGTTTTATCTGCCTGCCAGGCGAACGACGGCATCGGGCCGCATCGCCTCACTCAAAAGGCAGGAGGATGCCATGCAGACACTGAAGCATCTCATGATCGCCGTCAGCATGCTCGCGGCGCTCGCCGTCCCCGTTTCGGCGAAGACGACAGCCGATGAGATCTGGGATCAGATCAATCAGACCATGCCACATCGGCCGAGCGCCGATGAGTTCCGGGACGCACTCCCGTAATGCCGAAAGCGTTGCGGGTGGATCCTGCCTCCCCCATCACGGATCCACTCGCAAAATTGATCATGAGCATTCGCGTTTGAGCGTAAGCATAGTCAATCGGCTCAGGAGCCTCGCATGATGATCATCGACGAATACACAAGTCTCGATGGCGATGCAGGCGAAGCTACCGCCAGGGCGCTTCAGCAGGGCCTTTCTCGCACTTCATGGCGCGCCACGAGCTACCGTGACGCGGCATTTGCATCGAGCCCTTATAGCTGGCGCTCCCGGTGGCTGTGGCCGCGTTGCAGCGCGGTGGCGGTCGAGACAGCGGATGTGTCGCTCAGCGGGATCAGCTCGCACGAAGCGGCCATCGCCAAAGTCGAGCAGCACTTGCACGGACCGCACGGCGCCAAGGCGCCCGTCGATCCCCTGTGCCATCGTCCGACGGAGCTGTAGCCCCTCTGACGCTATGCGCGCCGCACAGCGGGAAACGCCGTGCGGCGCGAGTCATTCTGCTACGAGAGCCCGCCGCGCATCAGGAGCACGACTGCTCCATGCGCCAGCTCGTGATCTTGCACACTTCCCGGCCCTGCTTGTCGTAGGCGCACGAGCGGACGGGAAAGCGTCTGTAGGAACAGTAGTACCCCGGGAATAGGAAGCCCTCGTAACCCTTCAAGGGCTTGTCGCTCTCGTAAGTCCACTGCTCGAAGCGGCGGCCTCGAGCCTCGGCATCTCCTGCCGTGAGCATCGCACCGCCGCCGATGCATGTGGCCAGACCGGCCAGCATGGCGCGGCGGATGAGCTTCCTTGTCATCGGATGTTCCTTTCGGGTTGGGCCGTTCGGGTCAGCCGCCAAACCGAAGCGATCGATCGGCGGGCTTGCTCTTGGGACATAGCCCGGGCGCGCCGCCGGCCGCTGTAACGCCGGGAACAGATGGAATTCGCGGGCGGCTTGCTAATTGCGCCTCTCGACGCCGCCGTCCTCGGACGTGATCACGAACCGTCCGTCGATCCTGCCGATGCCGAGCGTCGTGAAGCCGGTGCCGCGGCGGCTGTCCTTGTCGTTGGACACCTCAAACTCGTAGCGGAAGGTGATCTCCACCGTGTCGTCGGGGCCGGGCTTCGCGCGGAAACTATCCTCGATGAGCTCGAACTGCCGTCGCGGCCAACGCTTGTAGTAGTTCGATTTCTCGACGAGCACGGATTCGCGCTTGATCACACCCCGCTTGTAATAGTTGACCTGCGGCGCGAAGAGGTCGGCGCGGCCGCGGTGATCGACCATCCCGTGGCCAAGATACTCGAGCGCGATGAAGCGATAGAGCTGATCGCGGAGACGTGCGGCATCGCGATCGTCGGTGGTCGCGACGGGCGTCGCTGAAAGATCGGCAAGGCGGGTCGATGGCGAGAACAGATACCAGTACGCAAGCTCCAGGCCGTCGCCGAACTCGTCGCGGTCATCGTTGCGGAAGGCCCACGCGGAGACGCCGCCATTCTCCATCATGATGTCGATCACGCATTGTCCGCCGCGCGGCGCCACATCGCTGGTGTAGCGGACGCCCTTCGGATGTGTTTCGGGCCGTGGCGGCTCGAGAGCGCGGCACAGATCCGGATCGCCGCCGGTGCCGTACCGCTCGAGCGCGAAGTAGTTCATGTTCACGCAGGCGTGGCACATGCCGTCGGCGTCGACGGTCGCCTTGCGGTCGATGCCGTAGAGATGAATGCGGAAGCGGATCGCCTTGCCGATCGTGTCGACAGTGTAGAAGGCGTCCGGCCCCTGGGCCATCATCTCGGACATCAGCTCCGGCGTGACGCGCTTCACGTCGTTTCCGACACCGAGCCGCATGAACTCCGACATGGATCGGATGCCCTCGCTGAAGGCGAGGCGAACCTGATCGGCTTCGACGAGGACCTTTCCCTCGCCTGCCGCGCCCGGAATGTACGGCGCGTGGAAGCCAAGAACACCGCGCACATGCAGATAGCGATTGAGCTCGCCTTTCCAGGGAAAGGTGCCGCCCATGAAGATGATCGCGCAGGCCGAGTAGCACTCGGCACCCTCGGCGACGGCGGTGCCGATGCTCTTCTCCATGAGGTAGCGGGCGACGCGCAATCCCTCGCGATAGTCGCCACCCGGCGAATTCAGGCACAGGCGCGGCACGTTGGAGAGATCGCGCTCACGCTGCTGCCCGACGGCCGCCATCAGCCGTTCGAAATCACCGACCTCGATGATGCCGTCCAGGAGGACGTTGCATAGAATAGGTCCGTCCTGGCGCAGGTTGTGGCCGACGCCGACATCGACGTCGATGCTGCCGTTGTGCTGATTGTCGAAGCGTTCGAGCTGGACGACCTGAATGTTCGCGGCTTGCACCTCGTTGCCATGCGTAAGCGCGAAAGTCAGGAGCGCCCCGAAAATTGCGCCGCGCGAGAACGACATCAAATGCACCTCCGGCAAATAATGTAGGGTAGTCGCTCGCGATCGATTTAGCCCATGATCGGCGGGCGGCTGTTGAGGGTTTCCCGATCGAAGCCGGCGAGCCGCTTGTAACCCGCGGCTGCCTCCTCCAGCTCCGCGACCGACAGCACTTCTTCGATGCGACCGTATCCGGCCGGCGCGCGCTGCTCGACGAGCTGCATGACCTGCTCCGGCCCATTGGCGCGATTGGCAAGCACGATCCGCGCGGTTGCCGGATTACGCTCGGCAGCATAGGCGGCGAGTGCTTCGGGACCGGAGCCGTGCGCCCGGATCTCGCGCGTAAGCACGCGGGCATCGAGAATGGCCTGCGAGGCGCCATTGGAGCCGATGGGATACATGGGATGTGCGGCATCGCCGAGCAGGGTGACGCGCCCGCTTCCCCATGTGGGCAGGGGATCGCGGTCCACCATCGGGTATTCGAAGCAGGCGCGCGCGTCGCGGATGAGGCCGGGCACGTCGAGCCATCCGAACTGCCAGCTCTCGAAGAGCGGAAGAAACTCGTCGAGGCGGCCGGGCCGGTTCCAATCCTCGCGACGCCATGCATGATCGGGGTTGTAGCGCAGCTCGGCAATCCAGTTGACGACTGCGCGCCCCTGGTCGAAGGCCTGCCGCGAGATCGGATAGCAGACGAACTTCTGCCGCTCGTGGCCCGCCATGATCATGGTGCGCCCGTCGAGGTACGGGGTGCTTTCGGTCACGCCGCGCCAAAGTATGGCGCCATTCCACTTCGGCGGACCTTCATCAGGCACGAATTTCGCCCTGAGCGTCGAATGAATGCCGTCGCAGCCGACGAGAACCGTCCCCTCAGCCGACTGACGCGCGGCACCACTGCGCCGATCCACGAAGGTGGCGCCGACGCCCGACACCGACTCCTCGAAATGCGAGAAATGATGACCCGTCAGCACGGCATCGGGACCGAGGCGTTCGAGCACTGCGCGGTAGAGGATCATCTGCAGCTCGCCGCGATGGATCGAGAACTGCGGCCAGTTGTACCCCGCAGCCTGACCGCGCGGCTCCGACCAGATGAGCTGCCCGCGCTTGGAGAAGTAGGAGAGGGTCGACGTCGGGATGGCCGTTCGCGCGATCTCATCGGCGAGCCCGAGCTCGGTGAGCTCGCGCACGGCATGAGGCAGCAGGTTGATGCCCACGCCTAGCGGCTCGAGCTTCTCGACGCTCTCGTAGACGCGGGCCGCGATTCCGACCTGGTGCAGGCTGAGCGCCAGTGTCAGGCCGCCGATCCCGGCACCAACGATCACGACAGTCACGGCAGAGCCTCCCTCGCGGACTTCCCAGCCGCTTAGGCAGCACAAATCTTGGAAGAGCGGAAGGGCGATCGTCTGCGGCCGTCAGTAGGGCGCGGGTGCGCGAGCGGCATCCGGGATCGCATGGCGGACTTTGGCCGGCTGCTCGAAGAGTGTTGAGCGATCTTTCGAGCAGCCGGCGTATCGCGAATTCTACTGCTTCGGCGTTTCGGCGGGTGGCGTTGCCGGTGCGGCGGGCGCGGGCTGAGTTGTCGGTGCCGTCGCGGCCGGTGGCGGCGCAGGTGTGTCGTCACCTGGCAGCGGCACGATGTACCACGCTAGTGCCAGCGCCAGAACGAGTGCCGCGATCAGGATCACGGTTCGGTTGTTCGTCATGGGAGATCCTTCCCTCTCTGTAGAGCGGCACACAGCGCCGCGTCCTCGAAAGCCGGAGACGGTCGACGTCAGCGTCGGAGACGCGAATCCGGGTGGCCAGCCTTCGCGCTCGATGCGACCTCATCGTGACGCCGAGGTGAGGATTATGTGGCGGCTTTTTCCTGCGGACGTCGGCAAATTCCTGCACGGATGATTTAGCGGCAAAGCCGAATGATCAATCCATGCGCGGGGTAAGCCGCGTGACGTGGCCCATCTTGCGGCCGGCGCGGGCCTCGCGCTTGCCGTAGAGATGCAGGCAGAGGTCGCGGTCGGCCGCGAGCGTCGGCCAGGCATTGGCCTCGTAGCCGATGAGATTGCGCATTTCCGCATTGCTGTGGCGTGTCGTTGCGCCGAGGGGCCATCCGGCAACAGCGCGGATGTGGTTCTCGAATTGGGATACCGCGCAGGCGTCCATGGTCCAGTGGCCGGAGTTGTGCACGCGCGGCGCGATCTCGTTGACGAGCAGCGGCGTCGTGGATCTCTCACCGAGGTAGAACATCTCGACGCCGATCACGCCGACATAGTCGAGTGCCGTCGCGATGCGACCCGCAACGTCGCGTGCCCGCGCATCGACCGCCGGCGAGAGCTTTGTGGGAACGACCGACTGGCGCAGGATGCCGTCCTCGTGCGTATTGCGCGGTACGTCATAGCAGGCGAGGCTGCCGTCCACCGCACGCACGGCGATCACCGAGATCTCGAAGGCGAAATCGATGCGCCGCTCGAGCACCGATGAGACGCCGCCGAGCGCCGCGAATGCGGCCGGCAAATGCCCTGGTGTGGCGACGCTGATTTGTCCCTTGCCGTCGTAGCCGAGCCGCGCCGTCTTCAGGATCGCAGACGACTGCCACGTGCTCATTGCCTTTGCGGCGGCAGCGACGTCGCTCTCCGCGCGGATGGCGACGAACGGCGCGACCGGTATGCCGAGCCCTTCGATGAAGGCCTTCTCGACGCTGCGGTCCTGAGCGACGCGCAAGGCCTGCGGGCCGGGGCGCACTGGCACGCGGCGCGCAAGATGCTCGGCCGCGACCACCGGCACGTTTTCGAACTCGTAGGTCACGACATCGACCGAGCGGGCGAACTCGTCAAGGCGGGCGAGATTTTCATAGGGCCCGATCAGGTGGCGCGAGGCGAGATCCAGCGCCGGCCCCCAGTCATCCGAATAGATCGCCGCGCGGAAGCCGAGCTCGGCAGCGGCTTGCACGAGCATCTTGGCGAGCTGGCCGCCGCCGAGAATGCCGATCACGCTATGCGGGGCGAGCGGCGTCGTTGCCGTCATGGGCCTTCAGGTGCCTCGGGAATGCTCGCGGTCTGGCGGGCTCGCCACGCATCGACGCGCGCGGCAAGGGCGGGATCGGAGATGGCGAGGATCTGCGCGGCGAGAATGCCGGCGTTCGCGGCGCCGGGCTCACCGATGGCGAGCGTGCCGACGGGGATACCGGCCGGCATCTGCACGATCGAGAGCAGGCTGTCCTGCCCCGAGAGCGCGCTCGACTTGATCGGAACGCCGAGGACGGGAAGCGGCGTCATCGACGCGGTCATGCCGGGAAGGTGGGCGGCACCGCCGGCACCGGCAATGATGATCTTGTAGCCCGCATCGCGCGCCTTCGTGGCGAAGTCGTAGAGGCGCTTCGGCGTGCGATGGGCGGAGATGACCCGTGCCTCATAGCTGATGCCCAGCTCGTCGAGGACCTCGGCGGCACGCTTCATGGTCGGCCAGTCCGAGCGGCTGCCCATGATGATCGCAACGTCAGCGGCCGACCCGGCCATTTCCTGCCTCTTTCCTTGCCGTTGGCGGAAAACGAGAAACTATTGATCCGTCCAGGCCGCTGCAAGCGCTCCCGCGCGGCATGGTGTGGACGATCTGCCTGTTCGGCGTGGGCGAGGCCCGGATCAGGCGATGATGTCGGGCGTGATCTGGTCCTCGAGCGAGGTAATGCGGTCCTTGAGCAGCAGCTTCTGCTTCTTGAGCCGCTTGATCGTGACCTGGTCATTCGACTGCTCGGCCTCGAGCCGCACTATGCGCTCGTCGAGATCGCGGTGCTCGGCACGCAAAACGGCCAGCATCTCGCGTACCTCACGTTCGTCGGGTCGCTGCGTCAATGGGCCCTGCTCCGCTCATCCGTGGCCGAACGGTGCTCCGGCATATCCCCGCCGGCGGCGGCGCGCAAGTGAGGCGTTGTGCGGCGGCGGGATTCGGCCGCGGCCCCTTGCTCGGACGCCGTCGCACCGGCAATTCTGGTCCGGTGAGATGGCGGCAGGGGCCTTGGGAATCGATTCATGGACAGGCGGGGGTGGGGAGCCATAGCGGGTACGATGCTGATTCTCGGTCTCGGGGCAGGCGGCGCCCGGGCGACCGGGGACGCCGCGAAGGGGCGTGCCCTCGCCGAGCGGCTCTGCGCCCAGTGCCACATGGTGCCCGGGCAGGGCGAGAAGCGGGGCGCCAATGAAATTCCCGGGTTCGCCGCCGTCGCGCAACGGCGCAACCAGACGCCGGAAGGCATCGTCGCGTGGCTGCGCAGCGTCCCGCCCATGATGCCGAACCATCATCTGAGCCAGGACGAAATGCACGCGCTCGCGGCCTTCATCATGACGCTCGGCGAGAAGCCGAAAAGATAAGCTAGCGCGTGGTCCGCGGGACCTGCTGACAAGGCGCGCCGCCTCTGCAATGCTCGGCGCAATCCAATCAACGCGCACGATCGGGAGGACTAACGCCATGCCGCGCTTCGCCGCCAATCTCTCGTTCCTGTTCCTGGATCTCCCGTTCCTCGATCGGTTCGAGGCCGCGGCAAAGGCCGGCTTCCGCGCCGTCGAGTTTCTTTTTCCCTACGAGAACAAGCCCGAGGAGATCGCGGAGCGGCTGAAGGCCAATGGCCTGACGCAGGCGCTGTTCAACCTGCCGCCCGGCGACTGGACCAAGGGCGAGCGCGGGCTCGCCGCCATTCCTGGCCGCGAGGCGGAGTTCGAGCAGGCCGTGGCGACGGCGCTCCGCTATGCCGAGGCAACCGGCTGCCGGCGCATTCATGCCATGCCCGGCTTGCGCCATCACGGCGCCGAGCGGCGCACGTACGTTGCCAATCTGAGGCGGGCGGCGCGTCTTGCGGCCAAGGACGACGTGGATGTGATCATCGAGCCGATCAACACGCGTGACATTCCAGGCTCCTTCCTGAACACGACGGGAGAAGCGCGCGCGGTCATCTACGAGGTCGACGAGCCCAATCTCGGCCTGCAGTTCGACCTCTATCACCGCCAGATCCAGGAGGGCGACACCGCGATGGCGATCCGCGAGTTCGGGCACCTCGCGCGCCACTACCAGATTGCGAGCCCGCCCGACCGCGGTGAGCCGGATGATGGGGAAATGAACTACGCCTTTCTTTTCCGGGAGATCGACGCGAGCGGCTTCTCGGGTTATGTCGGGTGCGAGTACAAACCGCGTAAGAGCACGCTTGAAGGCCTCGGATGGGCCGCAAAGTGCGGGGTGACGCTCGGCTGAGCCGATCCCCGTTCCGGCGTCGAGGGCTTCCGAGCGCTCCAAACTTTCGACACCTTGGCGTCGCACAGCGTCCAGGGAATCCTCCGGGGACGGGCGAAATCATAATGTCTGGCACGACGACGAAGCGCACCCTGACGCGGCGAAGCGCCCTTCAGATCGGCGCCGCGGCCGCGCTCGCGCCTGCGCTGACGCCTCTCCATCCGGCCATCGCGCAGCGTGGGCCGCTCCAGGTCGACGTCGACCAGGGCAATATCCGGCCGCGTCCGATCGCCATTCCGCCGTTCCTCGGCGACGATCCCCGCATCGCGGCCGATGTCGCAGGCGTCGTCGCGTCGGATCTCGAAAGCTCGGGGCTCTTCCAGCCGCTCGATCCTCAGGGCTTCATCGAGCGCATCGGCGACGTCAATGCGGTGCCGCGCTTTGCCGACTGGCGCAGTGCCGGTGCCGAGGCGCTTGTCGTCGGGCGCGTGTCGCAGGTTCAGGACGGGCGCGTCAGGGCCGAGTTCCGCCTGTGGGACGTCGTGCTCGGCAAGCAGCTCACAGGCCAGCAATTCACGACGACGGTCTCGAACTGGCGTCGGGTCGGGCACATCATGGCCGACCAGGTCTGGGAGAAGCTCACGCTCGAGAAGGGCTACTTCGATTCACGCATCGTCTTCATCGACGAGACCGGGCCTAAGCAGAAGCGCGTCAAGCGTCTCGCGATGATGGATCAGGACGGGCACAACGTGAGGCTGCTGAGCCAGGGCGGCGAGCTCGTGCTGACGCCGCGCTTCAGCCCCGTCACGCAGGACATCACCTACATGTCCTACGGTGCTGGCTCGCAGCCGCGCGTCGTCATGCTCAACATCGAGAGCGGGCAGCGCAATGTGGTTGGCGACTTCCCGGGCATGACCTTCGCGCCGCGCTTCTCGCCAGACGGGCAGCGCGTGATCATGAGCCTCCAGCAGGAAGGCGACAGCTCCATTCTCGAGATGGATCTCCGCAGTCGTCAGATCCGCCGCCTCACGCAGGGACGGGCGATCGACACGGGTCCGTGCTACGCGCCCGACGGCCGCCAGATCGTGTTCGAGTCCGACCGCGACGGACACCAGGCCCTTTACGTCATGGAAGCCGACGGGAGCGCCCCGCGACGCATCGGCATGGGCGGGGAGGGCCGCTACTCGACGCCCGTATGGTCCCCGCGCGGCGACTACATCGCCTTCACGAAGCAAATGTCTGGCCGCTTCCTGATCGGCGTCATGCGCCCCGATGGCTCAGGCGAGCGCGTGCTGACAGAGGGCTACCATAACGAAGGCCCAACCTGGGCGCCGAACGGCCGCTTCCTGATGTTCTTCCGCGAGCATCAGGGGGCCAACGGCGGGCCGCGCATCTATTCCATCGACCTGACCGGCCGCAACGAGCGGGTGATTCGCACGCCATCGTTCGCATCCGACCCCGCTTGGTCGCCGTTGTTGCGGTAAGGCGACGAGCTTGAACCGTGTTCGGATCGATTGGCCCGTGTAAACCGCCACATTTCGGCCAAGGTCCAGCGCGCCGGCCCATTTTCAGTGTCTTTTTCGCACCTCTAGCGGCACAAAACATCCACAGATTGTCCGCGATCCTTGATCTGAACAAGGCTCACAAGTACCCAGAATAGGGCGACTGCTACGTTCAGCGGTGGGCCTCGGGGGCAGCCATTCGTGGAGACTCCCGATCCCCTTCTTGGATGTAGCCATTGGGACATGCGCGCACCCTAGCGTCGTATGCGCCAATGAGCGTGGCGCCAATGCGCCGGTGACGGAGCAGGGTCTGCGTTGAGAGTTGATCCCATCACGGGGCTTTCTAGGGGAGACTGACTATGAAGAGTGCTATCGTTCTTGCCACGGTGATCGCGGCTGTCGCTCTTGGCGCGTGCCGCAAGGAAGTGGCTCATGAATCGTACAAGCTCGGCGCGGGCGACGTTGCTCCCGTGACGCAGCAGGTGCGCTAACTGATCCTATCCGGGGGTGTCCGCCTGACGGGCGACTCCGGCATTCGGACAGCAACCAAGCCGTATTGTTTGCCGAAGGGCACGCAATGCGGCTTCGTTGTTTTTGGGGTACGGACGTACGGAGCCTTCGAGACGATCGCTCAGGCGCGCGATCCAGCGACCGGCGAAGGTCTCAGCATTTCAGGTTGAGGCGAGATAGGTGCGACCCCGGCCACTCAGGCCGTCGCGCCGCCGCGGAGATGCGGGAGGCGCCCGCGCAGGCGCGTTCCGAAAGCCAGAACCGGCGCGAGCAGCTCGATGCTGCGGAAGTCCACGCGATGCGTGCGGGAGATGATCGCCGGGAGATTGGTCGACGCTGGCACGTCGGCTCGCCGTGCAATGGAGGCGCGCTCCACATCCGTGTCGTCATCCGGAGCCGCCATTGCGAATCCGGCAGCCAGTGCGGCGCGATTCAGTCGCTCGATACTCATGTCGCCGACCTCGCTTGACCACCGATGGACCGATACGCTGTCCTCGGCCGACCCTCGATGCCCCGCACAGGTGTCATCTGTGCCAGAACATTGTGGATAATGTGCGACACTTTATCATCACGTCAAGCAAAAATTGGTAAACATCCGTGAACCTGCCATGCGCGCAGCACCAAGCTGCTGGTTTGTCTTGGCCTGACAGTCCCGTGCAGAGAGCGTGCCAGCTACGGCGGATCGCTGGCCGGCAGGGTCGCGAACGGCGCGACCGCGACATGGGCCGCGGCGAGCACCTTCAGCCATCCCTCGCTCGCCAGGAACGCGCGCTCTGCGTCGCGCTCCGCAGTCATGCTATCGAGCGCCGCCAGAGTTGTATCGGAGTAGCCGGGGTGGCACATCGCGAGCGGGCGCGGCCCGAGATCGCGGACGAAGCGCGCGAAGAGATCGTCCAGGCGCCGATCGGTCGCGCCGAACTGGTAGATGCCGCTGAACCCATCGTTGGTCGCAAATCCCGCGGTCGTCGCCTGGCCCCAGAACCCCGTGCCGAGCGTCGAGATCAGCACTGCCTTCTGCTGCGCAACGCCCCGCCTCATGATCCGCGACATCGGCTCATGGCATGAGCGCAGGTAAGGCTTAGGGCCGCCCTGGCGGCCGAGCACCCGCAGGAGCGCGCTGCGCACGCCAGGTAGCTGATGGACGTGATGATGCCCATCGACATGGGCTGGCTGACTCCCCCAGACCGTAACGAACGCCTCGAGCTGCCGCTCGATCTCGGCCTCGATCTCCGCGATCGGCAGGCGGCCGAGCAGACTCGCGCGCACGACGGCGTCGATCGGGGGGAGTCGCCCGGCCGTCGCGAACTCGGACATCGCACCGAGCGGCGTCTGATCGGTCAGCGTGAGATGGAGCCCGATGTCGGCATGGCCCGCGACCGCGGCCAGCGCCGGCCCCTCCTCGGGCCAATAGGGGCAGACGGTCATGACGCTTGTCGCCGAGATGCGGCCGTCCGCGATCAGCTCGCGAATGGCGCGGCTGACGCCGGGCGTCAGTGCATAGTCGTCCGCGCAGACGACGAGCTTCTTGCGGCCTTCGGTCGGCATGAGATGACACCTCCGCGCGCCGTGGTCGCCTTCGCCGCCGGCGCCATTGGCAATGCGGGCAGACTGCGATACTGCAAATCCATGAGCGCGGCCAGAGCTGCCGCCGATCCCGCTCAACCCACCAGAATTCCCAGGAGGACGACATGAGCCGCCTCGACGTACATCAGTTCATCTGCCGCAGCGATAATTTCGCTGTTCTGCTGCACGATCCCGAAACCGGCGCGACCGCCAGCATCGATGCACCGGACGCCACCGCGATCCGCCGCGAGCTCGCCAACAAGGGCTGGAAGCTCACCCACATCCTCGTGACGCATCATCACGCCGATCATGTCGAAGGCATCCTGCCGCTGAAATCCGAGACCGGCTGCAAGGTCATCGGACCCAAGGCCGAGGCGTCGAAGATCGAGGGCCTCGACGAACTCGTCGCCGAGGGTGACACATTCAAGTTCGCCGGGCATCAGGTCGATGTCATCGACACGCCAGGGCACACTGCCGGCCATATCAGTCTCGTCATGCCCGATCAGAAGATGGCTTTCGTCGGCGACACGCTGTTCGTCATGGGGTGCGGCCGCATCATCGAAGGCGACCCGCAGATGATGTGGAATTCGCTGCAGAAGATCGCCCGGCTGCCCAAGGACACCGAGCTCTACTGCGGCCACGAGTACACGGTCGCCAATGCGAAGTTCGCGCTGGCGATCGAGCCGGCCAACGAGAAGCTCGTGGAGCGTGCCGCGCAGGTGACCGCGCTTCGCGCCCGCAATGCGCTCACGCAGCCGACGCGCGTCGATATCGAGCTTGAGACCAATCCTTTCCTGCGTCCGCAAGTGCCGGCCATCCGCGAGCGGCTCGGCATGAAGGACAAAACGGACTGGGAGGTTTTCGCCGAGATCCGCGAGCGCAAGAACCGCAGCTAGTTGCTCAAGTTGTAGCATCCCCGCACAGGCAGCACGTCCATGCAGACCATCCTCCACGAGAACCCGTCCCCGGGAACGAATGCGCACGATCAGCCGATCGGCTCGCCCATCCCGGGCTGGACGCCGCGCGCGCTGCCGCCGCGCACGCCCATGACTGGCACGCGCTGCGATATCGTCATCCTCGATCCGGCGGCGCACATCGACGATTTGTGGGAGGCTTTCTCCGCTGACCCGAGCGGACGGAGCTGGACGTACTTGTTCGTCGACATGCCGGCGAGCAAGGAGGCGCTGCGCACGTATCTCGATGCGCAGGCGAAGCTCACCGACCCGCTGTGCCACACGATCATCGAGCGCGCGAGCGGACGCGCCGTCGGCATCGCGAGCTTCATGCGCATCGATCCCAACATGGGCGCGATCGAGGTTGGCAACATCAATTACTCGGAACGCCTGAAGCGCACGGCCATCGCCACCGAGGCGATGTATCTCATGATGAAGCGCGTGTTCGACGAGCTCGGCTATCGCCGCTACGAATGGAAGTGCGACAGCCTCAATCATCCCTCGCGCAAAGCGGCGGAGCGCTATGGTTACATCTACGAGGGCACGTTCCGCCAGGCCGTGGTCTACAAGGGCCGCAATCGCGACACCGCGTGGTTCTCGATGATCGACAAGGAATGGCCCGCTCTCAAGCGCGCCTACGAGACGTGGCTCGATCCGGCGAACTTCGATGCGTCGGGCAATCAGCGCCGGGGCCTCGCCGAGCTGATCGCGGAGGCGAAGCGCTAGCCGCGTTATGATACGTGCTGCGAGCAGGTCCACGTCATGAGCATGGCGCCGACATCCAAAGAGCCGACGCAGGACACGATCTTCGCGCTCTCTAGTGGCGCCGGACGCACCGCGCTCGCCGTCGTACGCGTGTCCGGGCCGGCCGCGGGCGCCGCGCTCGACCGCATCGCGGCGCCGCGCCCCAAGCCGCGCTTCGCAGCCTTCCGCAAGCTCCGCCATCCGGAGACTGGCGAAGAATTCGACCACGCGCTCGTGCTGTGGTTCGCCGGCCCGAACACGGAGACCGGCGAGGACATGTGCGAGCTTCACTTGCACGGGGGACGCGCCGTCCTGGCCGGAGCATTTGACGCGCTCTCGGCAATCCCTGGATGCCGTCCGGCGACTGCCGGGGAATTTGCGCGGCGCGCCTTCGAGAACGGCAAGCTCGATCTGACGGCCGCCGAAGGCATCATCGATCTCATTGATGCGGACACCGATGCTCAGCGTCGGCAGGCGCTGCGGCAAGCCTCCGGCGAGCTTGCACAGCTTTACGAAGGATGGCGCCGCGGCCTGATCGAGGCTCAAGGCTTCCTTGAAGCCGCCATCGATTTTGCCGACGAGGGCGACATCGCGGAAACCGTTGAGGTCAACGGACTGGCAAACGCGGCTTCCCTAGCCATTTCGATCGAGCGTCACCTCAAGGACGGCCGCCGCGGCGAAATCGTGCGTGACGGCTTCCGTATCGTCATCGCGGGGCCGCCGAATGTCGGCAAGTCGAGCCTGATAAATGCGCTCGCGCGTCGCGACGTGGCGATTGTCTCAGATGAGCCGGGCACGACGCGGGATGTTCTGGAAGTGCGGCTCGATCTCCATGGGTACATGGCCATCATCGCCGATACGGCGGGACTTCGCGAGACCGCGGGCGTCATCGAGCAGGAGGGCATCCGCCGGGCACTGAGCCGCGCCGATGAGGCCGATCTCGTGCTCTGGATCATCGATGCGACGGCGCCGGTGGCGGATGTTCCTCCCGATGTCGGCAAGCGCGGGAAGCGCGTGCTGCGTATCCTCAACAAGATCGATGCGCCGGGGACCGATGCGCCTGTGCCGAACGATCTTGCTCTGTCCGCGAAGACGGGAGCAGGCATTCCCGAGCTGATCAACACGCTCTCGGCAATCGTACACGACGCCTCGAGCAGCGATGCGCCCGCGATCACGCAGCTCCGTCACCGCCAGCAGATTGAGGCGTGCCTCGCGGCGCTGAAAGACGTGCACGCGCTGACGAAGCTCCCCCTGGAGCTCGCCGCGGAGCAGGTCCGCATCGCTGCGGATGCGCTCGGCCGCATTGTGGGGCGGATCGATCCGGAAGAGGTGCTCGACCAGGTCTTCGCCCGCTTCTGCATTGGGAAGTGACAATTCGATACGCGGGGTAACGATTGTTTCACGTGAAACATTCGGCCCGGCCCCGTTTCCGCGATCGATATCGAAGAGGTCAGGATTCGGGACAACCGCTAACGATTGTTTCACGTGAAACAATCGAGCGGCGCCAACAGGGGACGCCAAGAAGGGCTCGCGCCACCGTCCTCATTCCATTCGCGGAGCCCAGTCGCCTGAACGGGCCAACTTTGACCGTCGGCACGGATTGCCGTATGGCTCTGGCCTCGCGACAAATCAGGCGTTCTGAGCAGCACGGATCATGACCGAGGCGACCTACGATGTGATCGTCGTTGGCGGCGGCCACGCGGGCGTCGAGGCCGCCGCCGCGGCCGCGCGCATGGGCGCCCGCACGGCGCTCGTCACGCACAGCGCTGCGACCATCGGCGAGATGTCCTGCAATCCGGCGATCGGCGGCCTTGGCAAGGGACACCTCGTCCGGGAGGTCGATGCCATGGACGGGCTCATGGGCCGCGTGGCCGATGCGGCCGGCATTCAGTTCCGCTTGCTGAACCGCTCCAAGGGGCCCGCCGTCCAGGGCCCGCGCGCCCAGGCTGACCGGAAGCTCTATCGCCGGGCCATGCAGGCCGCGATCGCCGCGACGGACGGCCTGACGGTCATAGAGGGCGGCGTGGACGATCTCATCGTCAGTGATGACCGCGTCGGCGGCGTCGTCCTTGCGGACGGCCGCGCATTGCGCGCAGGCGCCCTGGTGGTGGCGACGGGGCCGTTCCTGCGCGGTCTCATCCACCTGGGCGAGACGCGTATCCCGGCCGGCCGCGTA
>JAEWIJ010000127.1 GCA_023387235.1 Pseudomonadota bacterium
CCCCTCACCCTAACCCTCTCCCCGCTAAAGCGGGGAGAGGGGATACTGGTGTTCTCGCGGCGAACACCTGATCCATAAAAGACGGGGGACCGGGGGTGTCCCCCGGTTGGGGTCACAGGGGCAAGCCCCTGTTCGCGCCGAAGGCGCGAGTGGGCCGACAGGAGTTCTCATGCCGAGGGCATTCATCACAGGTCTTGCGGGACCGACACTGCTGGACGTGGAGCGATCCTTCCTCGCGTCGACGCGGCCGGCCGGCATCATCCTCTTCGCCCGCAACTGCGTGGCGCACGACCAGATCCGGCGTCTCATCGGCGACGCGCTCGATGCTATCGGCGATGCCGACGCGCTCGTTCTGATCGACCAGGAGGGCGGGCGCGTGCAGCGTCTGCGTCCACCGATCGGCCGGGCGCTTCCGGCGGCAGCGGCATTCGGTGCGCTTTATGCCGGCGATCCGGATGATGCGCGCCGCCTCGCCTTTCTCGTGAGCCGGCAGAACGCGGCGGACTTGCGCGCGCTCGGCATCAACACGAACTGCGCGCCGGTGCTCGATGTCCCGGTCCCTGGCGCGCACGACGTCATCGGCAATCGCGCGTATGGGGCGACACCCGAGCAGGTTGCGGCGCTCGGGACGGAGGTTGCGGCGGGGCTCATGGCGGGCGGCGTGCTCCCCGTGATGAAGCACATTCCCGGGCACGGCCGCGCCGGCGCCGACAGCCATCATGCCTTGCCGGTCGTGGCCACGCCGCGTGCCGAGCTCGAAGCGACGGACTTCGCGCCGTTCCGCGCGCTCGCTCATCTCCCGGCGGCGATGACCGCGCATGTGCTCTTCACGGACATCGACAGCGCGCATCCCGCGAGCACGTCGCCCACGGTCACCAATGACATCATTCGCGGCACGATCGGTTTCGACGGCCTGCTCATGAGCGACGACCTGAGCATGAAGGCGCTCGGCGGCACGGTCGGCGAACGTGCCCGGGCCGTGCTGGCTGCAGGATCGGATCTGGTGCTCCATTGCAATGGCATCATGGCCGAGATGGAGGCCGTCGCAGCGGAATGTCCAGCGATATCAGGTCGTTCACGCAGGCGCCTGGATGCCGCTCTGGCCGTTCTGCAACAGCATGAGCCGTTCGAGACACAACTCGCCGAGGCGGCCATTTCGCGCGCGCTGTCCGTGACCGCATGAATCAGCTAAGTCTCCCTGTGGATAAGGGCTGGATAACCCAGCTTGTCAAACGACGGCCATGATGGACGACGGCACGGGCGAAGCGAGTGCAAGCCCCGAGGAATGGGGCGATCCGGAACGCGGGGACACGCCCGCGCCCGACGAGGCTTTTCTCGTCGATCTCGAAGGCTTCGAAGGGCCGCTCGACCTTCTCCTCGCGCTCGCGCGGACACAGAAGGTCGATCTCGCCCGCATCTCGATCGACACGCTGGTCAGCCAGTACCTCGACTACATCCGCGAGGCGCAGAAGCTGCGGCTCGAGCTTGCGGCCGACTATCTGGTCATGGCGGCATGGCTCGCCTTCCTGAAATCGCGGCTTCTCATTCCGCGCGACGACAAGGCCGACGATGGTCCTTCTGGTGAGGAACTCGCCGCTCGTCTCGCCTTCCGTCTCATGCGACTCGAAGCCATGCGCGGCGCCGCCGCACAGCTTCTCACGCGCAAGCGCCTCGATCGCGATATCTTCGCGCGCGGGATGCCCGAGGGCGTGAAGACCATCCGCACGCGCGAGCATTCGGCCGAGATCTACGATCTGCTCAAGGCCTACGCCGAGCAGCGCACGCGCACGACCGTCAGGCGCGCGCACGTCGTCAAGAAGCGCATGGTGTGGTCGATCAAGGATGCACGCCAGCGCCTGGAGACCCTGATCGGCCGCTCTGCCGGCTCATGGGTGCAGCTCGATTTCTTCCTCGAGCAGTATCTGCCGACGCCGGAGCTGGGGCGCACGGCGCTCGCGAGCTCCTTCGGCGCAACGCTCGAAATGGCGCGCGAAGGTCATATCGAGATCCGGCAGGCTGGACCGTTCGCGCCGCTCTATATCAGGCGCAAGGAAGCGGGTGCCGAGTGGGAGCGGCTGGAAGCTGGCTGAACGAATAGGCGGCGGAGACGTAGTACTGGAAGATACGGGGGCGAGACATGGTTCCACCCAAACTGAGGTTCGCGCCGGACAGTGAGATGACGAGTAACGAGAAGCGAGAGCCCGGTCCTGATGTCACCGAAGCGCGGCCACCCGCCTCGGAGCGCACGGGCCCGCCCTTGCGTCCGTTCCCGGCGAATATCGCAGCACTTCCCTCAGCCGATCGGCGCGAGAAATTGCGCGTGCTCGAAGCGCTGCTCTTCGCCGCCTCCGAGCCGCTCGACGTGCAGCATCTCGCGAGTCATCTCGCCGAGGGCGATGACGTCAACGCGCTGCTCAGCGAACTGCAGGGCTTCTACGCGTCGCGCGGCATCAATCTCGTGCGCGTCGCGGGCAAGTGGGCCTTCCGCACGGCCGACGATCTCTCCTTCCTGCTCGAAAAACACGCCAAGGAAGAGCGCAGGCTCTCCAAGGCCGCGCTCGAAACGCTCGCCATCATCGCCTATCACCAGCCGGTGACGCGCGCCGAGATCGAGGAGATCCGCGGCGTGCAGACCTCCAAGGGCACGCTCGACGTGCTGCTGGAAACGGGCTGGGTGCGCCCGCGCGGGCGTCGTCGCGCGCCGGGGAAGCCGATCACCTACGGCACGACAGAGATGTTCCTCAGCCACTTCAATCTCGACACGGTCAAGGATCTGCCAGGCCTTGCCGAGCTCAAGGGCGCCGGCCTTCTCGATTCGAATCTCCCGCCCGACTTCAAGGTGCCCGAGCCGACGGACGTCGCCGCCCTCATGCCGGACGAATTGCCGCTGGAGGATGACGCCGACACGGCCCAGGAGGAGCTCGACCTTGACTTGCCCGAGGAAGAGGAAGGCGATATGGGCGAGACGGACCGCACGTGAGGATGCCCGCTTAGAACGCCTCCAAAACGCGGCCGATCGAGGTGCCGGTTGGTCTTCAAGACACTGCTTGGACGAGTTGCGCCGCGTGGAGAGGCGGGCGGCACGGCCGCCGCTGACGCGGCTCACGGCGTAATGCGCGCTGCGACCACTTTTGCGGCCGAGCTCACGTTCGATGCCGTCGAGCGCACATTCGATGACACGGTTGCCGTCGCGGGTGTCAGCCTGGTCATCGCGCCTGGCGAGGTCGTGTGTCTGCTCGGGCCGTCGGGTTGCGGTAAGACGACGCTGCTCCGCATTGCCGCCGGCATCGAGCGGCCGACGGGCGGGCGCGTCCTCATCAATGATCAGGAAGTGGCCGGACCGCAGCGCTTCGTGCCGCCGGAAGAGCGCAATGTCGGGCTCATGTTCCAGGACTTCGCGCTCTTTCCGCATCTCACGATCGTGCAGAATGTCGCCTTCGGGCTGAAGCAGCTTCCCGCGGCGGAAGCGCGTCGCGAAGCCCTGGCCCTGCTCGCGCGCGTCGGCCTCGAGCATTACGCCGACCAGCATCCGCACATTCTCTCCGGCGGCGAGCAGCAGCGCGTCGCGCTTGCCCGCGCGCTCGTCCCGCGTCCCGCCGTCATGCTCATGGATGAGCCGTTCTCGGGCCTCGACATCCAGCTTCGCGAGCGCCTGCAGGAAGGCACGCTCGAGCTCCTGCGCGAGACGCGCGCGACGAGCATGATCGTCACGCACCATCCCGAGGAAGCCATGCGCCTCGGCGATCGGATCGCTGTGATGCGGGCCGGGCGCATCATCCAGATCGGGCGCGCGGAGGATCTCTATCGCCAGCCGGTCGATCTGTTCGTTGCGCGTCTTTTCTCCGAGATCAACGAGATCCCATGGCAGGCTGCGGGTGGCGCGCTCGCAACGCCGCTCGGCACGTTCGCCGCGAATGGCGTGTCCGACGGCAAGGCTGTGCTCTGCATTCGCCAGCGCGCGATCAAGCTGCTGCCCGAGGGACAAGGCCATCCGGCGCGCGCGCGACACGTGCGCTTTCTCGGCGATGCTGCGCTCGTCGAGATGGCCGTGCAGGGCTTCGACGCGCCGATCAAGGCGCTCGTGCACGAGAGCGAGGTGCCGGCGCGCGGCCGCGACTTCGGCGTCGAGATCGATCCGCAGCGCGTGCTCGTGTTCGCGGCGGAGACGTAGACCCTTCGACGACCCGGCATCATCATGATGCCGGTGGCCATTGCTTTCTCAGCCTCGCGTCCCATGCCGTTCCGCTCGCCGACAGTCCATGCCGTTGCCGCCCTGTCGCTGACCCAGCTCATCGGCTGGGGCGCCACGTTCTGGCTGCCTGCGGTGACAGGCCCCGCCATGGCGCGCGATCTCGGCATGGCGCTCCCTGTGATCATGGCAGGCCCGACCGTCATGCTCGTTGTCATGGGGCTGGTGTCCTGGCCGCTGAGCACTATCTTCGAGCGTCATGGCGCGCGCGTGGTCATGGTGCTGGGATCACCCTTGGGCGCGGCCGGCCTGCTGGTCATGGCCTTTGCCAACGGCCCGGCGTCCTACGTGCTGTCGTGGACCATTCTCGGCCTTGCCGGCGCCGGCATGCTCACCACGCCGGCGCAGATCGCGGTCGCCGAGGTCGCCGGTGAGAAGGCGCGTCAGGCGCTCGGCGTGCTGATCCTGGCCGGTGGCCTGACATCGACCATCATGTGGCCGCTGACCGGGCTCCTGCAGGCCGAATGGGGTTGGCGGGCGACGACGCTCGCCTATGCCGCCCTCATGCTGCTCGTCTGCACGCCCCTGCATTGGGCAACGCTTTCCCGCAATCCGAGGCAAAAAGCCGCCGAGAAGACGGCCGACGAGCCACCGCCCGTCGACCGGCCGCGCTTTGCCCTGCTCGCCATGAGCTTTGCCGCGAACGGCTTCGTCACCTGGGGCTTTGCGCTCACCATCATCTTCCTGTTCGAGGCTCAGGGCCTCGATCGTGCCAGTGCGCTCGCGGCAGCGGCTTTTATCGGTATTGCGCAATGGGCGGGGCGCCTCGTTGATTTTATCGGCGGCCGGCGCTGGTCGAGCTTCGTCACAGGTCTAGCTGCTTCGGCCCTCTTTCCGCTGAGCTTCATCGTGCTTCTGCTGACCAGCAACTTCGCCGGCGCCATGCTTTTCGCGACGCTCTACGGCATTGCGAGCGGCATCACCTCGGTCACGCGCGCGACGCTGCCGCTGCAGATTTTTCCGACCGGCGCTTATGCGCGCGCTTCGGCGCAACTGGCCGTGCCGCTCAACTTTGCCTTCGCCGCTGCCCCGCCGGCATTCACCGCGATCCTGACGGCCTCGGGCCCTCACGCCGCGCTATGGCTCGCGATGGGCATCTCCATCTTCGCGTTCGGCGCGCTCTTCGGACTTTTGCTCGTGCACCGTCGGATGAGCCGCGCACCGGCGTGACACTCGCGGCTGCGCCGCGAGCGAGGCCGCAGCCTCGCGCTCCGCCCGGGGGACACCCCCGGAACCCCCGTCTTTTATGACTTTTCAGGCATCACGTAGTTGAGCGGCAGACGGCCGCCATCGGCGTAGACCGTCGTGCCAGTGACGTAGCTGGCTTCATCGCTCGCGAGCCACGCGACGATTGCCGCGACTTCATCAGGCTGGCCGACGCGGCCCATGGGCGTGCGCGACAGAACCTTCTTGCGGAACGCCTCGTCCTTGACGACACCCGCGAGCAGCGGCGTCTCGATCGTGCCGGGGCCGACGGCGTTGACGCGAATGCCCTGCGGCGCGAGCGCGATCGCCATGGCCTTCGTCAGCTGCGCGAGACCGCCCTTCGAAACGGAATAGGCAACGTGATCCGGCAGCGCGAACACGGCGTTGATCGAGCTCATGTTGACGATGGCGCCGGCGCTCCCGGTGTCCTTGCGCGGGCCCTGCTTCACCATCTGGCGCGCAGCCGCCTGCCCGGCGAGAAACGCACCCTTGAGGTTCACGCCGAGAATGCGGTCGAACTCATCCTCGGCGAGATCGAGGAAGGGCACGTCGTCGACGATGCCGGCATTGTTCACGAGCACGTCGATGCGGCCGTGCACTTCGAGCGCCTTGGCGATCAGGTTGTGCACGTCGAGCTTTTCCGAGACGTCGCAGTCGACGAAATCGGCGGCGCCGCCGCGCCCGCGAATTTCATCGACCACACTCTTGCCCGCCGCGTCGTTGACATCGGCAAGGACGATCTTGGCGCCCTCGCGCGCAAGCCTCAGCGCGCAGGCCTTGCCAATGCCCTGTCCGGCGCCCGTGACGATCGCAATTCGGTCCTGGAGCAGCATTGTTCTTTGTCTCCTCAGGCTTCGGCGGCGCCGCGCCGCATGGCATCGACGACGGCAATGGCCGACATGTTGAGCAGGCCCCTGACGGTGATCGAGGGCGTGACGATGTGCGCGGGCCGCGCCGCGCCGAGCAGGATCGGGCCGACGGCGACGCTTCCCGAAACCACCTTGAGAAGGTTGAAGGCGATGTTCGCCGCGTCGAGGCTCGGCATGATGAGCAGGTTCGCCGCGCCCTTGAGCGCGGAGTTCGGGAAAACCTCGTCGCGAATGAAGGCCGAGAGCGCCGCGTCCGCCTGCATCTCGCCCTCGACCTCGAGATCGGGCTCCCACTCGCGCACGAGTGCCAGCACCTCGCGCATCTTGCGTGCCGATGCCGTGTTCTCCGAGCCGAAGTTCGAATGCGAGATCAGGGCGACCTTGGGCTCGATACCGAAGCGGCGCACCTCGGCTGCCGCAAGCTGCGTGATCTCCGCAAGTTGCGCGGGTGAGGGATCGTAGGTGACGTACGTGTCGGCGAGGAAGAGCGGCCCCGAGGGCAGGATCATCGCCGAGAGCGTGGCGAAGCCGCGCGCACCGGGCCGGAGCCCAACGACCTCCGAGACGTGCCGCAGCTGCGTCAGATAGCGACCGACCGCGCCACAGATCATGGCATCGGCTTCACCGCGCCGGAGCAGCAACCCCGCGAGCACCGTCGAGCCATTGCGCACCACGCGCTGGGCATGCGAGGGCGAGACGCCGCGTCGCTCGACGAGGCGATGGTACTCGTCCGTCAGCGCCGGCATGCGCGCATCGGTGGCCGGATCGACGATATCCACATCGACGCCGTCACGCAGGCGCAGGCCGAGATGCGTCATCATGCGGCGAATGTCTTCGCGCCGGCCGATCAGGATCGGATGCGCGATGCCTTCCGCGACGAGCTGCTGCGCCGCCTGCAGCACGTACGGATGATCGCCTTCGGCGAAGGCGAGGCGCTTGCGGGCGTCCTGCGAGGCGGCCTTGGCCGCATCCATGATCGGCTTCATCACGAAGCCCGAGCGGAAGACGAAGCCGCTCAGCTTTTCCCGGTAGGCGTCGAAATCCGCAATCGGGCGCGTCGCGACGCCCGAATCCATGGCGGCCTTCGCAACCGCCGGCGCAATCTCGATGATGAGGCGCGGATCGAAGGGCTTCGGCAGGATGTACTCGGGACCGAAAAGGAACGTCTCCGCGCCATAGGCCGCGAGCACGATGTCGGAAGCTTCGCTCTCGGCAAGGCGGGCGAGCGCGGCGACGGCGGCCGTTTTCATCTCCGCGTTGATCGTCGTCGCGCCGACGTCGAGCGCGCCACGGAAGACGAACGGGAAACAGAGGACGTTGTTGATCTGGTTCGGGTAGTCGGTGCGGCCGGAAGCGATGATGGCGTCATCGCGCACGGCCTTCACCTCTTCCGGCATGATCTCCGGATTGGGATTGGCGAGCGCGAAGACGAGCGGCCTCGCGGCCATCGAGGCGACCATCTCGCGGCTCACGATGCCGGCCGCCGAGAGCCCGAGGAACACGTCGGCGCCGGCCAGGATGTCGGCGAGCTTCCGCTTGTCCGTCGCTTGGGCGTAGATCGCTTTGTACGGGTCCATGAGCTTCTGGCGCCCGGCGTAGACCACGCCCTCGATGTCGGCGACCCAGATGTTCTCGCGTTTCGCGCCGAGCACGCAAAGGAGGCCGAGGCAGGCAAGCGCCGCCGCGCCCGCGCCCGAGCAGACGATCTTCACCTGTTCCAGCGGCTTGCCGACGAGCTTCAGCCCGTTGAGGATGCCGGCGGCGACGACGATGGCTGTCCCGTGCTGGTCGTCGTGGAAGACGGGGATCTTCATGCGCGCCTGGAGCTGGCGCTCGATCTCGAAGCACTCCGGTGCCCTGATGTCCTCGAGGTTGATGCCGCCGAACGTGGGCTCGAGGCGCGCCACGGCCTCGACGAACGGCGCGACCTCGGTCTCGGCGACCTCGATGTCGTAGACGTCGATCCCGGCGAACTTCTTGAAGAGGACGGCCTTGCCCTCCATGACCGGCTTCGAGGCGAGCGGGCCGATATTGCCGAGCCCGAGCACGGCGGTGCCGTTCGTGATCACGCCGACGAGGTTGCCGCGCGCGGTGTAGCGGGAGACGGCCGAGGGATCCTCGGCGATGGCCTGGCAGGCGAAGGCGACGCCCGGCGAGTAGGCGAGCCCCAGGTCGTTCTGGTTGGCGACGGGCTTCGTCGCGTGGATGGCGACCTTTCCGGGCGGGTCCGCCTCGTGGTAGTCTAGTGCATTGCGCCGCAGATTGTTGTCGGGCATTCGCCGCTTCCCTCATTTCGATCCGGCAGCCCGCATGTTTGCCACAGAACCATGGCGGAGTGCCAATGCCATGCGTGCGGTCGGGAACTTTACTGATCATATGTCACGCGCCGGGCGCTGTCGGTGCGCCGCCGTCGCGGGGGTGATGCTCGTGGCTGCCATGGCAGTGGCGGATGGCGCGGTCGCGCAGGTGCCCTCGGGCGGGGGTGCGGGACCCGAGCCGCAAGGATTGCCGCCGGCCTCCTACCCCGCCTCACCCCACCGCGGCATGATCGACGGCTGGGGCCGGGTCATTCCCTGCCGCTGCCGCTTCAACGGCAAGGCCTATCAGCTCGGCGAGATCGTGTGCATGAGGACATATGTCGGCACGGTGCTCACGCGCTGCGATATCTTCGGCAACAACACCTCCTGGATGCCGAGCCGCCAGCCGTGCGAGCCCGACGCCGGCACATAGAGGGTCATCCCGCCAGCAGATGCCAGCCGACGCCGAGGGCGCCGCAGATCGCGAGCGTCGTCATGATCCCGCGATGCAGTCCGAGGAGCAGGACGAACGCCACGATCGTCAGGCCGAGCGCGATCCCGTCGAGGCTCGCGAGGCTCGGCACGTAGAGGCGCAGCGGGCCGTACCAGCTTGTCGTGTTCTCGGCGAAGAGCACATTGAGCGCGAACCAGACCGTCAGGTTGAGAATCACGCCGACGACGGCTGCCGTGACGGCAGCGAGTGCTGCCCGCAGGCGGGGATCGGCATTGATGCGCTCGATGTAGGGTGCGCCGACGAAGATCCACAGGAAGCAGGGCGCGAACGTCGCCCACAAGGCGACGAGTGCGCCGAGTGCGCCCATGAGCAGCGGCGGGCTGCCGCCGTGGCCATAGGCCGCGAGAAAGCCGACGAATTCCGTGACCAGGATGAGCGGGCCGGGCGTGGTCTCGGCAAAGCCGAGCGCATCGACCATCTCTCGCG
The DNA here is from genome assembly GCA_023387235.1 of Pseudomonadota bacterium. GTDB lineage: Bacteria > Pseudomonadota > Alphaproteobacteria > Rhizobiales > Hyphomicrobiaceae. The sequence goes on from JAEWIJ010000127.1 coordinate 9,562, forward strand.
CCGTGAGCCAGCCATAGTGCTGGACGACATCCTGCGCGAGATAGGCGAGCACCGCGTAGGCGCCGCCGAACGTCACGACGGCGAGCTTCGAGAAGAGCACGCCGAGCTGCGATAGCACATGCTCGCCGCCGAAGATCATGCTGACGGCCGCGAGCGGTGCGATCCACACGACGAGCCAGATGACGGCGGTCCGCGCAGTATCCATGAGGCTGACCGCTTGCGCGCTCGATCCGGCGTGATCGGCGCTGCCGGAGCCGGTCGCGAAACCGTAGAGCGCCGCGGCGAGGACGATCAGGGGGAACGGCACGCCGAGAAAAAAGATCGCGACGAACGCCAGTGCCGCGAGCCAGCGATGGTCCATCGCCGTCAGTCCGCGACGCGCGATCCGGATCAGCGCCTCGACGACGATCGCCAGCACGGCCGCCTTGATGCCGACGAGGAGCGCCGCTGCGAGCGGCAGCGTGCCGAACGTGACGTAGAGGCCCGCGAGCAGCAGGATGACGAGCGCGCCCGGGAGGAAGAAGAGCAGTCCCGCCGCGAGACCGCCGATCGTCCCATGCAGGCGCCAGCCGACGTAGGTGGCAAGCTGCATGGCTTCGGGCCCGGGAAGCAGCATGCAGAAATTGAGCGCTTGAAGGTATGAACGTTCGTCGATCCACTTGCGCTCGTCGACGAGCACGCGGTGCATGAGCGCGATCTGGCCGGCCGGGCCGCCGAAGGAAATGCAGCCGATGCGCGCCCACACGCCGAGCGCTTCCGCGAACGAGGGCACCGACGGAGGGCCATTCTGATTGCTTCTCATAGACCCACGGTCCTCGCCCTTGCGGCGTCGCAGCCCGCGTCATGGCGCATATTTGCATTTCGCGCATATGACAAGAGCGCTCGCCGGTTGTGCCGCACTGCACGCAGACCGGGTTTTGGGCCCCGTCGGGCGCTGCTACCCTGATATGTCGTGAGCGCTGATTCCTCGGCCTGCCTCGACCTTGCCGGTCTCCCCGCTCATGCCGCGCGACAACGCTTCGGAATCGGGGCTTCGAGATCGGGCATTCGGAATGCATTCTTCCTGGCTGGCGCCATTCCAAGAACGGACATTCCGTTTCCAGTGGCCGGCAGCGCTGATCACTGTCTGGGCGCTCGAGATGGAGACGCTCATTCTCGGCTGGTACGTCCTTGTCGAGACAGGATCGGTCGTTCAACTGACGATCTTCGCCTCCTTCCTGTACTTCGGAACGCTGTGCGCGCCCATGCTCGGCGTCGTGGCGGACCGCATTGGCCACGGCAATACGCTTGCGCTCATGCGGTTGTGGTACATGGTGCTGGCTGCCGCTCTTCTGGCGTTCGCGATCTCAGGCCTTCTGAGCCCGAGCGTGGTGCTCGCAATAGCCTTCCTGAACGGTCTGGCGCGGCCTTCGGATCTGGCCATCCGTAGTGCCTTCATGGCGGGCAGTCTTCCACGCGAGTTCCTGAGCGGCGCGATGGCGCTCGAGCGCATGACGATCGATACCGCGCGCATTGCCGGCGCACTGGTGGGCGCTGGCTTGTTCGCGGCGCTCGGGATTGCACCTACCTACATGCTGATCATCACGCTCTACGCGCTCGGGGTCATTCTGACGCTTGCTGCGAAGCGTAGCGCGCCGGCCATGGAGATCGGCCCCGGGGAAACGTCCATCCTCCACAAGCCGCGTCATGCCTTCTGGCACGAGCTCAAGGAGGGATTGGCTTATGTCGCGGCGCGTCCCGTCTTGCGCGCGGCCATGTGGCTCGCCGTACTCGCCAACCTGACGGGGTTCCCGCTCACCAATGGTCTGCTGCCATATGCGGCGCGCGAGGTTTATCAGGCAGACGAGCGCGGGCTTGCGCTTCTCGTCGCGAGCTTTGCCACCGGTGCGCTGATAGGATCGCTCACATTCTGGTCTGCAAGCCGCAGAATGCCCCTCGCGCGGCTCATGCTCGCAGCGACGGGCGGTTGGTATGCCATGCTCGCCATATATGCTTTCATGCCGACGATCTACGGCGCGGCAGCCATCCTCGTGCTGGCCGGGCTCGCGCAGAGTCACTGCATGATCGCCTTGGTGGTGCTCATTCTGCGCGCTGCTACGCCGGCTGTCGTCGGGCGTGTGATGGGCGTGCGCATTCTGGCGATCTACGGCCTGCCCATGGGCATTCTCGCTGCGGGGTGGCTTATCGAACAGATCGGATTTTCCGCGACGATCTTCGGCTATGCGCTCGTCGGCCTTGCGATGGTCTTCGTGCTTACGCTGCGCTTCCACGCCGATCTCTGGCGCGTCGAGGCACCGGCGAACAGCGGGTGATCGCATGACGCGCCTCATCACCCTCGGGGAGATGCTCACCGCTCAGGCGCGGCTCTTCCCGGACGGCATCGGCGCGCGCGATCTCGAGCGCCAGCTCAGCTACCGCGCGTGGAACGCGCGTGCCTGCCGTCTCGCCAATGCGCTCGTCGGACTCGGCCTCGTCAAAGGCGATCGCGTCGCCGTGCTCGCCTACAACGCGCTCGAATGGGCCGAGATTTACGCGGCAACGGCGAAGTCCGGCCTCGTCGCGGTGCCGATCAACTTCCGCCTGACCGCTCCGGAAGTCCGCTTCATCATCGAGAACAGCGGTGCGGTGGCCTTGATCGTCGAGGATCAGCTTCTGGCCGTCATCGAGGAACTCGGCGCCGACCTGCCGATCGCGCCCGAGCGCTGCATCGTATTCGGCAGCGGCACGGCGCCCGCCGGCTTTCGTGCGTATGAGAATGTGCTCGCCGCAGCACTCGACCGCGAGCCTGCGACGGACGTTGCACCGTCCGATCCCTGGACGCTCATGTACACCTCCGGCACGACGGGCCGCCCCAAGGGTGCTATCCGCAGCCACGGCGCGAGCGCGCTGCATTCGCTCATCACCGAGGTCGAGTTCAGACTTTCGTCGCGCGATACCGCACTCCTCGTCATGCCGCTCTGCCACGCGAATTCGCTGTTCTTCTACGGCGCCTTCGCCTACTGCGGCGCGACCACCATGATCTACAACCGACGGAGCGTCGATCCGGAGCATCTGCTGGCGACGCTCGCCCGATCGGGCGCGACGTTCACGTCCCTCGTGCCGACGCACTACATCATGATGCTGGCCCTGCCGGAGGCTGTGCGCGCGCGCTGTGACGTCTCGCGCATCGAGCGCTTGTTGATCTCGTCGGCGCCGGCGCGGCACGACACCAAGCTCGGCATCATGGAGCTGTTCGCGAACTCAGGCCTCTACGAGATGTACGGCTCGACGGAAGCGGGATGGGTGACGATCCTGAAACCCGACGAACAGATCGCCAAGCTCGGCTCGGTCGGACGCGAGGTCGTCGGATCGGGTCCCATACGCCTCCTCGCGCCTGATGGCAGCGAGGTTGCGGACGGTGAAGCGGGGGAGCTCTTCTCACGCACGCCCTGGTCCTTCGACGGCTACTGGCAGCTTCCCGACAAGACGGCGGAGGCCTTGCGCGGCGAATATTGCTCGGTCGGCGATCTCGCGCGGCGTGACGCGGACGGTTACATCCATCTCGTCGATCGCAAGAGCAACATGATCATCTCGGGCGGCGAGAACATCTATCCCTCCGAGGTCGAGACGGCGCTCGGCGGACACCCGAAGATCAAGGATGTGGCAATCGTCGGCGCGCCCGACGAGAAGTGGGGCGAGCGCGTGCACGCCTTCGTCATCCTGCACGACAATGTCGCGGCGACGGCCGACGAATTGATCGACTGGTGCCGCGATCGTATTGCGCCCTACAAGCGCCCGCGCTCGGTGAGCTTCATCCGCGAGGAGGACATGCCGCGCACCGCGACGGGGAAGATTCTCCACCGCGTGCTGCGCGGGCGTCTGGCGGAGTAGATCGCGCCTGCCTGCTTCCTTCCCCTTCTCCCCGCGCGCGGGGAGAAGGTCGGGATGAGGGGCGGGAGCTTGCGCTGACGTCGGCGTATGCCGCCGCCCCTCACGTCGTGCTGAAAGCACGCCAGAGGCGTGGCCCTCTCCCCGCAAGGGCGGGGAGAGGGGACTAAGGATCAGATCACTGCACCGGCGAGTGCGCGCTTGGGATCATGATGAGGTTGTTCATCTCATCGAGCAGCGGGCCGCCGGTCTTGAGGAAGGCCTGCCAGCCCGGATCCTTCACCGAGTCGCCGCGTGCCTTCGCGCGCGCGTTGAGGTCCGGATAGGCCCACAGATGCATGACCTCGTTCGGCTGGCCGGCCTCGGTCGTCCAGAGGCCGGCGATCTTCGAATACTTCTCGCGCACCTCGAGCGCGCTGGTGAAGGCTTCGATCCACGGCTTCTGGCCGCCCGGGAACGTGCGGTAGTAGCGCAGCTCGTAGATGTTGCCGCTCGTCGCCGGCGCGCGCAGCGGAATGACGGGATTGAGCAGGCGGATGTCCTGGCGCACGAGGTACGGGCGGATCAGCGGGATGTACTCCTCCGTCCAGCGCTTGTTCTTCTGCAGCTCGGCCCTGAGCCGCGCGCGGTCGTTGAGGCTCTCGTAGGTCCAAAGATGCACGACCTGATTGAGCGCGCCGATCTCGGTGATCCAGTACCCTTCGAGCTTGCCGTAGTTGTCGCCGCGAATCGCGCGCGCGACTGTGCCGGAATTCTTCGCGACCTCCGCCGCCGAGCCGGCCTTGAGCGTGTAGATGCGCAGCTCATTGATCATGGGCGTTCCTCCAGGGTGTCGTCTGTGGTTGGGAATGCCCGACGATAGGCCCACGGCCTCGCGTTGTCATCCCGCACGCGCGCGGCTCAAGGGAGCAAAGCCGTCATGCCGGGACGAGGCTCCCGATCATGCCGACGTGAGATTGCGCGCGAGCTGGAGCGCATCCTCGCGGACGCCGCCGGGGAGCGTGTAGTAGGCCTTCCGCCGGCCGATCTCGGCAAAGCCGCAGGAAGCATAGAGCGCGCGGGCCGGGGCATTGCTATCCGCCACATCGAGAAAGAGACGCCGGGCCTCCGAGCGCGTGGCCGAGCGCGCGGCGCCATCGACTAGCTGGCGGCCGATGCCGTGGCGCTGCTGGTCGGGCGCGACGCCGATGGTCAGGATTTCCGCTTCGTCGGCGGCGATCTGGGCAATGATGAAGCCGACGACCATCCGGCCTGGGCGCGTCGCGACGAGCGCCAGCGATGCCGGATGCTCGATGAGGGCCTGGATGGCGTCGCGTTCCCAGGCTGTCGGGAAGAGCGCCGCGTGGAGTGCCGCGATTGCCGTCGCGTCGTCGGGGAGCGCCCAGAGCAGACTGACCGGTCCGGACGCGGCTTTCTCGCTCATGGCACCCTCGCGATCGGCTGGGGCTGCGGCTTCACGTCGGGCGCGCGCAGGTAGAGGGGACTGATCTTGCCGGATGGAGGCCGCTCGGCCGCGAGCTGCGCGAGGAAGCGCGCGTGCGGCTCGATAACGTGGAGCGCGGTCTCGATGGCTGGTCCGACCGTTTCCGCGACGAGCGGCGCACCGGAGCCGATGACGAGGGCATCGTGCGACCGCGCCAATGCCGCAGCGTCCTCCGCCGTCATCAGTGCGGGCGTTTCAGCCGTTCCGGGCGCACCATGGAGCGCGCAGTAGAGGGCGCCACGGCGCGCATCGACGGCGACGAGGAGCGCGCGTGAGGCCGCGTCCGCCCCGAGAAGCGTTCGCCCGCGCGCGGCGATGACTGCGAGGCTGTCGATGCCGACCACCGGACGCCCCGTCGCGAGGGCGAAGGCGCGTGCTGCCGCGACGCCGACGCGCACGCCGGTGAACGTGCCGGGACCGACCGTTACGGCAAAGCGCTCGATGTCCGAGAACGCGCGCCCGCTTGCCGCCATGACCTCGGCGATCATGGGCATGAGGCGCTCGGCATGACCCGTCTGGCGCGCCTCGTAAGCCTCGCGGATGAGCCAGTCACCGTTTGCCGCACGCGTACGCAAGGCAACGGAAAGCGCCCCGAGACAGGTGTCGAACGCGAGAATGGCCATGCCGTTCTTTTAGATGATCTTGGCCACCTCGTCGAACGCGAGGCGCGGCAGACGCTCCATCAGCGCCGCGGGATCGCCATAGCCGATGTTGATCAGGAAGTTGGATTTGATCTTGCCGTCGGGGAAGAATTCCTTGTCGACGCCGGCCTGGTTGTAACCGGACATGGGCCCGGTATCGAGACCGAGGGCGCGCGCGGCGAGCATGAAATAGGCGCCCTGCAGCGTGCCGTTGCGGAAGGCTGTGGTCTCGGCGTGCGCGGGGCTACTGGTGAACCAGCTTTTGGCCGTCTGATTGTGCGGGAACGTGCGCGGCAGGTTCTCGTAGAATTCGAGATCGTGGGCGAAGATCGCGCAGACGGGTGCCGACATGGTCTTGTCGCGATTGCCCTCGGAGAGAAAGGGCTTGAGCCGCGCCTTCGCCTCGGCCGTCTTCACGAACAGGATGCGCGCCGGCTGGCAGTTGGCGCTGGTCGGCCCGAGCTGGGCAAGCTCCACCACCTGCTTCAGCAGGCTGTCCGGCACTTCCTTGTCGAGAAACTTGTTGTGCGTGCGTGCCGTGCGGAAGAGCTGGTCGAGCGCGTCGGCGCCGATGGATGAAGCCATGAAGAACTCCTGTGAGGCTTGTTCGTGGCGCATGGCGCGCCGTTCCAGCCTCATCATGGGCCAGCAGGCGCGAAATGTGGACCCCAAATTTCCGAGGGCTGCATGAACAAAAAAGCCCCGCGCTGGCGGGGCTTTTTCGGTTCGCTTGATGCCTCGACGATCAGACCGGGCGCACTTCCTGCACCTCGGGGAGGAAGTGCTGCAGCAGGCGCTCGATGCCGCCGCGCAGTGTCGCCGTCGAGCTCGGGCAGCCGGCGCAGGCGCCGCGCATGTGCAGGTAGACGATGCCCTCGCGGAAGCCGTGGAAGGTGATGTCGCCGCCGTCGTTGGCGACAGCCGGGCGCACGCGCGTGTCGAGCAGCTCCTTGATCGCCTTGACGGTCTCCTCGTCCTTGGCGTCGTAGTCGCCGCCGGGCAGCGCCTCGCCGTCCTCACCGCCCTCCATGACCGGCGCGCCGGACATGTAGTGCTCCATGATCGCGCCGAGGATCGCCGGCTTCAGGTGCTGCCACTCGCCGTCGCCCTTGGTGACGGAGATGAAGTCCGAGCCGAGGAACACGCCGCGCACACCGTCGATGGCGAACAGGCGCCGGGCGAGCGGCGAGCCGTCGGCCTCGTCGAGATCGCGGTAGTCGGCGGTACCGTCGGCGAGGACGGACTTGCCGGGGATGAACTTCAGGGTTGCCGGGTTGGGGGTCGGCTCGGTCTGGATGAACATGGCTATCCTCTTGCTCTTCGCGGTCCGGCGAGCGGACGGCGGCGGGGCCGACGCGTGGCCGGAAAAAAGTTGGAATCTTTCTAGTCTAGGGACGCGTCCACGTCAAACCCGACTCTACGGATAACCATTTGGGGTCGGATTGCCGTCGGGTCAACTGAGCAGTTTGCGGACGCGGCTTCGACGGCTCGACGACGACGCGGTCGTTCACCTACGACGGGGCGGGCAACATCCTCACCGACACGCGCTCTGGGACCCCGTACACCTACACCTACAATGCCCGCAACCGTCTCGCGACGGTAACTTCGGGGGCGCTGATCTGGGGCTATGCCTACAACGGCATCGAGCAGCTTGTCGTTCGCGAGCTGACCAATGCCGGGCCCGACCTCACGCACTTCGTGCACGATCGCTTCGGCA
>JAEWIJ010000262.1 GCA_023387235.1 Pseudomonadota bacterium
ATCGAGGCGACCTCCTCCCCGCCCTCGGCGAAATCGGCGTCAGCCGGTCGCGCAAAGTGCGTCTCGCCCCTGGCCTCGGCTTCGAGGCGCGCTTTCAGAATGACGAGACGGTGCCGCCGCAGGACGAGCCGGCGCAGGCGCGCCTCGGCCGCCGTCGGATCGAGACGGATGAGCGGCTGACGCGCCTCGACGTGCTGGCCTTCGCGCACGAGGACCTCGCGCACGATGCCGCCCTCGAGATGCTGAACCTGCTTGTTCTGCCCTGTCGCGACGAACGAGCCCGAGACCACCACGGCGCCTTCGAGCGGCGCTACGGAAGCCCAAACGCTGAAGCCGCCAAGACAGAGCAGAAGGATCGCCGCGCCGATGCGGATCGGGCCACGGCTGTCGGTCGGCACGCCCTTGTGCCACTGATCGATGCTCGGACAGTTGCTCATGGTTTCCCCTCCCGTCCAGCCGCTATTCCGCAGCTTCTGCCGGCGCTGCCGCAGCGGGCTGCGCCGTCGCCTTGGCCGCATAGAGCCGGCGGAGCACTTCCTGCGGTGTGCCGAAAGCATCCACGCGACCCGCGCGCAGGATCAGCACCTTGTCGACGATGTTGAGCAACGCGGGGCGCTGCGTGACCACCGCGACCGTAATGCCGTTCTGCTTGGCGCGCTGGATGGCCTCGGTCAGGGCCTGCTCGCCGACCGCGTCGAGATTCGAGTTCGGCTCGTCGAGCACCACGAGTGCGGGATCGCCGAAGAAGGCGCGTGCGAGCGCAATGCGCTGCTTCTGTCCGCCCGACAGAGGTGCGCCGCTGCGCTCGAGAACGGTCTCGTAGCCACTCGGCAGGTGGCAGATCATCTCGTGCACGCTCGTGAGCTGCGCCGCTCGATAGACCGTCTCGTCGGGGAGGTCGCCGCGCATGCGGCACACGTTCTCGCGAATGGTGCCGGGAAAAAGCTCGACCTCCTGCGGCAGATAACCGGTGAACTCGCCGAACTGGCGCCGGTCCCAGTTGCGCAGCTCCGTCGCATCGAGTCGGATTTTTCCGGCCGTCGGATGCAGGCAGCCGACGAGCATCCGTGCAAGCGTCGACTTGCCCGAGCCCGATGGCCCGACGATCGCGAGCGCCTCACCCGGCTTCAGCTCGAAGCTCACGCCATTCAGGATGGGCTCCTTGCTGCCTGCCGGCAGGTAGAGCAGCTTGTCCGCGACGAGATGACCCTTCGGCTTCGGCAGCTTCAGGCGCGGCGGCTCGTTCTTCAGAGCCTGGACGGCGGCGCACATGCGGCCGTAGGCCGTCCACGCGTGCAGCACGCTGCGCCAGCCCTCGATCATGCCTTCGAGCGGCTGCAGCGCGCGACCGGCGATGATCGACGCGGCGATCATCATGCCGCCCGTGAGCTGGCCGCTGAGCGCGAGGTAGGCGCCCCAGCCGAGTATGCAAATCTGCGTGATGAGCCGCACGAAGCGCGAGAGGCCGCTGATCCACACGCTGCGGTCCTGCGCGTCGGACTGCATAGTGAGCGCCATCGCCTGCTCGCGGCCCCACTGAGCGACACTCTCGTTCAACATGCCCATGGCGTTCACCACCTGCGCATTGCGCGCGAGCGATTCAGCCTGTGCTTCGGCCTTCGAGCCATACGTGCCCGCTTGCCCGAGCGGCGCCGACGTCGCGCGCTGGTTGAGCACTGCGATTGCGATCAGCATCAGGCCAGCGATGAGCACGAGATAGCCGAGCTCGGGGTGGATCAGGAATATCGCCGCGAAGTAGAGCGGCGCCATGGGAGCATCGAACAGCACCAGCATGGTCGGGCCGGACAGGAAGCCGCGGACCTGGTGCAGATTGCGCAGCGGCTGGACATTGCCGCCGTCGGTCGCCGGTGCCTGCCCGATGATGCTTGCGATGATCGGGCCGCCGAGGATGGTCTCCATGCGTGTGGCGAGGCGGCTCAGCACCTGCCGTCGCAGCGTATCGAGGAGCGCCAGCACGGCGATCAGGCCGATGACGACCAGCGTCAGCATGAGCAGCGTGTCGAGGCTGTGGCTCGTGAGCACGCGATCGGAGATCTGGAACAGATAGATCGGCATCGTCAGCATCAGGAGATTGACGAACACCGAAAAGATGCCGACGGCGACGAGATTGTTGCGCGCGATCTCGCGCCAGTGCGTCAGCGGATCCGATCCGCCTTCGGCGCCCTCCTTCTCCTGCTCATTCTTGTGAAGGAAAGGCAGGCGGTCGAGCCATGCCGGCCAGCGGAGCTGCGTGATGAAGTTTCCGGCGCGCGGCAGTGCGATGTGATGAGCCTCGGTCACGCTTATGAGTTTCTCACGCAAGCTCGCGAGCGCCGGCACATCCGGGTGGTGACGCGTATTTGCTTCCGGCAAAGCGCCGGTATCCGAGGTCCCCCCGTGTGCCATCAGATCAGCCCTTCGCCAAAGCCTCGGAGCGCGATTTCATGCTGGAGATGACCGAGCAGACCCGAGAGGTTGTTGCCGTCATGGTCGTCATCGAGCAGATCGCTGATCGGCGCGGCAACATTGCCGACGAGGTCACCGGCCGTGTCCGCGGTTTCGAGCGCCGTCTCGTGCAGCGTGATGCCGAGCTCTGTGTAGGCGCCCGCCTCCATGAGCTCGTAGCCGCCCCCTTCCACCTCGACGGCGAGCGCGATCCCGCCGGGTGAGCCGACTGCATCGGTCTCGCCGCTGCCGCCGGTGAGGCCATCGAAAAGACCGCCCGCAGCCGCGTTCAAGGGGAGGATCTCAAGCACCGGAGAGACGACGGGAGCAAGCGGCTGCAGCAGCGGCTCGACGACCGGCTCGACGAGAGCGACTACGGGAGCTGCGACATCGAGCACCGGATCGAGAATCGGCTCCGCCGCAGCGACGAGCGTCGTGACCGGCTCGAGTGCGGGCGCAACCGTATCGAAAACGGGGTCTGCCAGGCTGATCAGCTCGCCGGCGATGCCGCCGACCGGCTCGAGGATATCGCCCACACCTTCCGTCACGCATGCGACGGTCGTCAGCACGGGATCGAGCGTTTCGCCAAGCGCACCCGCAACGCCGTCCGCAATCGCTTCGACGGGCGAGAGAGTCTGATCGAGCGTCGGTCCGAGCACGCTCGCCAGATCCTCGACGGTCTCGACGACCGGCACCAGAACGTCACCCAGGACCGGTCCCAGATCCTCGACGAGCGTGTCGATCGTTTCGAGCACCGGCGGCAGCACGTCTGCAAGCAAGGGCGGCACGCCGTCGACCAGCGGCAGATCCAAAACCGCGTCCACGCTCGGCGAGGTCAAGCCGGTATCGCTCGTGAAGTCGAGTTGTTCGACGCTACCCGCTTTCTCGGCAGCGTGGACGGCATCCGTCTGGACCGGTGCCGTGCCGCTCGACACGGCCTGTTGCACCTCGTCAGGCGTTTCGATGCGGAAGTCGGGCGAGCCGCGTGAGCTTGCGGCGCTTGCAGCAGCTTGGGCAGAGCCATCAGAAGTGCTTGTGTCTGGTGCGCTGTTGGCGGCCTGCGCCGCACCGCTCGCAAAGGCATTGCCCACGGCGAGTTGCGAAAGGAAGAACGACCACGTCAGGAAGCTCCAGAGGCCTCGCTCGCGCCTGGGCTTCTCGACCATGCCGTTTCTTTCGGCGGCATCCCTGGCAAGCTCGCGAAGCCGGACCTCATCGAGCATGGTCTTCCTCCATAAGATTGTGGAGGACGACAGGACAAACGCGTCGCCTCCGACCGCGATATCCCCCCATTCTTTTGTATTGCCGTGCGGAGCGCGCTCTCCGCACGGCAATTTCGTCAGTTACGTATCGAGCCCGTCGCAGCCGAGGATATCCAGGGCTGGGACGTCGAAGAGCGATGACGTCGTCGTCAGAAGATCGAGTGTCGAGTCGAGAGCGGACGACAGGTCGCCCGCGAGCGGGACGTTGCCGTCATAGACATCGGCGCCGATGACCGTGCCGAGACTTCCGCCGCCGCCACCGCCGATGTCGAGCATGGCTGCCGACAGCAGGCTGCCGACGTCGTGCGATCCGTTGACGATGCCAGTCTCGCCGAACAGGGGAACCTGGACGACGGCATCGGTTTCGCTGTCGAGGCTGAGGAGCGGGTGTCCGCTCTCCGCGCCGCCGCCGCCGAGAAGGCCGCCGATATCGAGCGGCATTCCACCGTCGAGGTCGGGCGTCGCGAGCGCGACATCGATGTCGATGCCGCCCGATGCGGTATCGCCAGTGCCCGAGGACGCATCCTCGGATACGCTTGCGTTGATGTCAGCGCCGAGGGCGTCGGCCTTAACATCGATGTCCGGCAGGATATTCAGGTTCAAACCGCCCGAGCCCGGCGCCTCGGCCGGCGGCCCGGAGGGACCGGTCGGCTCGCAAGCGGCGGGCGGCGGCGGTGTCGGCTCGCTCGCGCAGTCGCCATCGACGTCGTGAGCCGGCGGGTGGGGATTTGAATGAGGGAATGACTTCTTGCCCATGCCCAGTCTCCTCGCGTTGCTAGAGTGAAGTGGAAGTATTTCAATTTTGTTGTCACAATGGGAACAATTGCTCCCTTTTCAGACAACGGCGAAAGCCACGCCCGGAGGCCTGGCCGAGGATTAATAGTTTTGGTTGAGGGGGCGGTTCATAAACTGTCGGAACGCGCAGCTTGAATTCACGGGCCAGTTTTCCTAAGCGAGAAATAGGTGGAACACATTTGGTTCGTAGGCACCCTGCCGATCGGTGCAATTTTAGAGATCGGCTTAACGTCGTCGTAGTTCGCTCCGTGCAGAAATATCCGCCGGAGCGCGCGCAAATGTTCGAGAATCTTCTTCGGAATTTGGGTGTACCTCTTGCTGACGCTCAAGAGCGCAATCAAGGGGCGGCATTCCTCCGCGTGGCGCGCGAGGCCTATCCGCTGTCCTCCGTCGTGTATCTCGCGCTCAATATCCCGATCGCGAGCGAGAAGGCGGAGCGCTTCATCCACTGCATGTACGCCGATGCCTGGGCTCGGCATGCAACGAGCCGCGAGCGCGCGAATGTCGAGCGCTTGGGGCTTTCCGCGCTCTTCGCGCCGCGCGATGAGAGCCAGCCTTCCGACACAGCCGAGCCCCTTGCCGTCTGGCCGCGATCCGGCGCACGCGATCTTGTCATCGGCCTGACGGGATATCATGGCGAGTCGGCAGCACTCCTGATTACGGCGCATGAGACGATGGAGGACTGGTTCGCGCGCAAGCCGACCATCGCGCGCGAGTTCGGCGCCCTCGGCCAGTATTTCCATCAGCACATGTTGCGTATTTTTGGGCGCGGCAATGAAAAGGCATTTATCGTTTCTGCGCGCGAGATCGACTGCCTGAAATGGATGGCGGCCGGCAAGACGGCATGGGAAGTCAGCACCATTCTCGGCATAAGCGAGAGAACCGTCCGCTTCCATCTCAATGCGGCCCGCGAGAAGCTGCAGTGCACCACGACCACGCAGGCTGTTGCCAAGGCCGTTTCGCAGCAGCTTTTCGTTCCCTAGGGAACCAAGCAACCCCTACGCTGTTTTGCTCTCGCATCGCCTGTCGAAAACGACAGCTGGCGGGAGCGACAGTTATTCAGACCGTTCATTTCGCCTAAACTCTGCATCGATCTTACTTTGTAGACCGGAGGCGAAAATGGCTGAGGGTTCTCGAGACTACGAATGCCGGGGTGATGCCGAATGGCTCGACTCCGGGGAGGCAGGTTTCTCCGCAGGCGCGTTCGGCTCGGCCTCGCGTGCTGCCCTCGAAGCGACCATCGGGCGGGCATTTCACATGCGCGTGCTGAAGGAGATCGCGCATCTGTCGCAGAACTATCCCGCATTGCCCCTCGTTCTGACGGAGTGCAAGATCTCCATTCCGTGCACGGCGCCTGACGGCTTTGCCATGTCGATCGAGACCGATCGCGGGCGCTACGTCGTGCGGCTCGGCGAATGGCGCGATGAATTCGCGCTCGCGGACGAAGCCGTGGAGCTGATCGAATCGGCGCTACGCGGGGACATTCGCATCCGGATCGATATCGGCCCGGGAGGCAGATTTTACACCGCGGAACGGCGATTGCCGGATGGTGCTTGGATCGATCTGCCGCACTTCGAGGACGCGATCTATCCGCTCCCGAAAAGTGGCCCGACCCGCACCATCTTCCTTCGCAATGGTCCCAATCCGACCTGAACTTGATTGATGCGCGATCCGGCAGGCATGCGCTAACGTCCATCGGGACTTCAACGATGGACGCGCTCAATGGATACGATCAGGCTCAACGTCAACGGGGAGGCGCTCGACGTTCGCGCCGCTCCCGACACGCCTCTTCTTTATGTTCTGCGTAACGATCTCGGACTGAAGGGAACGCGGGCCGGCTGCGTCGAGGGCCAGTGCATGAGCTGCACGGTACTGATCGACGGGCGACCGCAGACAGCCTGCATGGTGCCCATTAGTGCGGTCGGTAGCCAGCACATAGAAACTGTGGAGGTGCTGAGCGGCGGGGAGGATGGCAATCATCCCCTGCTCGACGGCATCATCGAGGAGCAGGCCGGGCAGTGCGGCTACTGTCTCGCCGGCATGCTCATGCGTGCCAAGGCCCTGCTGGATGCGAACAGTTCGCCGACACGATCGGATATCGTCGCCGCCCTCGACGGCCATCTCTGTCGCTGCGGCGCGCACGTCCGCATCGTGCGCGCCATCGAGCGTGCAGCCCGCACGGGGAGGCCACGCGCATGAGCGCCATCGCATCATCACCGAGCCTCACCGACAATCCGCGCTGCTGCGACTGGATTGATCTTCCGCGCTCCGGCGCCGTTGTCCTCAAGTCGGGCAAGGTCGAGATCGGGCAGGGCATCACGACGGCGCTTGTTCAGATCGCTGCCGACGAGCTCGATGTTGCGCCGGGCATGATCGAGCTTATCTCAGGCCATACGGCGCTCGGGCCCGTCGAAGCCGGCACGTCCAGCAGCCTCTCGATCGAGACGGGCGGTCGCGCCGTGCGCCTCGCAGCTTCTGCCGTGCGTGCGATACTGCTCGCCGAGGCCGCCAAGCTCCTGCAGGCGCCGGTCGAGAGCCTCTCCGTCGACGATGGCCGCATTGCCGTCGACGGCCGCGAAACGGATCTCACGTATTGGTCGCTTGCGCCCGCGGTGGATCTGCAGGCGCCCGTTATGGATCACGCGAGGCCCAAGGCGCCCGCAGCGCGCCGTCTCGCCGGCACATCCATGCCGCGCATCGATCTTGCGGCAAAGGCGGCCGGGCCCGGCTTCATTCATGATGTCGAGCTGCCAGGTATGCTGCACGGGCGCACGCTCGACCCTCCGGCTTCGGGCCGTCGTCTCGACGCCTTTGACGAGGCAGCTTTCAAACGTGCCTTTCCGACCGTGCAGGTCGTCCGCGACGGCTCCTTCCTCGGTATCATCGCCGAACGCGAGGATCTGGTCGTGCGGGCGATCACACATGCCGCACGGCTCGCGACATGGTCGCAAGGCTTTGCGGTGCCCGCGCTCATGCGCGCGGCGGTCGCCGCCGATGCCGCCGAGCCCGAAACCGTTATCGAGAAGGGGAATGTGGCCGCTGCCGAAGGGCGGCTCATCTCGACCGAGATCGAGCGGCCCTATATCGCCCACGCATCGGTTGCGCCATCCTGTGCCATCGCGACATGGCGCGGCGATGCGCTCGAAATTCACTCGCACAGCCAGGCCGTGCACGACATGCGCGCGCCGCTCGCCAAGGCGTTGGGCATCGCGGCCGGCAACGTCGTCGTCATCCATGTGCCCGGCGCCGGCACGTACGGCCATTCCGGTCAGGATGATGTCGCGTACGAAGCGGCACTTCTCGCGCGCGCCGTCCCGGGCCGTCCGGTGCGCCTTCTCTGGTCGCGCGCGGCGGACTTCTCGCTCGCGCCACTCGGGCCGGGCGCGATCGTGAGGGCCGAGGCGAAGGTCGACGGCGAGGGCCGCATCACCGCGTTCTCCATTCGATCCGAGAGCCAGGCCCATGTATCGCGGCCGGGCCGCGGCGGCACGCTCAACCTCGTCGCCGGCGAACGCCTCGCCACACCTCTGCAGAAAGGCAAACCGCTTGACGTGCCGGTCGATCGCGGCGGCGGCGCCGATCGCAATGCTGTGCCGCTCTATGCCTTCCCGAATATTCATGTCTCGAAGCGTATTCTGCTTGGCCTGCCCTATCGTACGTCGGCACTCCGTGCGCTCGGCGGCTACGCGAACGTCTTCGCCATCGAAACGCTCATGGATGACGTCGCCGCCGAGGTCGGCACCGATCCTGTTGCCTTCAGGCTCAGCCACCTCGAGGACACGCGCGCGGCGGCGGTGGTCGCAAAAGCGGCGCAAATGGCCGGCTGGCCGGGCCCGAGTGTTCAAGGCGAAGCGCTCGGCATCGGCTTCAACCAGTACAAGAACCGCAGCGCCTATTGCGCGGTCGTCGTGCGCGTCGTCTGCGACGAACGCGTGCGGGTGACGCACGCATGGTCCGCCGTCGATGCCGGCGAGGCGATCAACCCCGACGGCATCAGGAACCAGATCGAGGGCAGCATCATCCAGTCCGCGAGCTGGACGCTCAAGGAGCAGGTAGGCTTCGATGGCGACGCCGTCGCGACGCGCGATTGGGAGGGCTACCCCATTCTGCGCTTCTCGGAGATCCCGGAGATCGAGGTGAACGTGATCGCCCGGCCCGAGCTGCCGGGCCTCGGCGTCGGCGAGACCGCGATGGGCCCGACGGCTGCCGCAATCGGCAATGCCGTCCACCGGGCTCTGGGCGTGCGGGTCCGCACCTTGCCTATTACCCGCGACGCTATACTCGCGGCTGGTTAACGGCGGCGCCGGCGGCCTTGCCGGCGCCCTGCCCTCACGAGCCTGGACCGGCGCCTTCCCCGGCGTTAGCTTTATCGGCGCCAGGAACCCCCGGGGTGAAATACTCGTTTATCCTCCGAGTTCCGCGCATTTGCGCCCTCCTGCATTCGAGTGCCGCGTCATGCCCAAGCAAGCACGTGCCTACTGGAAGGGCTTTCTCCGCCTTTCGCTCGTCTCGATCCCGGTCGAAATCTATAACGCCGTCGAATCGAAATCCGAGATCTCCTTCCGCCAGATCCATAAGCCATCCGGCCGGCGCATCAGCTACGAGAAGGTCGTGCCGGGTCTCGGCAAGGTCGAGAACAGCGACATCGTGAAGGGCTATGAGGTCGATAGCGACACCTACGTCACGCTCGAGCCCGAAGAGGTCGACGCCGTCAAACTCGACAGCAAGAAGACGATCGACATCGCCCAGTTCGTGGATGTCGCCGAGATCGACTGGCGCTACTTCGAGCGGCCCTACTACATCGTGCCCGCCGATGAGGTCGCGGCCGAAGGCTACGCGGTCATTCGCGAGGCCATGCGCAAGACGGGCAAGGCCGGGCTCGCCCAGGTGACCATCGGCGGGCGCGAGTGGCTCGTCGCCGTCGGTCCGCTCGACGATGGCCTCGTCATGGTCATGCTGCGCTATGGCGACGAACTGCGCAATGCGGGCGACTATTTCGACGAGATCCCCAGAACGAAGCCCGACAAGGAAATGGTCGACCTCGCCGCCGAGCTGATCGGCCGCAAGAGCTCCGCCTTCGATGCGACGAAGTTCGAGGATCACTACGCGACGGCCTTGAAGGCCCTCATCAAGGACAAGCTAAAAGGCAACCGGATCGTCGCGCACGCCGAGGAGGAGCGGCCCAAGGGCGGCAATGTCGTCGATCTGATGGAAGCACTGCGCCGGAGTGTCGGTGGCGGCGGCGGCAAGAAGGCCCCGGCCAAGGCCGCGGCCAAGGAAACCAAGGAGCCGAAGCGGCGCGCTAAGCCCAAGTCGTCGAGCCGGCGCGCCGGATAGCGGACGAGTTCGATGGCCGCAAAGAAGCTTTCGGAGTACCAGGCGCGCCGTGATTTCACGAAGACGGCCGAGCCGAGCGGCAGTCGCACCATCAAGCCTGCCGAGTATCCGCGCTTCGTCATCCAGAAGCACGACGCGACGCGCCTGCACTACGATCTGCGCCTCGAAGTCGACGGTGTGTTCAAATCCTGGGCCGTCACGCGCGGCCCTTCGCTCGATCCGAGTGACAAGCGTCTCGCCGTGGAGGTGGAGGATCATCCGCTCGACTACGGCGATTTCGAAGGCACGATCCCTGAGAAGGAATACGGCGGCGGCACCGTCATGCTCTGGGATCGCGGCTTCTGGATGCCGGAGGGCGACAAGTCCGTGAGCGCGATGCTGCGCGACGGCGATCTGAAATTCGTCGTCGCCGGCGAGAAGCTCAAGGGGAGCTGGGTGCTCGTGCGCATGTCGGGCGATCGCTATGGCGGAAAGCGCACGAACTGGCTGCTCATCAAGCATCGCGACAAGTGGGCGAAGACCAACGCGCAGGCCGATGTTCTCAAGAAGGACCGCTCAGTCGCGTCCGGGCGCACGATGAACCAGATTGCCGCCGGCAAGGGCGCGAGCCCGAGCGCCTTCATGAGCGGGCGCGGCGCTGCGTTCAAGCCTGATGCTGTCTGGAGCTCGGCGGAGAAGCCCGCAAAGACCGTGCGCCGCGCGGCCGCTCGTGCAAGCAGCCCCGCCAAGCGCGCGCCGGTAGCCAAGGGTGACAATCCCGTGCTCGGCATTGCCATCTCCAAGCCGGACAAGGTGCTCTGGCCGGCCGACGGCGATGTACGGGCCGCCACCAAGCTCGATCTAGCGCACTACCTCGCGGAGATCTGTGCGTGGATGCTGCCGCATATCGAGGGGCGGCCCTGCTCGTTGCTCCGCGCGCCCGACGGCATCGATGGCCAGACGTTCTTCCAGCGCCACGCCAAGCTCGGCCTCGACGAGATCACCGAGGTGAA
>JAEWIJ010000281.1 GCA_023387235.1 Pseudomonadota bacterium
CGAATGTCACCCACGGGCAGTCGCCGTAGCGCTCGCGCAGTTCCGCTTCGAGCGTCCCCGTGCCGAGCACGGTGAGATGAAACGAATGTGCGGGTGCCAATGACGCGAGCACATCGAGCAGGAACGAAATGCCCTTGATGCTCTCGAGCCGTCCCGCGTACAGCAGTTTCGGCGCACCCGACGGCCTGTGAGCCGGTAACGGCGGGAGCTCGTCGGGTACGTTTCTGATGACGGCAGCAGGTGCGCGGCGCACCGCGGCAACGTGCGGTGCGAGCTTGGCGATGTTGGCCTGCGACGGCGAGACAAAGCCGAGCCGCGGTACGCCGGCGAGAAAATGCTGTCGCAGTGTGCCGGTGATCCGGCATGTCACACAGGGCTGCGCGCAATTCGCGCCCGCATACATCGAACCAGAAAAGCACGCCAGCCCGAGATCGTGCAGGAAGTACGCCGCACTGCAGTCTTTCAGCAGCGGCAAAACGTTGAAGCCGATCCCCGCCACATTGTGGATGTCCACGTGCTCGGGCTGAAACTCGGCGAGCACGCGCTGGATCGCGGATCTGTTGCGTGTATCGGCATAGTCCTGCGCGTGCCAGAAGAGCTTGTGCGCCACCGATGTCGCGTCAGCACGGCCATAGAATGTATGGGCGCGCGGCAGCGGTAGCCGATAGAGCCGGTAGCCGTCGGGCATTCGCTCGCCCCAGTATGGGGCCGCATCCTTCTCGAGCATCGTCGCAACGCCGACATCGTGTCCGCGTTGCACGAGAAGACGCGCCAGATTGCAGGCCGCAACCTCGCCGCCCCCGTACACATGAGGCGGGAAAGCGGACGATAGGGAGAGAATTCTCAAGCTGGGCGCTCGGCCGATCTGCTCCGGGAACCAAAGGTATCCTGGTTCGCTTCCCTGATAATTCGCCCCGATGGGATGCGTTCCATCGCCGTCGCACGCCCGAGGGATGGTGCGGCAAGGCCGCGCACGAAATGCCGGTGCGTCACCGCAAGCACACGAAAGGCCACAATCATGCAGAAGCGACATGCGTTGAAGACGCTCGCCTTGCAGACCCTGCCGCCGTCCTGGTCTGCAACATTGCGACGCCGGCTGGATGCGTATCGTGGCAACGGACCGATGTTGTCTCTGCTCGCAGGGCGTGCTCTTCCGAGCTGGTTCGATGGGTGGCATCGCCGGCGCGCATTTCAGAACGCTTACGGAAACGCGCAATGGGGCGTGGAAGAAGGTGCGCAGTTCTACTCCGGCGACGGTTCGCGCGGTGCATGTGCGGATACGTACGTCGCGTGCGTCGCGAGGGTGCTTCAGGAGCGCGCCGAGGATATGGATCGCCCGCTGCGCGTCGTCGATCTCGGATGCGGTGATTTTTCGATCGGGCGACGGTTGCTCGCGAGCACGGAGAACATCACCTACGTCGGTTGCGATATCGTGCCCGAGCTTATCCGAGCCCATTCGGCAAGTGTACTCGATCCGCGAGCATCCTTCCGGGAGGTGGATATCGTGGGCGGCGAGCTGCCGGACGGTGATGTCTGCCTCGTGCGTGAAGTGCTGCAGCACCTGAGCAATGCCGATGTCGGTCGCGTCCTGAAGAAGCTCGGACAATACGAGGAGGTGCTGGTTACGGAGGCGCGTCCGGCGATCCTCGAAGGGCCGCCCAATCCCGATAAGCCGTCCGGTCCCGGTGTTCGCTGGGATTGGCGAAGCGGTCGCGGACGCGGCATCGAGCTCGACCAGGCGCCCTTCGACATGCGCGTCGAGGAACTCTGCCGCGGACGACACAACGATCTCGAAGAGGTCGTGACGTTCCGCGTCTTTCCGCGCCGCGAAGCGCATTAGCAGAGAAAGCGCGCGCCCGTTTCCGATGCGCGCGAAAGCCCGTCAGCCGCGGCGTGCGGCCTCGATCGCGGCAACGTCGATCTTGCGCATGTGCATCATCGCTTCGAACGCGCGCTTGGCCTCCGCGCCACCTGCCGCCATCGCCTCGGTGAGCACGCGCGGCGTGATCTGCCAGTTGATGCCCCACTTGTCCTTGCACCAGCCGCACGCGCTTTCCTGGCCGCCGTTGCCGACAATGGCGTTCCAGTAGCGGTCGGTCTCTTCCTGATTGTCGGTGGCGATCTGGAAGGAGAAGGCTTCGGTCTGCTTGAAGGCGGGGCCGCCGTTGAGGCCGATGCAGCGCACGCCCGCGACGGTGAAGTCCACGGTCAGCACGTCGCCTTTCTTGCCGGAGGGATAGTCGCTCGGCGCGTGGTGAACCGCATGCACGGCACTGTCGGGAAAGACTTCGGCGTAGAAGCGCGCCGCAGCTTCTGCATCCTTGTCGTACCAGACGCAGATCGTGTTCTTGGTCGTATTCGGGGCCATCGGAAATCCTCTCGTTCGCGCGAGCCTTGCGGGCTCCCTGCCACAAGGACGAAGCGGGCCGTGTCGATCCGACACGCCTTCGGATTTTTTCCAGATCTATGGGGCGCCAAAAAGAAAGCGCGCCTCCCGTTTCCGAGAGGCGCGCGATCTGTCTCGAGCTGGTCGCTTGGGCGGGCCCGATCAAGCCGCCTGACGCTGCCGCCGACGTGCGGCCTTTGCCCGGCCGAACGAAACCGGCTGTCGGGCTGCCGCCTGCCAACGGCGGGGCTCCAGGGCCTCGCCGCGACGATGCTCCTTCACCTGCACGTCGGCAGCGTCGAAAGCTGCCTTGAGCAGGGGCACGACGAGATGCGGCTTGGTATCCCCGCACATGAACACGTCGAGCGCCGCATAGCCGGCCTCGGGCCAGCTATGGATGGTGATGTGCGACTCCGCCAGCACCGCCACCCCAGCGACCCCGCCCTTCGGCGACGTCGGATGAAGGTGCACGTTGAGCAGCGTCGCTCCAGCAGCCCGGGCACAGCGCTCGAGCGTCGTCTTGATGTAGGGCAAGTCGTCCAGACGCTTGCCGCCAAACACGTCGATGATGAGGTGCGAACCCGCGAACCTCACGCCGTCTCGCTCGATGAAGAAATCCTTACGGTCATCGTTTGCGACGGGTGCAGCGTAGATAAGGTCTTCCTTTTGGGCGGGGCTTGAACGAGTCAAGTCCATCCCCAATTGGAAGAGGGCGTCATCAAAGGCCATGTGACCCTCCCCAACCAGCAGACAGATGTGACCCGTCCGCTCCTTACCTTGGGGTTTCAGGAGATCCTTGACCTTTGGGGCAGGTGGACGAACGGAGACGCGTGATATGAGGCCAATCGCCCCCCCACGCAAGACCTTTTGACCCCCTGGGGCAAAAAAGTTTTCTCCGTTGCCCGCGATGACGACTGTCGGCATACGCACAGTGCGTCGGGCACGTTTTTTTAATCTCTACTTCTCGAGAAAGCGCTTGAGCAGCTCCTTGGCGCGCTTGGCGCCTTTCTCGGCCTCCGGCGAGTCGCCGAGCAGGCGCTTCGCCGCCTTGTCGATATCCTCGTCCTTGATCCCGCGCGCCGTGTCGCGCACGCCGTCGATCACTTTCTGCGAGCTCTTCAGGATGCTTTGGTAGTCGCCGCGAAGGCGCGGGCGGTGCCACGGCCCGGCGAGCTGCAGCGGCACGGTCAAGCCGGCAAAGCTCTTGGCGCCCGCGCCCTCCGCCACCCGCGGATTGAGCGTCAGATCGAGCGTGCGGGCGGGAAGGTTGATGGTGCCGCTGCTGTCCAGGCTGATCGGCGAGGCGGCGATGCGCATATCCTTGCCCGTCGCGATGCCGTCCTTGATGACGAGGGTTGCCGAGAGACGCGAGAACGGCGTGCGGGCGCGCGGATCGCGGTCGAGGTTCGGAAGCTCCAGGCGCCGCGCGCTGGCGATGATGTCGGCGACGCTCCAGCCGAGGATGGCGCCATCGGCGATGTCCAGCGAGGCCGTGCCGGTGAGCGTGCCGACGATCTCCTGCTCGCTGGCACCTTGGCCGGCCACAGCAAGCCGGATGCGGGCCGGCCCGTCGAGAACCTCGAAGCGGCCCGCATTGCCGAGCGTTTCGAGCGCACCGACGCCATCGAGCGCGAGATCGATCGCGACATGCCCGGCGGCCGAAGCCGTGATGACGCCTTTGGCCGTGCCCCCGTTCAACCCGCCTTCGCGGATGTCGATCTTCAGGTTGCCATCGGCGAGCGAGAGGCCGCCGGCGGCATCGCTCAGCACGGCACCGCGCCAGACGACGCGCGTGGCGCGCAGCTTGGCTTCACCCACCGCATCATGGAGGTTCGAGAAGGCGATGGGCTCCGTCCGCCATTCGCGGCCGCTCCTGCCCTCGCGCGACGGCGCCTCCTGATCGTCGGAGGGCGCAGCACTTTCGGCAGTCGTCCCGGCCGGCGTTGCCGCGCGCAACGCCTCGACGCGGCGAACACTGCGGCCCCGCTCGCGCTCCTCGCTGCGGCGGGTGCGGGCCACATCCTTGCTCTCGCGCATTCGGTCGAAGTCGAGTTCGGCGAGCACGAGATCGGCCGTGAACCGGGGCCGCCGGGCGAACGTCACGTCCACCTCGCCGCGCGCGTCGAGGCCGGTCGACTTGAGTTGCATCTCCTCGATGCGGGCGCGGCCCTCCTGCGCTTCGATCCGCCCCTTGAGCGCGACGGCGCCGCTCAGGCCGGAACCATCCCGCAGCCGCATCCCGAGCCAGCGCCCGGCCTCCACCACCGACGGCGTCGTGAGATCGAGCCGGCCGCTGAGCGCCGGCCGCGCGGCCGAGCCGACAGGACCGTCGTAGCGCGCATTGCCATGGCGCCCGGAAAGCTTCAGCGAGACATTCCGGATGCCGTCGCCTTCGCCGGGTTCCGCTCCCACATCGACCTTCACGGTTTCGCCGTTGTAGGCGAGGCTGCCGCGCCCGCGGATCGGCGCTCCCTTGCGGCCGTCACGACGCGAGAGCCGAAGCTGGATCTGATCGGCCTGCGTGAGGCTCCCCGTGCGCAGGTCGCGATAGCGGACGATGCCGTCCGAGACGTGGATGGTGAGATCGCCCTTTTCGAGAACGCGCACCCGTTCGCGTTCGCGGTCACGCTTCCGGCCCGCCTTGGGTTTTTCCTCGGGCTGCTCGTCAGCCTCTTCCGCGATCCCGTCGTCGAGCGCCGGCGCCGAGAAACGGCCCGCACGGCTATCATCCCGATCGACGCGGGCAACACGCACTGGCAGAAGCTCCTGTACGTCCGCCCTGAGCCACTTGCGCCGCCCGTCCTGCGCGACGACCAGATCGAGCTGCGGCCGCCGCAGCGATACGCGCTCGGGCTCGATGCGCCCGCGGATCAGCGGCCAGAGCTTGGCCTCGATCTCGACGGCCTCGGCCCTGAGAACCGGCGCGCCGCCTTCCTCGGCCGTCGCGACGACCACATCGCGGAACTCGATCGACGGCCCAGTGAGAAGGTTGAGTGACGTTCCGCCATTGAGTTCGAGCACGTAGCCTGTGCGAGCGCGGAACTCCGCCGTCACGCGCTCGCGGGTGATGTCCACGGGTGGAGCGACGAGCAGAAAGGTGGCCAACGCGACAGCCAGGAAGACGACCGCGAGCCCGGCGTACATGATCGTCGTCAAAACGACGGAGAGCCAGCTTCGCCGCCGACGAGGGCGGGCGCGCGGCGCACGTGGAGGCCCTGGCGCTGCCGGTGATGGCGGCGGCGCGCGGCCTTGAGGGGGTGTCGTCGCCTGCGCGGTCATGACATGCCATCCCTTGCAACGGGATTGTGGCGGGTGTCAGGGCGTACTCACAGTTTCAGGGCCGATGAAGCGCCCGGAGTACGGGGAGCAGGCCTCCAAAAGCGGCCGGCGCCGATTTCCTCAGATATCCAGATCCTTGGCAAAGGCCGCCCGATCCTGGATGAAGCGGAAGCGCAGCTCGGGCTTGGATCCCATGAGCGCGTTCACCGCCTCCGATACCGCCATCTTGTCGTCCTCCACGACCTCGACCCGGAGCAGCACGCGCTTCGCGGGATCCATGGTCGTGACCTTCAGGTCCTTGAAGTCCATCTCGCCGAGGCCTTTGAAGCGAGTGATGTCCCCCTTGCCCCGGCCCTTGAACTCACTCTCCATGAGCTGGTCCTTGTGGCGATCGTCGCGCGCATAGACCACCTTGGCGCCCTGCGTGAGGCGGTAGAGCGGCGGCACCGCGAGATGGAGGTGACCGTTGGCGACGAGCTCCGGCATTTCCTGATAGAAGAACGTGATCAGCAGCGAGGCGATGTGAGCGCCGTCGACGTCGGCGTCCGTCATCACGATCACGCGGTCGTAGCGCAGGTCCTCGTCGCGATACTTCGTGCCCGTGCCGACGCCCAGCGCCGTGATCAGGTCGGTCAGCAGCTGGTTCTGCGAGAGCTTCGCCGAGGTCGCGTTCGCGACGTTGAGGATCTTGCCGCGCAGCGGCAGCACCGCCTGCGTCTTCGGATTGCGCGCCTGCTTGGCCGAGCCGCCGGCCGAGTCGCCCTCGACGAGGAAGATCTCCGTATCGCCGCTCGTGTTCGCGCAATCGATGAGCTTGCCCGGCAGACGCAGCTTGCGCGTCGCGTTCTGGCGGCCGATCTCCTTCTCGCGACGCCGCTTGAGGCGATCCTCTGCCTGGTCGATCGTCCATTCGAGGAGGCGCGTCGCCTGCTGCGGGCTGTCGGCGAGCCAGTGGTCGAAGGCATCGCGGATCGAACCCTCGACGATGCGCGCGGCTTCCACCGTCGCGAGGCGGTCCTTGGTCTGGCCCTGGAACTCGGGCTCGCGAATGAAGACCGAGAGCATCCCGGCGGACGTGCCGAGAATGTCCTCGGCCGTGATCTGGCCCGCCTTCTTGCTGCCGACCAGCTCGCCGTACGCTCTGAGGCCCTTCGTCAGCGCATTGCGCAGGCCCTGCTCGTGCGTGCCGCCTTCCGGTGTCGGCACCGTGTTGCAGTAGGAGTGCAGGAAACCATCCTCGTCGCTGACCCAGCAAAGGGCCCATTCGACGGAGCCATGGCCTTCTTTCTTCTCGATGCGGCCGGCGAAGATGTCCTTGGTGACGCGCGTCTGGCCATCGATCGAGGCTGTCAGGTAGTCCTTGAGCCCGCCGGGGAAATGGAACGTCGCCTCGGCCGGCGTATCGTCCTTGATGAGCGAGGGATCGCACGACCAACGGATCTCGACGCCGCCGAAGAGGTACGCCTTGGAGCGCGCCATCTTGAGGAGACGGCCCGGCTTGAAGGTCGCGCCCTTGCCGAAGATCTGCTCGTCAGGATGGAAGCGGACCTTGGTGCCGCGCCGGTTCATGGTCTGACCGAGCTTCTCGAGCTTGGTCTGGGGAATGCCGCGGCTGAAGATCATGCGATAGAGCTGCTGGCCGCGCGCGACCTCGACCTCGAGGTGGTCCGAGAGCGCGTTGACGACCGAGACGCCGACGCCGTGCAGGCCGCCCGATGTCTGATAGGCCTTGCTGTCGAACTTGCCGCCGGCGTGCAGCGTGCACATGACGACTTCGAGCGCCGACTTGTTCTTGAACTTCGGGTGCGGGTCGATCGGAATGCCGCGGCCGTTGTCCGTGACGCTCAGGAAGCCGTCCGCGTCGAGACGCACCTCGATCCACGTCGCATGGCCCGCGACTGCCTCGTCCATCGAGTTGTCGATGACCTCGGCGAACAGGTGGTGCAGCGCCTTCTCGTCCGTGCCGCCGATGTACATGCCGGGGCGCCGGCGCACGGGCTCCAGGCCTTCCAGGACTTCGATGAGATCGGCGCCGTAGTCATCGGACGCATCGCCGTTCTTGCGGGCGCGCAGGGGCTTTTCGGTCAACTCGGCCTCGAGCTTGGCAAACAGGTCACGGGAGGACGCCATTGCGTATGGCTCCAATCTTCTGTGAACGGGATATGTGACGCATCACATGCGAAGAGCGGCCTTCGGAATCGGCCGAATCTCGGGTCGCGCCCGTGGGGAGCGTGGTCGCACGGGCGACGCCCCATTGGCAAGAGGCGGGCACGAATGCCCCCTGCTCGATGCCGGCGGGGGGTGGCGCCACCGCCACGCAAGTTCGCCCTGCGCGTTCAAAAATCGAGATCGGCGTAGTGCGCGGGCGGTGGCAGCATCGGGAGACGATCCGCCAGCAGCGGACGGAACGAGGGCCGCGATTTCAGCCGCGCGTACCAGACGTGGGCACTCGGCGTGCTCTCCCAGGGGACCTCGGCGAGGTAGTCCAGCACGGAGAGATGCGCGGCCGCCGCGAAGTCGGCAAAGCTCGGCGCATCCCCAGCGAGCCAGCGCCGCGTATCGGTCAGGTAGCCGATGTAATCGAGGTGGCGGCGCAGGCTCGCGTGTGCGGCCCTGAGCCCGCTCGAGCTCGGCGCGCCGGCCGGCGGGCCTGAGAGCAGCCGCGGCCACGCCTTGGCGGCCAGGAGCTGCTGGGTAACCTCCCTGTCGAGCCGCCGATGGAACCAATCGACGAGGCGGCGGGCCTCGGCGCGATCCTCGCCGGAGCCCGGAAAGGGCCTCAGATCACGCCCGTCGAGCAGGCCGCGCGCAATCAGCTCGTCGAGATACTCGCTGATGGCGTACGCCCCGGCGACGACCCCGCCCTCCTCGAGCTCGAGAAGTGGGAGATCCGCGGGCAGACCGAGACCACGCGCACCCGGAACGGCCGCATCGGCGGTCTCGGCGACCAGCTCATGCGCGATGTTGAGCTCCAGAAGCGTGAGGCGGATCGAACGCGAGAACGGGCACAGCAGAAAGTGCCTCAGACGCAGCATGGCGTTGCCAGCCCCCGAGCTTGCGCGCGTAGCGGAGAGATCAGAGAACCTTGTCCGTCGCAGGCGCCGAGATCGGCACCACCTTGACGGGGCTCGCCTCGCGAACGGCGAACACGAGGCGCAGCGTCTCGGGCCGGCGCCGGTCGAGTGTGCGCGCGGTCACAAGTTGCAGCCGCACGCCCGGTAGTCCCACGACGGGCGCCGCCATGTCGGCGACGTCCTGCACCTCGATGGCCCGCACATCCCCATGCGCGCCGCCGTACTGCACGTGATCACCGACAGCCAGCGGCTCGCTCAGGATGCCGGAGGGCACCGGCGCGCCATCGACGACCAGCGACGGCAATGGTGTCGGCGCCTCCGCCAGCACTCTCGCCGGGGTTACCGGAAGCCGAGGCGCGTCCGCGCCAGCGTCATCGAGGAAGAGCGTGCCCTGCGGCGCCATGCGCGCGTAGCTCCTCTCGAGCAGACGGTCGGGGCTCGCAAAGCTCCACAACCAAGCGCCGAGTATCACCGCAAAGCTCGAGACAACCGCAGCAGCGGCCATTCGGCCGCGCCCAACGATCAGTCTGCTGCTTGCCATGCTGACGCCCCTCTTCTGCCTGCACGTCGGCCTGCTACGCGAAACGGCGCACCCCATTCATATGGGGCATCCGGCCCGATTCGCCAACCTGACAGCAGAGTCTCGCCCGCCGAGATGGCTGAACCGTGGCATAGGCAACGCCCTGCCGAACAGCTCGAGCCGGAGTTCAGGGCTTGTACGGCTCCCGGCGTTCCGCGAGAATCTGCCCGCGAATATTAAAGACGATCTCGCCCCGCTGATTTCGCGCCTGCGAGTCCGTCTGCAGAATACCACGATCCGGCCGTGACTTGAGATCGATCTTGGCCGCCGTCCGTCCCCGGAACGTCAAAGTATCCCCAGGGTAAACAGGCTTCAGCCATCGGAGATTGCGGAAGCCCGGCGACGGACCGTAGCGGGCGACCGGCGCGCCGGCCTCGCGGATCTGCCGCTCGATCGTCTGGCGGTAGGCCACGAACTGGCGGATCCAGATTGCGGCCGTCTGCCAGCCCGAGGCGCAAAGGCCACCGAACAGCGACTTGCGGCCGGCTTCCTCGTCGAGATGAAAGGGCTGCGGGTCGAACTGGCGCGCGAAGGCGATGATCTCGTCCTTCGTGAAGGTGTGCGAGCCCATGTCGTAGATCTCGCCGATCTGGCGATCCTCGAAGAAATTGCGCGTCGGGTCCGGTGCGGGCCCTTGCGGACCGTCCCACACGCTTTCGAGTGGCGGCGGCCGCTCGCCTTTGCCGCCGCCTTCGGCTTTCGGGCCGGGATTGCGGACCTTGAGAAGCTGGTTGCCGTCCCAGATCATGACCACGTCGCCGGCCTGGTTCAGCATCTCGAATTTCGTCTTGATGAGGCCGACCTCAGGCCGCGAGCCGAGTGCTCGCTTGTCGATGCAGGTCACGCGCCCCGTGAGCGTCTGATCCGGGAAGAGCGGCTTCAGCCACTTGCATTCATCGAGGCCAGGCGAGCCGAGCGACGTCCAGCCATTCTTGAGCAGGCCATCGACGATCATGCGCATCATGATCGCGCAAGAATGGAATCCCGAAGCGCACAATCCCCCGACGATGCTGGCCTTCGCCGCCTCCTCGTCGATGTGCATGGGTTGTGGATCGTAGGCCCGCGCGAAGGTGATGATGTCCTGCTTGCTGACGCTGATGCGTCCGAACTCGATGGTCCGGCCGACCTCGACGTCCTCGAGGTGAACGCCGTCAGGCGGCGTCGGGAGCTTGTCCTGCATGATGATGGCTCATGATCGATGCGGTCTGGTTGGGCTGGAATACAGCACGCACCCGCCTGCAGGAGCAAGCGGGTGCGCTGAAAGGCAACATTCCGGGCATCGCCGGACGGCCGGCGGTCCGCCTCAGGCCGCCACGATATGGGCGCCGCGAGCGAGCTCACATTCCGCCCAGAGCGTCCCGAGCGCGGCGACGAGCGCATCGATATCGGCATCGCTGTGCGCGGGCGTCGGCGTGATCCGCAGGCGCTCCGTGCCGCGCGGCACGGTCGGGTAGTTGATCGGCTGCACGTAGATGGCAAAGCGGTCGAGCAGCGTGTCGCTGACGGCCTTGCAGTGCACGGGATTGCCGACGAACACGGGCACGATGTGGCTCGGGTTCTCCATCACCGGCAACCCGGAGGCCTTCAGCCGCCGCGCCACGGCACGGGCTCGCTCCTGATGGCGCGTGCGCTCGACGTTGGACGTCTTGAGATGGCGGATGCTTGCGCAGGCCCCTGCCGCAATGGCCGGCGCGAGCGACGTCGTGAAGATGAAACCCGGCGCATACGAGCGGATCGCATCGCAGATATCGGCCGACGCGGCGATATAACCGCCCATGACGCCGAAGCCCTTGGCGAGCGTGCCGTTGACGATGTCGACTCGCTCCATGACGCCGTCACGCTCGGCGATGCCCCCGCCGCGCGGCCCGTACATGCCGACCGCGTGCACCTCATCGAGGTACGTGAGCGCGTTGTACTTCGCGGCGAGATCGCAGATGGCGCCGATCGGCGCCATCACGCCGTCCATGGAATAGACGGACTCGAAGGCAATGATCTTCGGCGTCTCGCGCGGGAGCACAGCGAGCTTGGCTTCGAGGTCGACGAGGTCGTTGTTCTTCCAGATGAGCTTCGGGCCACCGCCATTGCGGATGCCCGCGATCATGGAGGCGTGGTTCTTCTCGTCCGAGAGAATCACGCAGCCCGGCAGCAGCTTCTGCAGGGTCGAGAGCGTCGCCTCGTTGGCGACGAAGGCGGAGGTGAAGATCAGCGCGGCCTGCTTGCTGTGAAGGTCGGCGATCTCGGCTTCGAGCTCCACGTGATAGTGCGTCGTCCCCGAAATGTTGCGCGTGCCGCCCGAGCCGGCGCCGGCCGTGTCGAGCGCTTCGTGCATGGCCGCCAGAACCGCCGGATGCTGCCCCATGCCGAGATAATCATTGGAGCACCATACCTTGATCTCGCGCGTACCGCTGGCACCGAACCGCTCGGCCGCCGGAAAGGCCCCGCGGCGGCGGCGGATGTCGGCGAACACACGGTAGCGGCCTTCTTCCCTCAGTTGCGCCAGAGCCCCGGCAAAATGTGCGCTGTAATCCATATCTCAGTCCCGTTCCCTCGCGGTGCGCCGCTCGCAGCCTCCCGATCGCATCGGGATGTTCGACAGGTCCGCTCCATTCGGTTCTAGAGTACTTATAAGCATTCCAACCTGCGGCACATGTCAAAAATTGTGCGCGGACTGTCGCACCAGCCGGCAATCGGGGCCTTGATGCCGCGCAAGAGCCCCACGCGGCTATGCGGCACGCTGCCTGCCTGGGAAAACAGGTAAGATGCGGCCGATGGCAGCTCCTTCTTCGACATACGACTGCGACATCCTGGTTGTGGGCACCGGGCCGGCGGGCCTGGTTGCGGCGCTCGCCATGGCCCAGGCGGGCTTCACGACGATCGCGGTCGGCCCACCGGTGGACCCGGCACGCGATACGCGCACGACGGCGCTCTTCACGGGCAGCGTCGCGCTGCTGCGAAACCTCGGGCTCGGTGCGCGGTTCGCGTCCGCCATGGTGCCGATGACGGGCCTGCGCCTCATCGACGATACGGGCGGCATATGGCGCGCGCCCGAGACCCTTTTCCGCGCCGAGGAACTGGGCCTCGATCAGTTCGGCATCAACATCGACAATGCAGCGCTCAACGCCGTCCTGTTGGCGGCCGCACGGGAGCAAAAAGGCCTCCAACTGATCGAGGATACCGTGACGTCGGATTTTCAATCGGACGTCCAAGGTATCGCCGTCAAACTCGGCGACGGCAGCACGATCTCCGCGCGCCTCATCGTGGCCGCCGATGGCCGCGGCTCGCTCTGCCGCCGCGAGGCCGGCATCGCGATCGAGACCAGCCCCTATCCACAGAGCGCCATCGCAACCCGCTTCCAGCACACACGCGCCCATGGCGGGATTTCCAGCGAGTTCCACCGGCCGTCGGGGCCGCTGACCACTGTCCCGCTGGCGGGAGCGCAGTCGAGCCTCGTCTGGGTCGAGACGCCGGAAGAGGCCCAGCGCCTCACATCGCTCGACGATGCGGCCTTCATCGCCACGCTGGAAGATCGGCTGCAGGGTCTGCTCGGCACGGTCACCTCAGTCGGACCGCGCGCGAGCTTCCCGCTCGTCCGCATGAGCGCGAAGCGCCTCGGCGCCCGCCGCATCGCGCTCATCGGCGAAGCCGCGCATGTCATTCCACCGATCGGCGCCCAAGGCCTCAATCTCGGCCTGCGGGACATCGCGACCCTTGTCGAGCTGGTCACCCGCGCGCGGCGGCTCGGCGCGGACATCGGCGGCGACACCGTGCTCCATGACTACGATAGCGAGCGCCGCAGTGATATCGCGGTCCGTTCGGCCATGGTCGATACGCTCAACCGCTCGCTGATTTCCGATTTCCTGCCGTTTCACCTCGTGCGCGGCGCCGGTCTTCACGCCCTCAACACCCTGCCCTGGCTGAGGCGCCTCGTGATGCGCGAGGGGCTGCATCCCTCGGGCCGCGTGCCCGAGCTCATGCGCTCCTGATCGCGCGGCATGGTCCCGGTTGCACCTCCGACATGACGGGCGCGCGCGCTCACGGCTTGACGCCAGCGCCTTCCCCAGCACGAAATGCGCTCACAGAACGCACGCACGACAGGCGGGAGAGGAAACATCCATGGCTCTGAAACGCATGGTGCTCGAAATCGGCATGGGCACCGACATCCGGGGCGCCGACAGCACGAAGGCCGCTGAACGCGCGGTGCGCGACGCGCTCTGGCGCAATACGCTCAGCATCGCGACGCTCATGGGCAAGGAGCGCTCGGACATGCACCTCGAGATCAACATCGGCGTGCCGCATCCGGAGACCGTCAACAAGGAAGCCGTGATGGCAGTCGCGCCATACGGCAAGGGCACCGTCAAGGTCGTCGAGGGCGGGCTCGAAATCCCCAATGACGATGGCACCGACAGCACGATCCTGGCGCACGCGCTGGTCGTCGTATCGCTCGACGTTTGAGGGAGGCACGCACATGAAACCGAAGCGCATCATTCTCGAGCTCGGCGCAGGTGCCTCGCTCCATGGCGGCGACTACACCAAGGCCGCGCTGCGCGCCGTCGACGACGCGATACATCACAGCTCGCTGTCGTTCGTGCGAAATCTCGGCCTCGACGCCAAGAAGATGGAGGTGACGGTCACCGTCGGCGTGCAGAAGCCCGAGCAGGTCGACAAGGCCAAGGTGGCGGCGAAGCTGCCGCACGGTCAGGTCACGGTGAATGTCGTGAAAGGCGGTCTCGACGTGCCGGATGTCGAGAACAACGACATTACGGTGCTGGCGAGCGCGGCGATCGCCGTGCGCATGGAGCTGCCGAAGCGGACCTGAGGCCGCCCCTCAGCCGCCGCTTGACCATATGATGCGGGCGATCCAGTCGACGTGCGAGCGGTCGAGTTCGACGGGATCGCCGTCGCCGCGGAGAGAGACGAGCTCCACGCGGCGCGTGGTCTTGCCGACGAGCAGCCGCGGCACGGCGAGCGCGCCCTGCGGCTTGATGAGAATGCGGTCGCCGGCGTTCGCAATGGCATTCGACGCCGCAACGAGCGTCAGTCCGCACCGGTACACCGGCTCGAGGCTCGCATCCGCGACCTCGACCGCGAACGGTCCGCCACCGCCGACGACGAGCTTCGCATGCGCATCGAGCCCTTCGTTCTGCGCGGCGCCGAAGGAGTGCCAGCCGCCGACCGTCGCGTTCATGATCTGTCCGATGAGCGGCACGTTGGCCGGCATGGGCGTCTGGCGCGCGCGCTCGGTCTCGGCGGCGAGCGCGGTAAACTGATCGAGCGTAAAGCCGGTAGCGGCGAGGATCTTCGAGATGCTTTCGGTGCTCGGCCAGCGCGGCCGCCCCTCGGGCGTGAACCGCTTGGATGGATTGAAGGCCGTGGGGTCGAGCCCGGCGAGACGCGCGAGGCCTGAAGGCGACAGCTCCTTGTGACGCGCAAGCGCATCGATCGCGTTCCAGATCCACGCGTGGGTGAGGATCGTTGCGGTCGGGCTCATTCAAACACGCCTAGAAGATGCCTCCGGGGATCGGCTCCCGATTGGATCGTTGAAGACACGCACACCTCGACAAGCGGCTATAAGATGCGTGAGAGCAAATCCTGTGCCGCCAAACGTGCACCACGTAATCCATGCAGGCGTTAAGAGGGGGAGATCTTTGAGCCCATGGTTGACGCGGCGATAATGACCTACAAAATCTGTACCGGGAATGAATGGCGTCAACTATCGGAAACTGGTGAATTTTTCGGCTCTCCGGACGATTTGCAGGACGGTTTCATTCATCTCAGTGGACCACACCAAGTCGCACGCACCGCAGCCAAATTCTTCGCCGGCCGGACCGACCTCATGCTTCTGACCGTTAACCCTGACAGACTCGGCGACGCGCTGCTCTGGGAGGCGTCGGCGAGCGGCACCCTCTATCCACACCTTTATGCGCCGCTGCCGCTGGAGGCCGTAGCGGCGGTCGTGCCTTTGAGGCTCGGTCCCGACGGTCGCCACGTCCTTCCACCGGAGCTCGGTTGATGATCAGTGCCCTTACGCAACTCGCGCTGCCGGCGCTTCTCGCGCTCGATCCGGAGACGGCGCACGAGGCGACCCTCAAGGCGCTGGAGCTTGGCCTCTATCCCGCCGACCGCAGCGCCGATCCGCCAACGCTCGCCTCGCGCCTCGGCGAGCTGAGGCTCACCAATCCGATCGCCATTGCCGCCGGCTTCGACAAGGATGCGCGCGTCCCCGATGCCGTGCTCGGCATCGGCTGCGGTTTTGCGGAGATCGGCTCGGTGACGCCGCTGGCGCAAGCCGGCAATCCGAAGCCACGCATCTTTCGTCTGCCGGGCGCGCATGGGGTGATCAACCGGCTCGGCTTCAACAACGGCGGTCATGATGCGGCACTCGCGCGGCTGAAGTCGCGCGCACGACGCGGCGGCATCGTCGGCGTCAACATCGGCGCCAACAAGTATGCCGCTGACCGCACCGGCGACTACGTCAAGGGCATCGCCGCTTTCTACGACGTTGCGAGCTACTTCACGGTCAACATCTCATCGCCCAACACGCCGGGCCTGCGCGACCTGCAGGCGCCGGCCGCGCTCGACGAGTTGCTCGGCCGCGTCATGGAAGCGCGCGCTCAGCAGCTGGCCACCGGCAAGCCGCGCCGTCCGATCGTCGTCAAGATCGCGCCGGATGTGGCGGAGGAGGATGTCGCCGCCATTTGCGATCGCCTCCTCGCGCACAACGTCGATGCCATCGCCGCGACGAACACCACGCTCGCGCGTCCGGGCATCACTCTCGACCCGACGTCCAAGGAAGCCGGCGGCCTCTCGGGCCGGCCGCTCTTCCACCGTTCGACGGCCATGCTGGCGCGCGTCTATCAGGCAACGGGTGGTAAGGTGCCGCTCATCGGCATCGGCGGCATCGATAGCCCGGAGAGCGCGCTCCAGAAGATGGAAGCCGGCGCCTCCCTGCTCCAGCTCTACACGGGTCTCATCTACGAAGGTCCGAGCCTGATCGGCCGCATCAAGCAGCATCTCGATGCGACGTGCCGTGCGCGCGGCCTCGCGAATATCTCCGAGCTCGTCGGCACGCGCGCGGTGGAGTGGGCAGCCAAGCCGCTCGACGGCTGAGGCTCGCCCTAGCGGCGGTCGCCGTCGGGCTTGCTCGAGAACATGCCGAACAGCCGCACGATGAGCCAGATCGGAATGACGACGACGGCGCCGACCAGGAACCATCGGAACACCGTCTCGACCCACGCGAAGCCGAGCCCCGAGAGCCGCTCCATCAGGCGGCGGATATGATAGAAAATCTCGTCAGGCCGGATATTGAGCGCCGACAGCACGATCCCGACGATGATCGAGATCACGACGAGCCGGAGAATGACGGCGGCCGGGTTGCCCCCAAACAGGCGATTGCGATCCATTCGGGCTCTCCCGTACCTTGAGAAACGATCCGCCACCTGAAGGGTGGCCGGCGGACACATCTATCGCGCTCGACCGCGCAGGCAAGCGCAATGTCCCCAGACCGCCCGGCGCGCACCACCGAAACCGGATTTCAAGGCATTCCGATACCAGAATCCCATGAGAAAAGCCCGGTGCGACAGTAATTTCCTTGTTCTAGACAAGCCTTTGTGGCAGGGAACACCCGTCGGGCGCAGGGGATCGCATTTCATTAGTCCCTTTTCTCGACCCAGGTGCCGTTTGATTCACTCGTTGAACGAGTAACCCGCTTCCCCCTGCGCTCATGTGGATTCGCCGCCCCTCCCTGCGGAGGCTGCGGCGCGACCGAATGCAGTGACGGAGGTTCTTGTTGCACCCCACGACCTTTGCTGAGCTCGGGCTCAGCAGCAAAGTGCTCGCCGCCATCGAGGCTGCGGGCTATGCGTCGCCGACGCCTATTCAAGCTCAGGCCATCCCCATTGCCGTGACCGGCAAAGACGTGCTCGGCATCGCCCAGACCGGCACGGGCAAGACGGCCTCGTTCACGCTGCCGATGATCACGCGTCTCGAGTCGGGACGCGCGCGAGCCCGCATGCCGCGCTCGCTCATTCTGGCGCCAACGCGTGAGCTTGCCGCCCAGGTTGCTCAGAGCTTCGAGAAGTACGGCATCAATCACAAGCTTTCCCTCGCGCTGCTGATCGGCGGCGTCTCGATGGACGATCAGGTCCGCAAGCTCGACCGTGGCGTCGACGTGCTGATCGCAACGCCGGGGAGACTGCTCGATCACTTCTCGCGCGGGCGCGTCATGCTCATGGGCGTCGAGATCCTCGTCATCGACGAGGCCGACCGGATGCTCGACATGGGCTTCATCCCCGACATCGAGAAGATCTGCAAGCTGCTTCCCCCACGCCGGCAGACGCTCTTCTTCTCGGCGACCATGCCGCCCGAGATCACGCGGCTCGTCGATCAGTTCCTGAAGGACCCGGTGCGCATCGAGGTCGCGCGCCCTGCCACGACGGCGAAGACCATCACCCAGTCCTTCAAGTTCTGCGACTCGATGGATGATCGCGAGAAGCGCGCCACGCTTCGCGATCTGCTGC
Organism: Pseudomonadota bacterium; assembly: GCA_023387235.1. Classification (GTDB taxonomy): domain Bacteria; phylum Pseudomonadota; class Alphaproteobacteria; order Rhizobiales; family Hyphomicrobiaceae. The sequence continues at coordinate 17,836 of JAEWIJ010000281.1, forward strand.
ACAACCTCGATGTCAAGAACGCGATCATCTTCTGCAATCGCAAGCGCGACGTCGCGATCCTGCTGAAGTCGCTCGTGAAGCACGGTTTCAGCGCCGGCGCCATCCACGGCGATCTCGATCAGACGACGCGCATGGCGACGCTCGACGCCTTCCGGGAAGGCCGCATCCAGCTCCTCGCCGCCTCCGATGTCGCGGCGCGCGGCCTCGACATTCCCGATGTCAGCCACGTGTTCAACTACGATGTTCCCTGGCAGGCCGACGACTACGTGCACCGTATCGGCCGCACCGGGCGCGCCGGCAAGCACGGCAATTCCGTCACGATCGTGACGCCGGACGACATCAAGGCCATGGCGGCGATCACCAAGCTCACGGACGACGAGCCAAAGTGGATCGGCGAGGCGCCGGACGAGGCGACCATGGCGGACGGCATGAAGCGCCGTGGCCGCGGCCGCCGTGGCGCCAGCTCCGATCGCGGCGGACGCGATGCGCGTGGATCGGGCGACCGACGTGGCGATCGTCGCGGCCGTGATCGCGGCGGGCGGGCGCAGCGCGACGCGGAGGTCAGTTCAGCCAATGGCGCCGAAGCCCAGGTTGCCGACGCGCCGCAACCTGCGCGTGGCGGCGGCGGTGAAGAGCGCAGCCGTCCCCGGCGCGAAGAGCGGCCGCGCGAAGGGCGTCGCGATGAGCGCCGTGACGAGTCGCGGCCGGAGGGTGGCCGTGGCGAGCGCAGCGCAAGGCCTCAAGCCCAGCAGCAGCGAGCGCGCCCGCAAGGGCGGTCCCACGAGGATACTGCTGCGCGCAAGGGCGAGGCCGCACCGCACAAAGACGAGGCGACGCGCAAGGGCGACGCGCGCGAGCGCAGCAAGCCTGTACCCTTCGGTCTCGACGAGAACGTGCCGGCATTCCTGCGCCGGCCCGTGCGGATCGCCGGACGATAGCGCCGCGCCCATCTGCGGCTTGCCGGACGATCACCTGACCAACAAAAAAAGCCGCGTCGCCGCGGCTTTTTTCGTATGTCTGCCCTCGCGGGCGCGGAAGGATCAGATCGCTTCCTTGAGTTCCTTGGCCGCGCGGAAGGCAACCTTCTTGCTGGCCTTGATCTTGATGGCCTCGCCGGTCGCCGGATTGCGCCCCATGCGGGCGGGGCGCTTGCGCACCTGGAGGATGCCGAGGCCGGCGAGACGGACGCGCGAGCCCTTCTTGAGGTGCTTGGTGATCATCTCGACAGTCTGACTCAGCATCTCGAGGCCCTGCTTCTTCGGCAGCTCGTGTGCCTCCGCCAGTGCGGTGCCGAGATCGCGCATCGTCACCGTCACCACCTTAGCCGGCGCGGATTTCGCCCCCGCCTTGCTCGCCGCTTTCGCCATGTGTGCCTCCTTGGTTCAACTTCAGTATCTGGTGTGCAAAGCACCATCTAGATCGGCTATCCGGACCTCGGACGCTCGCCTCCCTGCCACACGTCGGCCGCTCGATCGGCCGCAGCAGCGTTCGCGCGTGAGCCCGCTGGCCTCCGGTCCAGCTTTCTGCTCGTCGCCAGGAAACCACCGAAATCAGGGCACTTCCTGCCCGTCCGTCCGATCCCTGGATGCGCGGCGCCGGCTTGCATGACGCTCCACGACTCACGCGCAGAGCAGCCGGATAACGCAAGTCGAGGATGATGGGAAAGCAAAAACAGCACGAAAATGGGGGTTTTCGGCACTTCTTGGTCGATTTGCCGCGCAGGTGGCGGCTTTGCCGATGCTCGGCGTGCTCGGAAAGCCCTGCAATTACGGCTTCGCCGGCCCGCCGCAGCGCTCCGAGATGTGGCGGAGGTGAGCCTGAACACCCGGCGAAACGACCTCATCGAACGTCTCTGGAGGCGGCGCCTACGGTGCCCGTGTGTATGGCCTTGCAGCCCGCAGCTTGTTGACACGTTGGGCGGCTGTCTCTAAACCAGCCGCGACCCATGGTCGACCTTTCGGGTTGCCTTCGGGGCCGTAGCTCAGATGGGAGAGCGCTGCAATCGCACTGCAGAGGTCAGGGGTTCGATTCCCCTCGGCTCCACCACCACCAAGTTGTTGTAGAACAAGTGTTTTACGACAACCGCCTTCCACCTTTTGATCGTTCGAGGACTCAGCTGGCACAGCAGTGTCACAGCAGGGCTTCGGCATGGCTATGCGCCGACTACCCGTCTTTCCATGGCGAGAACGCCGCGCCCGCTGAGGCGATGTACATGGTAGACGGGAGTTGACTGCATTTCGGCCGGGTAGTCGCCCCAACGCAATCGTGTCGCGACTGGCGGCACGACCGTCGCCGGAATACTACCGACATGCCCCGAAGTATCGCGATGAACGTGGCCGCTGAGAATCGCGGCCACGCGCTCGGATCGCAGCAATATCGCATCGCGCAGCCGGGCCATCATTTCCGGCGTTTCGAAGTTGACCGCCTCGGGGCCTACGGGCACCTCGAATGGGGGATGGTGGGTGAAGACCACGACCGGCTTCGAGGCATCCGCGTCGATCGCTGCGATCAAGCGCTCCGCGCGCTCCAGGCAGAAGTCGCCCTTGTTGCCGCGCACGCTCTTCGTATCGACCGCGATCAGTCTGATCGGGTAGTCCTCGATCGCATAGTCGATGAACTTCGAGTCCCCCTGCAGGTATCCGTGCCCGAGAAACGCGCTACGCAAATTCGCGCGGTCATCCTTGTTGCCTGGAATGACAAAGAGCGGTGCGCGTGCCTTCTCGAGCACGCGTGCGGCCGCTGCGTATTCGTCCAGGCTTCCGTTGTGAACAATGTCACCGGTATGGAAAATCACGTCGGGAGCGGGATCGAGCGCATTGATGTCCGCAATTGTGCGCTCAAGGTCTTTCAGTGTTTGATCCGCGTCAGGGTGGGCCAGCAAAATGTGGCTATCTGATATATGCGCGATGATCATGCCCGCGGCCACTAGCCCGCGTGTTTCGCGCCGGCGTAGTACTCCTTGAGAATAGAAACCACCTCAGGCCGGCTGAACTCCGGCGGTATCGTTGCGTTCGTCGACAGCATCTCGCGCTGCTGCGTGCCAGAAATCGAGATGTGATCCGCGGGATCGTGCGGGCACGTCTTGGCCGTAGCCATGCCATAACACTTGCGACAGAAGAACGTGACATCGATCTTCAGCGGCTTGGTCAGAAGCGCGCCGTCCCAGAGCTCGTCGAAAATATGATGCGCGTCGAACGGTCCGTAGTAGCTGGAGACGCCAGCATGGTCGCGGCCCACGATCAAGTGCGAGCAACCGAAGTTCTGGCGGATCAGCGCGTGCAGCAACGCCTCGCGCGGCCCCGCATAGCGCATTTCAATCGGATAGCCGGCCTGGATCACCGTTCCGGGGCGGAAGTAGTTATCGATCATCGCCTGAATCGCGCGGGTGCGGACCTCGGCGGGAATATCACCTGCCTTGAGCTTGCCGAGCACCTGATGGATGAACACTCCGTCCATGACCTCCGCGGCGATCTTCACTAGATGCTCGTGGCTGCGGTGCATGGGGTTGCGGGTCTGGAAAGCGGCGACCTGAGACCAGCCGCGTTCCAGAAACATGGCGCGCGACTCCGCAGGGCGGATATAGAGGTCCTTGTACTTTATCGGGTACTCGCCCTCGCTCAGCACCTTCACGCGGCCGGCGAGGTTCACCTCTGCCTGCTCGAGCACCTTCGCCACTCCAGGATGCTTCGGATCCGTGGTCCGGTAGACGTGCTGCGCCTCGAGCTGCTTGTCGATGGCATATTTCTCACTGATCTCCATGAGGGCGAGAACTGCCCCGGTCTCGCCGTCGACAAGAGCAACTTCCTCGCCGAGCGCGATCCCGTTCGCGATCTCCATCGTCGTCGACAGTGTGATCGGTATCGGCCAGAAGACGCCGTTCTCGAGCTTCATGTCGAGGCACACCCCGCGCCAATCGCCCTGCCCCATGAAACCGTCGAGAGGCGTATAGGCGCCCATCGCGAGCATGAAGACGTCGGAGATCGCGCGGGTGTCGAGCGGGATCTTCTTCAGGCGATTGGCGCGGCGGACCTCATCGGCCCGCTCAGTTTCCGGCAGCAGAAGCGGCTTGACGCTCACGGATCCATGCGGCGCGACGAGCTGAGGCATGGCAATTTCCTCCTTAAAGCAAGCGGTCTCCTGCGGGATGACTCGAGCGGCGCCACCAACCGGCCGCTTGGGGAGCCAGAGTGCCGTCCGCGAACCGGATCAAACACAATCCGGCAGAATGCCTATGGCCGCTTCGGCGTCTTGTATTCGACTTCCTTCTGGAAGGGCTCCCATACGGTTTCGTAGCCGACGAAACCCTTTTCGTTCGGCCGCATCTGACGCGTTGTCAGAAAGCGCGAGTGGCCATCAGGAACTTTGGTTACGGGCTTTTGCTCGGCCATAGGGCACCTTTCGCATCAAAGCTGGAATTGCCGCTCAAATTGGTCGAAGGAGCGAAGGGTCGACACCGGCGGGTGCGCCGATCTCTCCTCCCGCCACTTCCTCGTCGGTCGGGTCGCGCACCGTCACGATCTCGAGCGTGAAAACAACCTCTCTACCGCAAAGCGGATTGTTTCCATCGACAGTCAACGTCTCGTCATCGATCCTGGTCACGAGAAAGGTGCGCGTCTGACCTTTGTCGTTCTCCATCAGGATGGAGGTGCCGACCTTCCGATACTCCTCCGGAACGTTCTCGACGAGATCCGTGAAAACCAGCGACTCGTCCCGCGCGCCGAAAATCCGATTACCATCGATCGGCACCTCGATGGTCTCGCCTTCGGACCTTCCCTCCAGTTGCGCATGAACGAAAGGCGCCAGAATTTCGCTGTGCCCGTGGACATAGCCCAGCGGGAATTCGACCATGGTAAGAATGTGACCCGAGGCCTTGTCGGTCACCTTGTAGGTCAGCTCGACAAACTTGCCATCGTGGATCGTTTCATTCATGTCGAACCTGATCTGCTCAGAAGATGGAAGCGCCGAAAATCCTGATCTTTCCATCCTCGTAGCCGAGGACAAGCCGGCCCAGCCATTCACCGTCCTTCTTGGTGCTGCGCTGCCGGTAGAGAACCGTCACGTGCTCGCCGCGACGGATTATTCCGAGATAGTCGATGTCGTCGGACAGGTTTCTGGCAAGCTCGCTATTGGCGAACTGGTGACCGGCCGCGACCTGGTTCATCGCTCGCGCCATCGAGTTCGAGAAATTCTTGACGAAATCTCCATACTTCGCCTCGTTGGAGTACTTCACGAGCTCGCGCCACAGCGGATCGGCGATGGACTTTATCTCCTCGTCGGATTTCTCGACGATGCTCGGTCGCGCCTCTCCGAGCGGGGTAACGTACGCATCTGCGGAACGAATCAACAGCGACATGCTCGCCTCTCTTCGCGCCCGGCGCACGCTCAACGCACGCGCTTGAGCCGGGCGCAATTGTTACTTGTCGTCAACCAGGTGATAGCAGGGCGCTTTTTCCATCGTGTATTCGCCGGTCGTGGGATCGCGGCGCGAAACCGTCAGCACGTGCCAGTTCGCGTCGTCCACCTTCATGGCGTCACCGCGATAGTAGTAACCCGGCCACCGGGTCTCCTTGCGGAATAGCGTGTGCTGGGTGACGCACTCCGCCGCGCGATGCCGATGCTTCAACTCCCAGGCTCGCAGCAGTTCGTGAATGTCCTTCGCGGCCAGACTCTCGAGATCCTCCTCCATGACCTTGAGTTTCTTCAAAGCGATGTTGAGAAGCTTCTCATTGGTCATGTAGCTGACGGTCACTCCGCCGCAGTACTCGTCCATCAGCTTCTGGAGGCGATCGAGACCCTGCCGGGGATTGATGTAGTGGGGATTGACATCGCCGGCCACGATCGCATTGCGGTAAGTCTTGTAGTGCTCCAGCGGCTTGAAAATCTCTTTCTTACGGCGATCGATCTGCGCATCCGACACGACGATGTTTTCGCCCTTGCCGTCGTCGATGTATTGGCAGGCTGCCTTCGCGGCGAGGCGGCCCTCGGTGAACGAGCCGGATGAGAAGGCGTGCGGCGTGCCGCCAACGGCGTCACCGGCCCCGAATAGGCCTTCGATCGTGGTCATGCGGTTGTAGCCCCAGAAATACTCCGGCGGCGACACGTCCTCGGGCCCCGAGCACCAGGCGCCCGAACACGTTGCATGCGATCCCATGACGTAGGGCTCGGATGTGGTCAGCTCGGGATTCTCGTTCTTCGGGTCGACGTCGGTGGAAGCCCACAGCACCGCTTGGCCGATCGTCATGCCGAGAAAGTTCTCCCAGCCGACCTCTTCCAGATGCGGATCCTGGAATGCCTGCATGGTGACCATGTGAATGGGGCCGCGGCCGGCATTCACCTCGCTGATCAATGCATGGTTGCGGAGGCAGGTCGGGATCGGCCTGTGGGTCAGGTGAGAGACTTCCGGATCAAGGTATTCCTTGCCGACCATCTTTTGAAGCTCGGGGAACCACTTGGATTCGTACTCTTCGCCCAAGCCATTTTGCGTGTAGGTCTTCAGGTGGAGGAAGTAGGCCCCGACCGGGCCATAACCGTCCTTGAAGCGGGCCAGGACGATGCGATTCTCCATCTGTGTCATCTTGGCGCCGGCCTCGATCATGAGGCCATAGGCGGACGCGGACGACCAAGGCGCATACCAGGTGCGGCCCGAGCCCTCGCCAACCGAACGCGGCTTGAAGATGTTGGACGCACCGCCCGCGCCGCAGATCACGGTCTTGGACTTGAATACATGGTAGTGGCCGGTGCGGACGTTGAAGCCGACTGCGCCGGCGATGCGGTTCTCCTTGCTCTCATCCATCAGCAGATGGGTGACGCAGATGCGGTTGAAGACCTTGTCCGCCGATTTCTTGGCGGCCTCAGCCACGATGGGCTTGTAGGACTCGCCGTGAATCATGATCTGCCATCGCCCTTCCCGCAGATAGCGCCCGGTTTTCGGGTCCTTCATGATGGGCAGGCCCCACTCCTCGAACTGGTGCACCGTCGAGTCGACGTGGCGGGCCATGTCGAACAGCAGGTCCTCGCGCACCAGCCCCATCAGGTCGATGCGGGCGTAGCGGACATGGTCCTCCGGGTTATTCTCGCCCCACCGCGTTCCCATGTAGCAGTTGATGGCGTAGAGACCCTGGGCGACCGCGCCGGAGCGATCGATATTCGCCTTCTCGGCGATAACGATCTTCTTGTCTTGGCCCCAGAACCTTGCCTCCCAGGCGGCGCCACTGCCGCCGAGGCCCGAACCGACGACCAGAATGTCGATGTTGTCTTCGACGATTGTTTTGGGAGCCATCAGTAATACACGCCTTTCTTCAACGTCAGACCGGCGTCCTTAAGCGTCCGCAAGCCGCCGTCGTCCATGCGGAGCCACTTCGGTTCGTTGTACAGGAGCTGGCTGTCACGCATTTCCTTCGTGGGCCCGGGAACGTCCGCGAGCTTAGGAATATGCTTTCCCCAGGGCTTGGTCGTGATCGGCGACAAGAAGTCCTTTTCAGTACCGTTGCGGTACTTGATCTTCCAAGCGATGGTGCCGCGATCCTCGTCCCGTATGACGCGAACGCTGTGACCGAGCGGAGCGAAGTCGGCATATCCGCGCACATCGATAGCGTTCTGCGGGCAAGCCTTCACGCAGGAATAGCACTCCCAGCACATGTTCGGCTCGATGTTGTAGGCGCGCCGATAGGTCGTATCGATGTGCATGATGTCGGACGGGCAGATGTCGACGCAATGTCCGCACCCATCACACCTCGTCATGTAGACAAAGGTAGGCATAAGCTAACTCCCTAGCTCGCGCGTTGTTCTTTAATAGTGGCGGGGCGCTTCGCGCTTGATGCCAAGCCCCATTCGCAGCGGCGCGTCCCGCAACAGCTCCATGGAATGTCTCTGCTGCTGCTCGGGCTCGTCGCGCGTCAGCGTGGGCAAGTTCTGGGCCGTGCCATTGGCCTTCGACACTCTCTTCTCGAATGCCGCCGCGGGCTTGAAGAACATGTGCGCGAACTTCGACCAGGGGACCGAACCGAACAGCACTGTCGAAGCGATGATGTAGAGGGCCAGGAACACCGTGGACCAAACCCCGCTTCCTGCGGCCTGCGTGAAAGCCCACAGCAGAGCGAAGGTCGTACTAGTGACGAGCGAAACGATGAACAGGTCGGCCGGCATGAGCCGGAACGGCGACTGCCCCTCTGCAGCGACGTCAGCGCGGATGAAGAACCAGAACCAATAGCCGCCGATGCAGACCATGAGCGCGCCGAGCGACCAGAGCATGGGCAGAATGGCCGGCGTCGGCGTGGCGGACGTCGGATAAGAGAACACCATGATCACGGCCGTCACGGCATAGAGGATGAACCCGTACATCGTGAGCAAATGCGCGATCCTGCGCTTGGAATTGCAGAACTCGCCGGACGTCAGGACGTCGACAACGGCGGTCTGCGCGGCAATCGACACGAGCTCGCCGCCGCCGATCTGCTTTGCCGCTTTCTTGTTTGATGTCCGCCAGTTACTAAAGAAATACGCGCCGCTTCTCTTATGGATGATATCGAAGATCGTCCCCCCAAGAACGAGGAGAAACATAACGATAACATATGCTTGGATTACAGAAGGTGCTATGCTCGCCGATAGCTCGGCAAACGGATTGCTGGTGAGCATTGGACGACGTTTCCTTCCCGTTTCGGCTATTTATCATTATTATAACTAAGCATTTTCCATCCCACAATAAGAGGATCTATCGATTATTTCGATCGAATCAATCTATCTATTCGATTAATCGGTCATGCACTCAGCTACGTGTTCGCTTGATCACGTCCTGCAGCATCTCCTTGTCCAGCGACAGGTCGCCCACAATCCGCTTCAGACGTGCATTCTCCTCCTCGAACTCGCGCAGCCGCTTCTTCTCGCTCGGCATCAGGCTATGCGTTGCTACCCTTGATTGAAGCGCTTTACACCGCCAATCACCCCGGGCCGCTGAAGGAGGCGATGGCCCTTGTCGGGCATCCAGTCGGACGAGCCCGGTCTCCACTTCAGAAGGCCAACCCCGAGAGCTTGAAGTTCGCGGAAGCTGCGCTGCGGAAACTCGAAGAGTTCATTCAGTCCTAATTTTTCAGTCCGGCATTGCGAGCTGATCGACTCACGGCGCAGGGAGGTCGAGGCAATTCGGAATGCGCCTCCCTGATCCGCTGGTCGGCCGCAATTTACTCGCCTATCGATCGGACGCTGCGCAGGTCGCTATCAACGCGTCGCGGAGCTTCGTGGCAGAGCGAGGCGCACTGCTGAGGCGACGACCTGCTTCGCAGAAAACGGCTTAGCAAGGCCCAGAGCAGTCGGAAGGAATATCGGCTCCTTCAGCATGCCGTGAAACTGCCAAGCTGCGATGGCGGGGTTGGGGATATCCGAGAGTCCCTCGCTAACGACGTGCTCGAAGAATTTGGTCAGACGAGCGACCGCGGGCGCCTTGCCATGCCCAAGAAAGGCCTTCGCCATCTCCGGCACGCGGGCCGCCTCTGCGATGACCAATCGGATCAGGGCAACAACATCCGGATTGTCCCAGTGCTCGAGTACTGCGTGGCCATATCTCGCGAGGACCTTCGCAGCTTCATCATACGTCTCAGGGTTGGCATCCACGAGAAACTGCGACCCTGGGGAGAGCAGCCATGACCACGACTCGCCGATGACTGCTTCGAAGAGCGCCGCTTTGCTCGGAAAGTGATTATACAGCGTCCGTTTCGAGACTGGCACGGCGGCCGCCACGGCATCCGTACTCGTGCCTTCGTACCCGCGATCGAGAAACAGCACACGCGCAGCGTCGACGATAGAGCGTCGTGTCTTGCTGATCTGAGTAGCAACCAACCGGCATCCTCGCTCAAATCTGACATCTAAGATCGAAAGTCGGCATCTTGATTGCGCCACGCGCGACATCGCAAAGACGCCACTACTTCGGCATTGCAATCTGCACTACACCGTGTAGTATACCTCATGTCTCAGGGGGACGTTAGCCTTCTCAGCGGGTTTTTCAAGCCTTCGAGTACCGAAGGGTCTGCTGAGAGGAGCGACGCCGCAGCACTCGGCTGCCCAATCCCACACTACAGAAAACTAAAGCGTTCCACGCTCGACACTCTAGGGGCGTACGCTTCTTGATCAGGAGTCCGCTTGATGCAAAGCTTCAAGATGTTCATCGACGGCGAATGGTTGGAGGCCGCCTCGGGTCAGACCTTCGAAACTGTCGACCCATATCGCGGCGAACCTTGGGCTCTCATTCCACGTGCTGATGAAAAGGATGCCGAGCGCGCAGTAGAAGCAGCTGCACGCGCGCTCCACGATCCGAGCTGGCGCGGCCTGATGGCGCGCGAGCGGGCTCGCCTGCTTTTCAAGCTGGCCGATCTGATCGAGCGCGATGCCGAGAAGCTGGCCGATCTCGAAGTCAAGGACAACGGCAAGCTGATGACCGAGATGCTGGCGCAGATGCAGTACATGCCGGAGTGGTATCGCTACTACGGCGGCCTTTGCGACAAGATAGAAGGTCGGGTGACGCAGATTGATAAGCCCGGCATGTTTCACTACATCACGCATGAGCCGGTCGGCGTCATCGTATCGATCACGCCCTGGAACTCACCGCTCATGCTCGCGACTTGGAAGATCGCGCCCGCGTTGGCAGCCGGATGCACCGTCGTCGCCAAGCCTTCCGAATATACATCGGCCTCCATGCTTTTCTTTGCCAAGCTGGTCGAGGAGGCCGGCTTCCCTCGCGGCGTCTTCAATGTCGTAACGGGTTTCGGCGCGGAGGTCGGCAGCAAGCTCGTCAGCCACCCGAAGGTCGCCAAGATTGCATTCACCGGCGGCGACGTCGGCGGCCGCAGCGTCTACAAGGCTGCTGCTGAGAACTTCAAGCGCGTGTCTCTCGAACTGGGTGGCAAGTCCGCCAACATCGTCTTTGAGGACGCCGATATCGACGATGCTGTGAATGGCATCATCACTGGCGTCTTTGCGGCCACTGGCCAGACCTGCATGGCCGGCTCTCGCGCGCTGGTCCATGAGAGCATCTACGAAAAGTTCGTGGAGCGGCTGGTCGCCGTCGCCGGCGCGGCCAAGATCGGCGATCCCCGCGATCCGGCAACGAACATCGCGCCCGTCGCAACCTCTGCGCAGTGTCAGAAAATTCTGAGCTACATCGAATCCGCCAAGGCCGAAGGAGCGCGCTGCGTGCTCGGCGGCAAGCAGGCGAAGCATCCCGAAGGCCTGAACGGCCTGTTCGTGGAGCCCACGATCTTTGCCGATGTCACGAATGACATGCGCATTGCGCAGGAAGAGGTGTTCGGTCCTGTGCTTGTCGTGATCAAGTTCAAGGACGATGATGATGCGGTTCGCATTGCGAACGATACGCTTTACGGCCTGGCGGCAGGCCTGTGGACGCGTGATCTGCAGCGCACGATCGACATTCCTCGTCGCCTGGAAGCTGGCACGGTGTGGGTGAACGCCTACCGCGTGATCAGCTATCTCTCGCCTTTTGGCGGGTTCAAGCAATCGGGACTTGGCCGCGAGAACAACCTTGAAGGGCTGATGGAATACCTTGAGGTCAAGAGTGTCTACGTGAATGGGAAGAGCGGCAGCAAAAACCCGTACATCATGAACATATGATCGCTTCAAGCCCGACCTGATAAGGCCAGATCTCAAACTAGACCAACAACACAGCAGCAGGGAAAAACGCCCAATGCATAGTCTAAAGAAGCTGGGGCTATCCGTTATCGCGAGCGCTGTTGCAGGCGCCTTGGGTTTCGGTACACACGCGGCATCGGCCCAGGAATACCCGAGTCTTACACTGCGTCTCTCGCATGCGTTTCCGGCGACGTTTGTCCAGTCCAAGGTCGACCAGTGGTGGGCCGACGAGATTAGATCCCGCAGCGGCGGAAAGATTCGGATCAACATCTTCTGGGCCGGCGCTGGCGGAAAGCCGGAGGAGATTCTGAGCCTCGTGGGCGGCGGCGCCGTTCAGCTCGGCGCGGTGCCGCCGGCGTATTTTCCAAATGAGCTGCCATTGGTTGGTGCTCCCAACGCTCTGCCTGCGACATTCCGTAAGAACGAGCACGCGCAGATCATCGTAACCGAGCTCGCCAACAAGATTCCCGCAGTGAAGACTGAGCTGAGCAAGGCCGGAGTACATCCTCTTTTCTTCCACACCCTGAATGGATATCGCCCCCTTTGCACGAAGCCCATCACGAAGATGGCTGATTGGGCCGGCCTGCGCATCCGTAGCTTCGGTGCGTTCCAGCCGCAGATGTGGAACGCACTTGGCGCCGTGGGCGTCGTGGTGCTGCCCGCGGAAATATACGAAGGCCTGCAGCGTGGGCGGTTGGACTGCGCCTACTTCTCCACGGACCTTCATGCGGCCTCGAAGCTGCACGAGGTCGGTAAATTCTATAGCACGGCTGATTTCGGGCCCAACGCGACCTGGCCGATCTGGATCAATGACAAGCTATGGAACTCCTTCACGCCCGATACGCGCAAGCTCTTCGAAGAAGTGAGCGCCGAAGCGGCCAAGCGGAGTTTGAAGGCCCTCTCGGAGGCCGATGAAGCAGCGACGAAGGTCATGTTGGACGCGGGCGTCAAGATTGTCCAATTCACCGAGGAAGAGAAATTCCGGCAAGCGCTTCCCGATATGAAGAAATTCTGGCTTGGCCAAATGGAAAAGCGAGGCCTCGGCGCGGAAGCCAAGGAAGTTCTCGACTACTGGCAACGACGCCAGACCGAACTCGGCGAATGACGAGATAGCACGGCCCACTTTCTGTGGGCCGTGCCCGCTGTCTCGAGCTTCCCTAGGTGACACATGACCAGCAGTTTGCTCCGCGCTATTGCGTTGGCGGGCGTCGCAGCATCCGGGGCGCTGCTGTTGCTCCTTGCAGTACTCGGCACAACAGATGTGGTGTGGACATACTTGTTCAACCGCCCGATCCCGGCCGCAACGGAATTTGCGGCCGCCATTCTTCCCGCAACCATCACCCTCGCACTGGCGTGGTCCCAGCGACAACGGGCCCACATCGATGTTGATATCGTCGTCGCGAAGCTGTCGTCCTCCTGGCAAAATCTTTCCGAGGTCCTGAGCATCCTGGCTGGGTTGGCGTTCTTCCTGCTTCTGCTCTATGGCGCCGTCGAACTCGCACTTGAAAGCTGGTCCATCAGCGAAACGGCCGTTGCTGCAGTACAATTTCCCGTATGGCCTATGAAAGCTGCCTTTGCTGCAGGAGCAGCAATTGGCGCCCTCGAATGCCTGCGGCAGCTCGCCGATTTCATTCGCGGCGCGCGCACTCAGCGCAATCCCTCGGCCGGTGAGAGACTCTGATGGATTCCCTCATCCTTGGCGTTGTCGCTATTCTGGCCATGTTGGCGCTGGTTGGCCTCGGCATTCCAGTGGCCTTTTCTATGGGCTTGGTCGCAGCCGTCGGGCTGCTTTACGTGGGCGGCGCGCCCATGCTGATAACCACGCTGAAGACGCTGCCTTACAGCGTCTCGGCAGAATACGCCTTCATCGTCATCCCGATGTTTGTGCTCATGGGCGCGGTGGCGAGTGTGTCGGGCGTCACTTCTGACCTCTATAACGCCTTTTACCGGCTGTTTTCGCGAGCGCGCGGCAGCCTCTACATGGTGACCACACTGAGCTCTGCCGGCTTCGCGGCAATCTCGGGATCCACGATTGTGAACGCCGCCGTGTTCACCAAGATCGCCCTGCCTCAGATGCTCCGCTTTGGCTATGATCGGAAGCTCTCAGCCGGCTGCATCGCCGCCGCCGGCACGTTTGCGGCCCTGATCCCGCCCTCCATCATGATGGTAGTTTATTCACTTCTGACAGGTGAATCGATTGGCCGGTTGTTCATCGCGGGCATCATACCAGGGTTCTTCACGGCGGCCGCGTATCTCGTCGGCATCTATGTGATGGTGCGCGTGCGTCCCGGGCTAGCCCCACCAGTCACAGATGCGTTTACGCGCCAAGAGAAGCTGGAGAGCGTAGGCCGGGTTTGGCCATTCGCTCTTCTGGCGACCGTCATCCTTGGCGGCATCTATTCCGGCGCCATCTTCCCTTCGTCGGCAGGTGCGGTCGGCGCCATCGGCGCCATCATCATCGCGCTCGTCAAGCAACGCCTGACGGGCGCCTCGCTCGCTGCGTGCCTTCGTGAAACGGCGATTACGACATCGGTCCTGTTTCTGCTCATCGTCGCAGGCTTGATGTTTGCCCGCCTTCTGGTTTTCTCGGGTTTCATTGCAGAGGCGATAGGATTCATCAACGATCTGAATTGGAACCGCTACGTCGTTCTCTCCATCATCATCATCATGTATCTTATTCTGGGAATGTTCATCGATACGGTCTCCGTGACCGTCGTGACGATCCCATTCGTGTTTCCGATTGTCGTAAACCTCGGCTTCGATCCGATTTGGTTCGGTATCATCGTCATTAAGATGATCGAGATCTCGGCGATCACACCGCCGGTTGGCCTCAACCTTTATGCTGTCATCAGCTCATCGGATAAGGCGATCCAAGCAACGGATCTCTTCTATGGAGTTGTGCCGTTCATTGTCATCGAGATCATCGTGCTGCTGATCCTGATCGCGCTCCCCGGCATATCGCTCTGGTTGCCGAATAGGATGATGGGCTAGATCTCAAAAGGAGAATGAAAAACACC
>JAEWIJ010000014.1 GCA_023387235.1 Pseudomonadota bacterium
GCCCCATCTCGATCCGATTCGGTGTCGAGAAAAGCGCCGCCACCAACATGCAAGGGGCGGGAGCTTGCGCCGAGGTTTGCGTATGCCGCCGCCCCTCACCCTAACCCTCTCCCCGCAAGAGCGGGGAGAGGGATTGATTCTACCTTCCGGATATCCGAGCGAAGAGACGCGACCAGCCGCCGGCAGCGGAAGCGGCCTCGGGCGGCAGGCGATAGATGATTTGCGCGGCCTCGCGCTCGAGCCGCCACGTCGTGCAGTCGATGTCGTGGCCGCGGGCAATGCTCTGCGCGCACATGCGCCCGTTCGCCGTGAAGCCGAGCTTGGTCAGGATGCGGGCCGAGGCCGGATTGTCGATGAAGTTCGCCGAGGTGAGCGCCTCGAGGTGGCCCAGGGTGAAGGCATAGGTCACGACCGCGCGCGAGGCCTCGGTTGCAAAGCCCTGGCCCCAGTAGTCCTGGCCGAGCCAGAAGCCGAGCTCGCCGACGCGTGCACGCTGGCAGAAATAGCCGACGCCGCCGATGAGCTGGTCCTGATGCTCGATGGCGAAACGCACCTCGCCGCGCGCCTGCCTGAGCCAGCGCCGGCACTGCCAGATGTACAGAGGATGCGGAATGTCGCTCGTCATGCGGGCGACGGCGAGGTCGCCCGCGAGAGAGACAAATCGGCTGGCATCACCGAGCCGGAAAGGCCGGAGCGTCAGCCGAGCGGTGTTGAGCACGGGCGTCTGCGCCATGGCCGAACCGCTTGCGAGGAGCCTTACTCCGCGGCCTCGACCTTCTCCGGCCGGACCGAGACGTAGACCCGCTTGTTGCGCTTTGTTGCGAATTCGACGGTACCGTCGACGACGGCGAAGATTGTGTGATCCGTGCCCATGCCGACGCCGGTGCCCGGGTGCCACTTCGTGCCGCGCTGGCGGCAGATGATGTTGCCGCTGATCACGCGCTCGCCGCCGAACTTCTTGACGCCGAGCCGCCGGCCGGCGGTATCGCGGCCGTTGCGGGACGAGCCGCCTGCTTTTTTCTGTGCCATGACTTAGGTCTCCTCGCTGTGCTGCGCCGATCGCGATTGAGCGCTCCGCTCGGGGCGGAGGCCGCGCGCTCAGGCGCCGATGATCTCGGTGATCTTGACGATCGTCAGGTCCTGACGGTGACCGCGCTTGCGGCGCGAGTTCTTGCGGCGGCGCTTCTTGAAGGCGATGACCTTGGGGCCACGGCTCTGCTCGACGACCTCGGCCTTGACGAGCGCACCCGAGACGAGAGGCGCGCCGATCTTGACGCTATCGCCGCCGACCATGAGAACTTCGCCGAACTCGATCTTGGCGCCGGGCTCGCCTTCCAGCTTCTCGACGGTCAGAACGTCGTCGGCTGCCACACGATACTGCTTGCCGCCGGTCTTGATGACTGCGTACATCATTGACTTCCTTATGTTATCCGCGTCCTTCGGCGGATCCGATCGTGATCGGATCACTTTGGGAGCCGGCATTCGTCCCGGCGGGGAGAAGCTGGCAGGCCTCGAACAGCGCATGAGCGCGGCAGCCGGCTGGCTCCGCGCGATGCCGTCTTATGTTGGAGCGGGGGCCGACTGTCAACGATATTGACACTGCGTCAGTGTCGCTGACAGGCGGATACAACCGTCTCAGAGCACCTTCCCGTAGACGATGAAGCCTCTGTTGAGGGCAACGTCGTCGTAGAGGCGGCGCGCGGTCGCATTGGTTTCGTGCGTCAGCCAATAGACGCGTGAGCTGCCGGCTTTCCGGGCTCGCTCATAAAACTCGAGAATGAGCGCACGGCCGACGCCTTTGCCGCGCGCGTCCTGGCTCGTGAAAAGATCGTTCAGGTAGCAGTTCGGCTCGATCGAGATCGTGCTGCGGTGGAACAGGTAGTGCGCGAGCCCGAGGAGTCTCCCATCCTGCTCGGCGACCAGCGCGTGCACGGGCTCGTAGGCGTCGAAAAATCGCTGCCAGGTGGCGAGCGTGATCTCCGGTGCAAGCGCAGTCGGCCCCGAGCGCTCATAGAACGCGTTGTAGCCATCCCAGAGCGGGAGCCATTGGTCGTAGTCCTCAGGCCGGACGTCGCGGACGATCAGCTCAGCCATGGACGGCCTCGTGCTCGGGCTGCGCGAGCCTCAGCGCGTCGGAACGGGATGTTCGCCGCGGTAGTCGTAGAAACCGCGCTGCGTCTTGCGGCCGAGCCAGCCCGCTTCGACGTATTTCACGAGCAGAGGGCAGGGACGGTACTTCGTGTCGGCGAGGCCCTCGTAGAGCACCTGCATGACCGAAAGGCACGTATCGAGGCCGATGAAGTCGGCGAGCTCGAGCGGACCCATGGGATGGTTCGCGCCGAGGCGGAGCGCCTTGTCGATCGCTTCGACGCCGCCGACGCCCTCGTAGAGCGTGTAGATGGCCTCGTTGATCATCGGCAGCAGGATGCGGTTGACGATGAAGGCCGGGAAATCCTCCGAGACCGCGATCGTCTTGCCGAGGCTCTCGGCGAACAGCCGCGCCCGCGAGAACGTCTCGTCCTCGGTCGCGATACCACGGATGAGCTCGACGAGCTGCATCACGGGCACCGGGTTCATAAAGTGCATGCCGATGAAGCGCTCGGGGCGGTCGGTGGCGGCGCCGAGACGCGTGATCGAGATCGAGGACGTATTGCTCGCGAGCATCGCCTCCTTCTTGAGGAAGGGACAGAGCTCGGCAAAGATCTTGCGCTTGACGCTCTCGTCCTCGGTCGCGGCTTCGACGACGAGATCGGCGTCGCCGAGCTCCTTGAAGCTCGACGTGAGGCTGATGCGCTTGATCGCCGCCTTCATATCGGCCTCGCTGACGAGGCCGCGGCTGACCTGCCGGGCGAGGTTGCGCTCGATCGTGCCTACGGCCTTGTCGAGCGCCTCCTTCTTGAGGTCGTTGAGCGCGACGTCATAGCCCGCGAGGGCGACGACGTGTGCGATCCCGCTACCCATCTGACCGGCGCCGATCACACCGACCTTCTTGACGAAGGTGACGGGCGGCGCAGCGCTGACTTTTTTCGTCTTCACGGCAGTGTCCATGTCGCCCGTTCCTTCAGGTATCGATCATCGGCCGATTTTAGCGAGTTCGGCCTCGAGCTCGGGTAGTACCTGGAAGAGGTCCCCGACGAGGCCGTAGTCGGCGACCTGGAAGATCGGTGCTTCCGCGTCCTTGTTGATCGCCACGATGATCTTGCTGTCCTTCATGCCGGCCAGATGCTGGATCGCACCCGAGATGCCGACGGCGATGTAGAGCTCCGGCGCCACGACCTTGCCGGTCTGGCCGACCTGGAAGTCGTTCGGCACGAAGCCGGCATCGACGGCCGCGCGCGACGCGCCCATGGCGGCGCCGAGCTTGTCGGCGACGGGTTCGATGTACTTCGTGAAGTTCTCGCCCGACTGCATGCCGCGGCCGCCCGAGATGACGATGCGCGCCGAGGCGAGCTCCGGACGGTCGGACTTCGAAAGCTCCGCCTTGTCGAAGGTCGAGATGCCGGCCGCGGCCGGTGCGTCGATCTTCTCGATGGCTGCCGAGCCGCCCGTTCCGACAGCCTGGAAGGAGGCTGTGCGCACGGTGATGACCTTCTTGGCCTCGCTCGACTGCACGGTCTGGATGGCATTGCCGGCATAGATCGGACGCTCGAAGGTATCGGGCGACAAGACCTTGGTGACGTCGGAGAGCTGCATGACGTCGAGCATGGCGGCGACGCGCGGCAGCACGTTCTTGCCGGAGGCGGTCGCGGGCGCGAGCACGGCGTCGTAGTTCGCCATGAGCGGCACGATCAGGGCGGCCATCTCCTCGGCGAGCTGGTTCGCAAGCTGCGGCGCATCCGCGACGAGCACCTTCGATGCGCCGTCGAGCTTGGCAGCGGCTTCCGCGGCGGCGCCGCAGTTGCTGCCCGCAATGAGCACATGCACGTCGCCGCCGAGCGCCTTCGCGGCACTCATGGCCTTGGCATTTGCGCTGCCGAGTGCGCTGTTGTTGTGATCGGCAACAAGAAGAACAGCCATCAGAGCACCCCCGCCTCATCCTTGAGCTTCGCCACGAGCTCGGCGACGCTGCCGACCTTGACGCCCGCCTTGCGGCCGGCGGGCTCCGTCGTCTTCAGCACCTTGAGGCGCGGCGCGACGTCGACGCCGAAATCGGCGGGCTTCTTGGTGTCGAGCGGCTTCTTCTTGGCCTTCATGATGTTTGGAAGCGAGGCGTAGCGCGGCTCGTTGAGACGCAGGTCCGTCGTCACGATGGCCGGCATGTTGAGCTTGATGGTCTCGAGGCCGCCATCGACCTCGCGCGTCACCGAGAGCGAACCGCCGTCGATCACGACCTTCGAGGCGAACGTGCCTTGCGGCCAGCCGAGCAGCGCGGCCAGCATCTGGCCCGTCTGGTTGCTGTCATCGTCGATCGCCTGCTTGCCGAGAATGACGAGGCCCGGCTGCTCCGCTTCGACGATGCCCTTCAGGAGCTTCGCGACGGCGAGCGGCTCGACCACGTCTTCGCCGGTCTCGACGAGAATGCCGCGATCGGCGCCCATGGCGAGCGCGGTGCGGATCGTCTCCTGTGCCTTCGCCGGCCCGATCGAGACGGCGACGATCTCCGTGACGGCGCCCTTCTCCTTGAGGCGGATCGCTTCTTCGACCGCGATCTCGTCGAACGGGTTCATGGACATCTTGACGTTGGCGAGTTCGACGCCCGAACCGTCAGCCTTGACCCTGATCTTGACGTTGTAGTCGACGACCCGCTTCACGGGCACCAGCACTTTCATTGATACGACGCTCCCCAGACCTCAGGAAATTCGGCTCCGAAACGGCAACGCGGAAGATGGCACCTGCCCTGGCGCGCTAAGCCAATTGCGCGTTGATAATCAGTGGTCTCGCTCCACGGCCGAGCAGCCAGCGGACCTCCGCACGATGCCGTGATTTCGGCGTCTCGCAGATGCGAAATAAGACTAGGCTGTGTCAATTTGCAAGTCAATCGTGCGACAGTTTGCCCTTGAATCGGGCGTGACCTGCCATGCGCTTCGTGGGTGGCGTCCTGCGCTCTCGTGATCATTGCGTGCCGGGGCAGGCCCCTTCTATCGTCGCGCGGCACGTCCGTTCAACTAACATCGAGGAGCATCCCATGGCCGGCGCGTCGGCGGCAGATCACGGCACTGTGCCACCGTCCGGAAAAGGGGCCCTCGGCGATGTTCTCGTGCTCGACCTGACCCAGATGCTGGCAGGGCCCTTCGTTACCATGATGCTGGCCGACCAAGGCGCGCGGGTCATCAAGATCGAGCCGCCGGGCGGCGATGCGACGCGCCTCTTCGGCCCGTTCGCGCCGGGGCAGGTGGGCGTGCCGGATGGCGGCTACGGCGGCTATTTCGGCTCGACGAACCGCAACAAGGAATCGATCGTCCTCGACCTCAAGTCGGAAGCCGGCCGCGAGACTCTGAAGTGCCTCGCCGCCAAGGCCGACATCCTCGTCGAGAATTTCCGCGCTGGCGTCATGGAGCGGCTCGGGCTCGGTTACGAGACGCTCAGCCGGATCAATCCGCGCCTCGTGTACGGCACCATCCGCGGCTTCGGCGATCCGCGCTCGGGACGCAGTCCCTATGCCGAATGGCCGGCCTACGACATCGTGGCTCAAGCCATGGGCGGCATCATTGCGATCACGTCGCCGACGCCGGGCGGTCCGCCGACGAAAATTGGCCCCGGCGTAGGTGATCTCATTCCCGCCATGCAGTGCGCGTTTGGCATTCTGGCGGCGCTGCATCATGCGCGCGCGACGGGGCGTGGCCAGTTCGTCGACGTGGCCATGGTGGATGGCGTACTCGCCGCCTGCGAGCGGCCGGTCTTCCAGTATTCCTACGACGGCGTTCCGCCCGGCCCGGAAGGTAACAGCCATCCCCTGCTCTGCCCGTATGGCTTGTTCCCGGCGAAGGATGGCTGGGTCGCGATCGGCTGCCCGCACGACGAGTTCTGGCGCCTGCTCGTGAAGACGATCGGCCGGCCCGAGCTTGCGGATGACCCGCGCTATCGCCTGACGCGTGATCGTCTCGACCGGCGCGCGGAAGTCGAAGGGCTCGTTACGGACTGGACGTCGGCGCGCACGAAGGCCGAGATCACGGAGGTACTCGGCGGCAAGATCCCGTTCGGTCCCGTGCGCAGCTTCGACGAGATCTTCGACGACCCGCACATTGCGGCGCGCGGGATGCTCGCCGAGGTCGAGCTGCCGGGCGTGAGCGACCGCACGTTCAAGGTGGCGGGTACGGCCGTGAAGCTCTCCGAGACGCCGGGCGGCGTGCGCACGCGTGCACCCCTGACGGGCGAGCATACGGCGAAGGTGCTCGCCGAGTTCGGTTTCGGCGAAGCTGAGATCGCAAAGCTCGCTTCCGCGCGTAAGAAGTGAAGACTCAAGCCGAGCGTGCGCGCGGATGCGCGAGGTCGTAGATCTTGAGCAGACGCTCGCGGTCGACCTCGGTGTAGACCTGGGTCGTCGAAAGCGAGGCATGGCCCAGCAGCTCCTGGATCTGCCGGAGGTCGGCGCCGGCTGACAGAAGGTGCGTCGCGAAGGAATGGCGCAGCGCGTGCGGCGTCGCCGTCTCGGGAAGACCGAGGGCGCCGCGCAGACGCTCCATGAGCAACTGGATGATTCGCGGCGAGAGCGGGCCGCCCTTGGCGCCGCGGAACATGGGCTCGTCATTCTCCAGCGGGAAGGGGCAGAGCTCGATGTAGCGCGCGACCGTCTGCTGGATGGCCGGCAGGATCGGCACCAGCCGTTCCTTGCCGCCTTTGCCCGTGATGCGGAGCGCTTCCCGGCCGGGTGTGGGTGCATTGGCGGGAGTCAGGCCGAGCGCTTCGGAAATGCGCAGGCCCGCGCCGTAGAGCAGCAGCAGCACGGCGAGATCGCGCGCGCGAATCCAGTCGAGATCGGCCGCCATGTCCGCCTCGACGAGATCGGCAGCCTTGGCAACGGTCAACGGCCGCGGCAGCCCGCGCGCAACGCGCGGCGTCGCGACTTTCAGAATGGCGTGGTTCTTCAGCTCCTGGCTCGCTTCGAGCCAGCGGAAGAACTGGCGGAAGGAGGACATGGTGCGCGCAAGCGAGCGGTTCTCGACGCCGAGGCGGCGGCGATGCGCGAGAAAGGCGCGGAATGTTGCGGGGCTCAGAGCCCGGATGTCGGAGAGCGTAGGGGGCCGTTCGAGGCGATGGGCGAGCCACGCGCTGAGCTGGCGCCAGTCGCGCGCGTAGGCTTCGATGGTATTGGCGCTGGCGGCATGGGCGGCCAAGTGCTCGCGCCAGCGCGTGAGCGCGGCCTCGAGGTCGCCTGCCATCGTCAGCTCGTTGGCTTCCTGCACAGGGCACACGCTCCAGCCGGTCCGTCACTTGTGCTATTGAGCGCTCAGCTGCTTCGGTTAACAAAGTCTTAAACAACAAGTTGGGGGAAACGTGAGCGAGCGGACGGAGTGCGATGTCCTCGTCGTCGGCTCGGGCGCGGGCGGCTTCTCGGCGGCGCTCACGGCGCGCCATCACGGCCTCGACGTGCTCATGGTCGAGAAAGAGGCGCTTTTCGGCGGCACGACCTGCTATTCGGCCGGCGTCATCTGGATCCCGGGCAGCGCACAGGCCAAGGCCGCCGGCATCGCGGACAGCCCCGCCGAGGCGCTTCGATATCTGGAAAGCATCGCTGGCAATCGTCTCGATCACGCGCGGGCGGAAGCCTTTCTCGCGACCGGCCCCGAGATGCTCGCCTTTCTCGAAGCCAACACGGAAGCGCGCTATACGCTCGTGCCGACCTGGGCCGACTATGAGCCCGAGCTGCCAGGCGGCTCCAACGGCGGCCGCTCGCTGGCGCCCGAGCCCTATGACGGACGCAAGCTCGGCAATCGCTTCGATGCGCTCCGCCCGCCGCTCGCGTCGATGATGCTGCTCGGCGGCATGATGGTTGGCCGCACGGATCTTCCACATCTCTACAATATGCTGCGCGTGCCGAAGTCGGCGTGGCACGCCGTGCGCATGTTCGCGCGCTATGGCCGCGATCGCGTGCGCTGGAAGCGCGGCACGCGATTGGCCAATGGCAATGGCCTCATTGCGGCGCTTGCGGTAGCGGCCGAGAAGAAAGTGATCCCCCTCTGGCTACGGGCGCCGCTCGCGTCTCTCATCGAGGAGAACAGGCGCATCGTCGGCGCGATGATCAATCGCGAGGGTCGCGATGTGGAGGTGCGTGCGCGGCGGGGTGTCGTGCTCGCGTGCGGTGGCTTTGCCGGAGACGCGGCACTCAAGGCGAGGCTCTACGCGCATGTTGCTGCGGGGCGCACGCATCAGTCCCTGCCGCCGGCCACCAACAGCGGCGACGGCATCCGTCTCGCGACGCGTGCGGGCGCGGCCTTCAACGAGGACGTGCAATTCGCCGCCGCGTGGACGCCGGTTTCATTCCTGCCGCGTCCCGATGGCACGAAGCTCCCCTATCCGCACTTCATCGATCGCGGGAAACCCGGCTATATCGCGGTCGACCGGCGGGGGCGTCGCTTCGTCAACGAGGCCAAGTCCTATCACGTGTTCGTGCCGGCGATGATCGAGGCTTGTCGCGGCGATGCCGAGGCCGAGTGCTGGAATATCTGCGATCATGCCGCCATCCGGCGCTGGGGGCTCGGCGCAGCGCCGCCGCGACCAGCGCGCCTCAAGCCCTATCTCGACTCCGGCTACATTGTGAGCGGAGCGACGCCGGAGGAACTGGCGCGGCGCATCGGCATCGATCCGGCCGGTCTCGCGGCGACCATCCGCTCATTCAACGAGGGTGCGCGTCGCGGCGTCGATACCGAGTTCGCGCGCGGCACCGACGCCTACCAGCGCTTCAACGGCGCGCCAGGGCATCTCCCCAATCCCTGTGTGGCGCCGCTCGACCAGTCGCCCTACTACGCCGTGCGCCTCGTTCCCGGCGACATCGGCACCTTCGCGGGGCTTCGCACCGATGCCTCGGCGCGGGTGCTCGACATGGACGGCCAGCCCATTCCGGGCCTCTATGCCGCCGGCAACGACATGGCCAGCGTCATGGGCGGCACGTACCCCGGGGCCGGCATCACCATCGGCCCGGCGCTCACATTCGGCTATATTGCGGGCCGGCATCTGGC
Organism: Pseudomonadota bacterium; assembly: GCA_023387235.1. GTDB lineage: Bacteria > Pseudomonadota > Alphaproteobacteria > Rhizobiales > Hyphomicrobiaceae. The sequence goes on from JAEWIJ010000014.1 coordinate 9,117, forward strand.
GGGGAAAACCTGATCCGGGCCGTGTAAGTCGCTGCTGTTTGCCACATTTTTGCCAATCGGCGCGCGACCTTGCTCCTTGAGCACAGACCACGTATGTTGCGCCGCGATAGCAGATTTCCGCGTGCGGCCTCATTGTTGGAGCGTGTCGCCGCCTCTTAGCCGCCGATTCTCACGCGGCATCCGAACGGTCCACAGCATGGTGATGGCCAGTCCCAGTTCGGCCAGTCTCGAACCGGCCCGCCTCGGGCGCCTTCAGGGCGTTGCCGACGGCGCGCGTGTGGTCGTCGCCATGTCGGGCGGCGTGGACAGCTCCGTCGCAGCGGCCCTCGTGAAGGCTGCCGGCTACGACGTCGTCGGCATCACGCTGCAACTTTACGATCACGGGGCCGCGTCGGGCCGCAAGGGCGCCTGCTGCGCCGGCCAGGACATCCACGATGCCCGCCGCGTCGCGGAGCATCTGGGCATTGCGCACTACGTGCTCGACTACGAGCGCCAGTTCCGCGAGGCGGTCATCGCGCCCTTCGCCGAGAGCTATCTCGCGGGCGAGACGCCCATTCCCTGCGTATCCTGCAACCAGAACATCAAGTTCTCGGGCCTGCTCGAGACGGCACGTGAAATCGGCGCCGCGGCCCTGATCACCGGGCATTATGTGGACTGGCGCCTCGTCGAGGAGCGCCCCGCGCTCTTCCGGCCGGCCGACCTCGGCCGCGACCAGAGCTACTTCCTGTTTGCGACGACGCGCGACGAGCTATCGTTCCTGCGCTTTCCGCTCGGCGCGCTGCGCAAGGCCGCCGTGCGCGAGCTTGCCGGCGCACTTGCGCTTCCGGTCGCCGAAAAGGCCGACAGCCAGGACATTTGCTTCGTCCCCCAGGGCCGCTACAGCGACGTCATCGAGCGCCTGAAGCCCGAGGCCGCCACCCCGGGAAACGTCGTTCACGTCGACGGCCGCGTGCTCGGCCGTCACGACGGCATCATCGGATTCACGGTCGGCCAGCGGCGCGGGCTCGGCGTCACGGACCGCGAGGCGCTCTACGTCGTGCGGCTCGACGCGGCCCGTGCGGAGGTTGTGGTCGGCCCGCGAGACAGCTTGCGTGTGCGCACGATTATGCTTAAAGACGTCAACTGGATCGGCGATGAGCCGGCCAGCGGCGGGGACAGCGTGCGTGAACGTCTTCATGTGCGCGTGCGCTCGTCGCAGGATCCGCTGCCGGCGCATCTTTCGCTTGAGGGGCGCGCGGCCGTGGTTGTTCTGGACGACGGAGAGTTCGGGGTGGCTCCGGGTCAGGCATGCGTCTTCTATTCTTTCGAAACAAATGCGCGCGTGCTCGGTGGCGGATGGATCGCCGCGACCTCGGCAGACGTTCACGAAGCAGTCTCGGACGGCGTACCGCCGGCCGGAGTGTTTCGTGCTGCGGCGCGGGCTCCGATCCCGGCTGGGCCGGCCGACTGAGTGCGGCGGGCGTTGAGCCCGCATTGGGTGCATTGACGAGGACGAACGTCGATGTTGCGTTCTGAAAATGGGCAGGGAACGTCGGGAATGCAGAATAGCTCGGTGAGGCAGACGGCAGCCACGCAGATGGACGAGGCCGCGATCCGGAGTGCCTATCGGCGCTGGGCGCCCGTCTACGACAACACGTTCGGCCGCTTCACGACCGAGGGACGCCGGCACGCCGTCGAGATCATCAATCAGCGCCAGGGCAAGGTGCTCGAGGTGGGCGTGGGCACGGGCCTCTCACTTCCCGATTACGGCCGCCATCTCGAGATCGAGGGCATCGACCTCTCGCCGGAGATGCTCGACAAGGCGCGCGAGAAGGTCGCCGAGGAAGGCCTCGTCAACGTCACCGGCCTTCACGAGATGGACGCGAGCGAGCTCACCTTTCCGACGGGCGCGTTCGACACTGTCGTCGCCATGTACGTCATGACCGTCGTCCCCGATCCCGAAAAGGTCATGCGCGAGCTCGCGCGTGTGTGCAAGGTCGGTGGCGAGGTGATCCTGGTCAACCATTTCAGCCAGGAAGAGGGTGTGCGCGGTTGGGTCGAGCGCCGCATGGCGCCGTTCGCCGACAAGCTCGGCTGGCACCCGGTGTTCGACGTCGACCGCGTCATGGTCTGCGACAACCTCCGGCTCGTCGGCCGGCGTGCGCTGCGTCCGTGGGGCCTCTTCACGATGCTGCGCTTCGAGAAGACCCGCGAAATCGCGCAGATCGCCGCCGAGTAGGGCATCGTCCAAATTCATAAAAGACGGGGGTTCGGGGGTGTCCCCCGAACGGAGCGCGAGGCTGTGGCCTCGCTCGCGCCAGAGGCGCGAAGTGTACGAGGTATGGCGGCGCGCCTCTATTGACAGTTTGGAGCTGGCCTCCTTATACGAGGGCGGCCGGTTACGGCGGGGTAGCTCAGGTGGTTAGAGCGAAGGTCTCATAATCCTTAGGTCGGCGGTTCAAGTCCGCCCCCCGCTACCAGCCGTTTACGTGGCCAGCCCGGAGACATGGGTAGAAACCTCGTCCCTCCCTCGGCTCCCGACGACGTTCAGTTCCACCACCCGTCGATGTCGTCGTCCCCGCGCAGCAGCCAGCTCGCGACCGCCCAGATCAGGAAAACGATCGCCGCGCCTACGAGCGCGATGCCGGCCCCGATGAAGAGTAGGTCATCCACCGGATGCACTCCCCGTCGTGCCCAATGAAAGGCGGTGGCACCACGGCGCGTGAGGGCCTGCACTGGTCTTCATGAAATAATTGAACCTTGAGGAATTTCGATCGCAGGACAATGCCCGTCCCGATCCGGTCATGCAATTTCATCTCAACGCCGCGCGCCAACCGGCTGTTGGTAATTCACAAAGCGCGCTCTCCTCCAGGCGTCAGCTCTCGAAGGCAGATTTGCATTTGGACGCCGCATGTGCCCTCAATGGTGAGGGACGGGCGTGGGGGTTGGCTGCATGTGCCGGGTTATTCGAGCGCTGCCATGCGCGGCGTTGACTGTGTTGGTGACTGCAACATTACTGGATGCCGTCTCAGCGCAGTCGCCAAATGCTGCCGCGCAGCAG
>JAEWIJ010000133.1 GCA_023387235.1 Pseudomonadota bacterium
GCAGATGACCCGGGCATAGGTGCCGTGCAGATCGATGACCCGCTCGCTGCCGGCCTTGGTGTGCAACAGGTCCACGTTCTGGGTGATGACCCCGGTCACGACGCCGGCACGCTCCAGTGCGGCCAGCGCCCGGTGTCCGGCGTTGGGCTGCGTGTCGTCCATGTGCCGCCAGCCGAGGTGATTGCGCGCCCAGTACCGGCGGCGGAACGCCGGGTCGGAGGTGAACTGCCGGATCGTCATCGGGTTGCTCGGCGGTGAATCCGGCCCGCGGTAGTCGGGGATCCCGGAGTCGGTGGACATCCCCGCGCCGGTCAGCACCGCGACGCGTCTGCCCGCGAGCAACGCCACCAGTTCGGGTGCCTCCACCTCACCGAATGTAGGCGATTGCCGGCGGGTGCCGCGTTCGGCCAGATCAGCCAGGGGCTGATGCATATCCGCAGCGGTCGCGGGCAACAATGAGGCATGGTTTTCTATTCGGTCTACCGGCACGGGTTCGTCCGGGTCGCGGCCTGCACGCAGCACGTGGCCATCGCCGATCCCGCGGCCAACGCCGAATCCGTGCTGCGGATGGCGCGCGAATGTCACGATGACCACGTCGGGCTGGCGGTGTTCCCCGAGCTGACGCTGTCCGGGTATTCGATCGAGGACATCGTGATGCAGGACGCGCTGCTGGAGGCCGTCCACGAGGCGGTTCTCGAGGTCGCGGCCGGGTCGGCCGATCTGCTGCCGGTCCTGGTCGTCGGAGCCCCGCTGCGGTTCCGGCACCGGGTGTACAACACCGCCGTCGTGATCCACCGCGGCCGGATCCTGGGGGTGGTGCCGAAGTCCTACCTACCCACCTACCGCGAGTTCTACGAGAAGCGCCAGATCCCCGCCGGTGACGACGAGAGCGGCGAGATCCGCCTCGGCGACGCCGACGTCCCGTTCGGTCCCGACCTGCTGTTCGAGGCCACCGACGTGCCGGGGTTCGTGCTGCACGTGGAGATCTGTGAGGACATGTTCGGCCCGGTGCCGCCGAGGGCGGTGGCGGCACTGGCGGGCGCGACGGTGCTGGCGAACCTGTCGGGAAGCCCGATCACCATCGGGCGCGCGGAGGACCGCAGCCTGCTGGCGCGCTCGGCGTCGTCGCGCTGCCTGGCCGCCTACGTGTACGCCGCCGCCGGCGAAGGCGAGTCGACGACGGATCTGGCGTGGGACGGCCAGACGATGATCTGGGAGAACGGCGTGTGTCTGGCCCAGTCCGAACGCTTCCCGAAGGGTGAGCGCCGCTCGACCGCCGATGTCGATGTCGAGTTGCTGCGCAACGAGCGGCTGCGGATGGGCACCTTCGACGACAACCGCCGTCATCATCTGATCGACGAGGATTCCTACCGGCACATTTCGTTCGTGCTCGATCCACCCGACGGCGACACCGGGCTGATGCGCGAGGTGGAACGCTTCCCGTTCGTGCCTGCCGATCCGGCGCGTCTCGAACAGGACTGCTACGAGGCCTACAACATCCAGGTCTCGGGCCTGGAACAGCGGCTGCGCGCACTGCATTACCCGAAGGTGGTCCTCGGCCTGTCCGGCGGTCTGGACTCCACCCACGCGCTGATCGTCGCGGCCCGCGCGATGGACCGTGAAGAGCGTCCCCGCAGTGACATCCTGGCGTTCACCCTGCCGGGGTTCGCCACCGGTGAGCGCACCAGGAACAACGCGACGCGCCTCGCCGAGGCCCTCGGCGTCACCTTCGAGACGATCGACATCACCGAGACCGCCGAGCTGATGCTCAAGGAGCTGGGCCATCCGTTCTCCCGGGGCGAGAAGGTCTATGACGTCACCTTCAAGAACGTGCAGGCGGGTCTGCGGACCGACTACCTGTTCCGGTTGGCCAACCACCGCGGCGGCATCGTGCTGGGCACCGGTGACCTCTCCGAGCTCGCGCTGGGCTGGTCGACCTACGGTGTCGGCGACCAGATGTCGCACTACAACGTCAACGGCGGTGTCCCGAAGACGTTGATACAGCACCTGATCCGCTGGGTGATCTCGTCGAATCAGTTCGACGACGTGGTCAACGAGGTGCTGCAGTCGGTGCTCGACACCGAGATCAGCCCCGAGCTCGTACCGGCCGGTGAGGACGAGGAGATCCAGAGCAGCCAGAGCAAGGTGGGTCCCTATGTGCTGCAGGACTTCTCGCTCTTCCAGGTGCTGCGCTACGGGTTCCGGCCGTCGAAGGTCGCGTTCCTCGCCTGGCATGCCTGGCATGACCCCGAACACGGCGACTGGCCGACCGGGATTCCCGAGGACGAGCGACCGTCATACTCTCTCAAGGAGATTCGGCACTGGCTGCAGGTCTTCGCGCAGCGTTTCTACTCGTTCAGCCAGTTCAAGCGCTCGGCACTGCCCAACGGGCCGAAGGTGTCGGCCGGGGGTTCCCTGTCGCCGCGCGGGGACTGGCGCGCCCCGTCGGACATGTCGGCCCGCACGTGGCTCGACGAGATCGAGCGGTCGATCCCCAGCGAGTGAGGCAGCCCGGACCGCGGCGTGAGCAGTCCCGTCACAACGCGTCCAGCACGTCCTCCACCGCCTCGCGGGAGGGCGCACAGTCGCCGGCACCGGGAACCAGCGTCGCCAACGCCCCGGCCGCGCAGGCCCGAGC
>JAEWIJ010000239.1 GCA_023387235.1 Pseudomonadota bacterium
CGACTTCAATCTCTGGAGCCCGAAGATTGGGCTGCTCTGGGACATCGATCGCACGTGGCAAGCGTTCGTGAATGTCTCGCGCAGCGCGGAAGTGCCGAGCTTCGGCGAGAGTGCGTCGGCCGCGAGCCCGCCTATCCCCTTCACCGACATCAAGCCTCAGCGCGCGACGACCTACGAGATCGGAACGCGCGGGAGGCGGCCGGATTTCACGTGGGATCTTGCCGTCTATCGCATGGAGATCGACAACGAGCTGCAGTGCCTCTACAGCGCCTTCGGCACCTGTCAGGTCGTCAATGCCGATCAGACCGTGCACCAGGGCATCGAGATCGGCTTCGGCCTCGCAATCGTGAAGGGCATTCTGGCGCCCGGCCCCGCGCCGGACCGGCTCTGGCTCAATGTCGCCTACACGCTCAACGACTTCCGCTTCGACGATGACGAGAGTTTCGGCAACAACGTTCTGCCGGGTGCGCCGCGTCACTTCGTGCGCGCGGAGCTGCTTTATAAGCATCCTGGCGGCCTCTTCTTCGGTCCGAATGCCGAGTGGGTGCCGCAGGCGTACTACGTCGACAGCGCGAACACGCTCAAGACGGCGGCGTATGCCATCTGGGGCCTGAAACTCGGCTTCGACAACGGCGGCCCGTTCTCCGCCTACATCGAGGGCCGCAACCTCTCGAACGTTGCCTACATCGCGAGCGCCAGCATCACCGATCTGGCAGCGCCCAATTCGGCGCTATTCGAGCCCGGCACGGGCCGCGCCGTCTATGCCGGCGTGAAATACCGCTGGTGACGACCAATGCGCTGCGGCGCACGACCCAATTCATGCCCAAGGAGGAGGACTCCACAATGAACATCATAGCCACGCTGCCACTCACCGCACTGCTGATCGCCCCTCTTGCGGGCACTGCGCACGCTCATCCCTCGCTCGAGCGCCGCGAAGCCAATGTCGGCGCGTCGTACAAGGCCGTCATGCGCATTCCCCACGGATGCGACGGCGCGGCGACGACGCGTGTACGCGTGCAGATCCCGGAAGGCATCATCAGCGTGAAACCACAGCCCAAACCCGGCTGGACGATCGACACGACGCGCGGCGCCTATGCCAAAACCTATCCGTACTATCACGGCGCCACGCTCACCGAGGGTGTTCGGGAAATCTCGTGGAGTGGCCGTCTCGCCGACGAGCATTTCGACGAGTTCGTCTTCGCGGGCTTCGTCGCGGCAACGCTGAAGGCCGGCGACACGGTCTACTTCCCGACCATACAGGAGTGCGAGAAGGGCAACTCGGCATGGACCGAGGTTCCCGCGTCGGGGCAGACGGCGCACGACTTGAAGCGGCCGGCGCCCGCCATCCGCCTCGTACAGGCGCAGGGACATGGCCAGCACGCCGCGCAGTCCGCGGAGACGCGCACCTTCAAGGCCGGCGACATCGTGGTCGAAGCGCCGTGGTCACGGGCGACGCCGGGTAAATCGACGGTCGGCGCGGGTTTCATGAAGATCACGAACACCGGCAAGGAGACGGATCGGCTGATCGGCGGCTCGGCGGACGTCGCGAAGTCCTTCGAGGTGCACGAGATGAGCATGTCCGGCGACGTGATGAAGATGCGCCGCCTCGAGAAGGGCCTCGAGATCAAGCCTGGAGAAACCGTCGAGCTGAAGCCGAGCAGCTATCACATCATGCTCATGGGACTGCAGCGGCCGCTCAAGCAGGACGAGACCATCAAGGGCACGCTTGTGTTCGAGCGCGCGGGCACGGTTGCCGTGGAGTACCGCGTCATGCCGCTCGGCGCGCAGCCCGCCGGCAAGGCCGGCGGCCACAAGCACCACCACTGATGCGAAATCGAGCGCCGGCCCGAGCGCGGGCCGGCCTCTCAGCGCTCGGCAGCCCGCACTGTCAGCTTGTCGGCGATCAGAATGTTCGACTCGTTGAGGCGGAAGCGATAGCCGACGCCGAAGTCGATGGCGGGCGGCTTGGCTGAGCGGAAGAGCTCGGCAAGCTGCTTCTGGTAGTTCTCCGGGAAGACGGCAATGGGCCCGAGATAGCGGCCGTACGGGCGAAGCTGCCACTCCTCCCGCTTGAAGGCGGAGATGGGCACGCCGGAGTCGTCCTGCAGCAGGCGCTTGGAACGCTCGAGAAGATGCGTGCGCACATCCGCGAAGGCCGTCATGTGCAGCAGATAGGAGGCGCTCTTGATGAGGGCGTCGCCCGGATCCATAGACTCGGTGAAGGCCTTGAAGCCGCTCCGGCGCCAGCCGCCGTTCGAAAGATCCGTCTGCACGTAGTAGAGCGTGCGCTGCTGGCCGTCGCTGCCCTTGAAGAGGATCTTGACGGCGTTCGCCGCACCGCGCGGCAGCCCTTCGCCTACAGCGACCAGCCTGCCGTCCTCGTTGATGTCGTGGAAAGTTACCTCGTCGATCGTCTTTCCCGTGCGCGCGAGGAAGATGTAGAGGATCGGCAGCGTGCCGCTGAAGGAATTGGCACTGAGCGTCGAGCGCATCTCGCGCGTGCGGAAGAAGCTGAAGTTCAGCACGGAATTGAGCGAGGAGCGGAGCTGGGAAAGGCCATAGCCGAGCGACTCGCCGCGATGCCGGCCGACAGTCGGGAGCGGTCCCGGCGTCTCGAGCGCGGCCATCACATAGGTCGTCGCTGAGGGGAAGAACGCGTCGGCGTAGAGGAAATCGGGCCCGCTGAAGAAGTAGTAGAGCGTGCGGCTCGGCGCGGTGAGTTCGCTGGCCGACCACGTGCGGATGCGGGCGAGCTGCCGCGTCTCGATTTTTTCCCAGGCGGCATCCATCGCGGCGGCGTGCCGCTGCCAGACGCGCGTACCGGAGACCTCGGCAAGAGCTGAGCCCTCGACCGGCGGCAGGCCGGCGAGGAAGCGGGCGACATCATTCGGCGAGGCAGCACGGGCCGGCGTCGTATGCGCGATGCCGCCGGCGAGAAACAACACGGCAGCCATCAACGCCGTCCACCGGACAAGTCCGGCCAACTTCGTACTCATGTAACCAGTGCTCCGTTCAGCGAGTTTGCGCCGAGCGCTTCTGTGACAGGGCATAGACCACGAGCCCCGTTGCCATCAGTGCCAGGCCGGCCAGTGATTGTACCGGCTTTTCGCGCACCAGATAGACCAGGATGAAGAGCGTCACCGCACCGAATACCAACGGGGTTAACGGATAGGCCCAAACCCGGAAAGGACGCGGCAGATCCGGTTGTGTCATGCGCAACACGATCACGCCGATCACCGCGAGCAGCGAGCAGGAGAGCAGGCTGAACTGCACGAATTCGAGCACCCGCTCGAAGCTCTGCGTCAGCAGGAGGAAGGTTGCGACACCAAGTTGAAGCACGAGCGCGCGCGCCGGGATGCCTGCCGCAGATTTCCTGGCGAAGAAGGAAAGCGCCGACAGGTCCTCGCCCATGACCATGGTCACGCGCGGGCCGATCCACATCATGGCGGTGATGGCCGAGATCAGGCCGAAGCAGATGAGGCCACCGACGATCCGCCCGCCGCCGGGACCGAAGATATGCTCGCCCGCGATCAAACCGACGTTGATCTGGCCGGCGAGGCGCTCCATAGGCGTCGTGTAGAGAAAGACGGCATTGAGCGCCACGTACAGCAGCATTACGATGACGACGCCTGCGACCAGCGCCGGCGGCAGCGTGCGCTCGGGATCCTTGATCTCGTCGGCGATGTAGGTCGCCGCGTTCCATCCCGAGTAGGAGTACATCACGTACATGAGGCCGATCGCGAACGGTGCGCTGACGATGTAGCTGAGATCGCTCGACGTCGGCATGAACGAGATCGGCTGCGGCGTCCCGAGCGTCAGTCCACAAACGATGAGCACCACGATGAGGGCGACTTTGAGGAAGGTCGCGACGTTCGTGAAGAGCGCACCGGGCTTGCCGCCGCTCAGCAGGACGAGGGTGACGCCCCAAACTGCGGCCAGCGCGAGCCAGAGCTTCGGCGCACCAGGAAAGACGCCGGCAAAGTAGTCGCCGAACGCCATGGCGGCGAGCGCGACCGGAGCCGCGAACCCGACCGTCGCCGATATCCAGCCGGCGAGGAAGCCGAGCGCGGGATGATAGATGCGCGAGAGAAAGTTGTATTCGCCGCCGGAGCGAGGCAGCGCCGTCGCGAGCTCGGCATAGGAGAGCGCGCCGCACAGCGCCACGATGCCGCCCAAGGTCCAGAGCGTGATCACCGAAAAGCCGGTCGGCAGGTCGCGGACCTGGAAGCCGAGGCTCGTAAAGACACCGATCCCGATCATGTCGGCGACGGCGAGCGCGGTCGCGGTGGCGAGCGTTACGGTGGCAGGTCCGGTCTCGCCCTTAGGGGGCGCCGGTTTCGGACTTTCAGGCGGGGCCATCGTCTCTCGCGTTGCGGCTGTCGGAAGGCGCGCACTCTAACCGAGGGTGTGAACGCTCACAATGAGCAGCGGGCTTTCGGAGCGTCCCGCGCCCGCAAGCGGCCGGCAATCGCTGCGCACGGGCAACACCGGGCGTCATGTTGACGCCTCCCTAACCACGATCTGGCCAGAATATGAGCCTCTATTCAGATTCGGACGTTGTATCGGCGTAATGATCGGCACCGCGCATGGGGCGCGGGGCGGGAGGACTTCGACCGGCCGCATGGGCATGGCACTGAACTCAGCGCAGGCGAACTCGTCCCCGCCGCATGGGCGCGCGGGCGCGCTCGCGGTGTGCCTCGTGCTGCTCGCGGGCCTGCTCACAGGTCTCCCCCAAAACGCGGATGCCCAGCAGCACGCACGTCGGATCGCCACCAGCGGGTGGGTCATGTCGGCCGTGCCAACCCCGCACGCCGTCATCTCGCGGCAGGGGCCGCTGCCGAAGTCCGTCACGCGTCTCGCGGCGCTCAACAGCGCACCCTTCCCCTACGAAGGCATGATGCCGGGCGCCAATCAGCCCTTCATCGAGACCGATCAGGCGACGGGGCGCCGCTTTCACCGCACGCCGGGCGGCCGCGTGTACTGGGAAGACGAGCGCTACAGCGATCCGCGCGTTCTTCTGCACATCCCGCGCGGCTTCGATATCCGTCGTCCGGGCCTGCTCGTGCTGTACTTCCATGGCCATCGCGCCAATCTGCGCCGGGACGTGTTCATGCGCCAGCGTGTGCCGTGGCAGGTATCCACGTCACGCACCAATGCGGTGCTCGCGGCGCCGCAGTTCGCCGTGAACGCCTCGGATTCGAGTGCGGGCAAGCTCTGGCAGCGCGGCGCGCTCCGCGACCTCGTGAACGAGACTGCAGGCCGCCTCGCCGTCATGCACGGCGACCCGCGATCGGAGTCGAGCTTCGCCAACCTGCCGATCGTGATCGTCGCCTACAGCGGCGGTGTCGGACCGGCCGCGTGGGCGATCCGCAATGGCGATCTCGGATCGCGCCTGCGCGGCATCGTGCTGCTCGATGCCGCCTATGGCGAGATGGACGTCTTCGCCGACTGGATCGCGCGCACGCCCAATGCCTTCCTGCTCAGCACCTACACGGGCTCGACCGAGGGGCGCAATCGCGAGCTCAAGGCGCTCATCGAGGCGCGCGGCGTGAAGGCGCTCGATGCCATCCCGCCGCGCATCGAGCCGGGCCACGTTGCCATCGTGCCGGCGGCGAGCGACGCCACGCACCACGACTTCCTGCTGCGCGCATGGACCGACAATCCACTGCGCGATCTTCTGGCTCGCGTGCGCGGCTATCCGCGCGGCTGACCCCTGCGATCAGCCCGGCAGCACGTGCGCGCCATAGGTCGCGCGCAGCTCGCGCTTCGAGACCTTCCCCGTGGCCGTCATGGGGAGCGCGTCCGCAAAGATCACGTCATCCGGCACCTGCCACGTCGCGAGCTTTTGGGCGACATGGGCCAGGATCGCCTCCTTCGTCACGTCGGCGCCCGGTGCCTTGACGACGATCAGGACCGGCCGCTCCGTCCACTTTGGATGCGGCACGCCGATCACTGCCGCGTTGGCGACACCCGGGCAGCTCATGACCGTATTCTCGACGTCGATCGAGCTGATCCACTCGCCGCCGGACTTGACCATGTCCTTCGTGCGATCGACGACGGACAGGAAGCCATTCGGGCTGATGCGCGCGACATCGCCAGTGCCGAACCAGCCGTCCTTGTCGAGGGCTGCCGCCGTCGCGGCTTCGTTGTTGAAGTAGCCGTTGACGATCGCATTGCCGCGCACGAACAGCTCGCCGCTCGCCTTGCCGTCGTGCGGCAGGCGCTTGCCGTCCTCATCGACGATCTTGAGGTCGACGCCGAACATGCGCTGGCCCTGCACGGACTTCACGCGCACGCGTTCGTCGATCGAAAGCGAGGGATCGTTCGCGCGCTGCGGCGTGAACGTGCCGATCGGGCTCATCTCCGTCATGCCCCAGCCGTGCAGCACGCGGATGTCGAAATCGCGCTCGAAAGTCTCGATCATGGCGGGCGGCGGCGCCGATCCGCCGACGATGACCTCGGCGAGATTGCGCGGCTTTCTTCCGCGCTGCTTCATCTCGGAGATGAGGCCGAGCCAGACAGTCGGCACGCCCCACGACGAATAGACGCTCTCGCTCTCCATGAGATCGAAGAGGCTCGCGCCATCGAGCTTCGGACCGGGAAACACGACCGGCGTACCGGAAATGGCGGCGGCGTAGGGAAGTCCCCAGGCATTGGCATGAAAGAGCGGCACGACCGGCAGCACGGGCTTGCCAACACCGAAGGGAGAGCTCACGCAGGCGAGCGAGAAGAGTGTATGCAGGACGGTCGAGCGGTTCGAGTAGAGCGAGCCCTTGGGATCGCCGGTCGTGCCGGACGTGTAGCAGAGCGCGCAGGCCGCATGCTCGTCCATTTCCGGCCATTCGATTTCGGGGGCGCCCGCGTCCAGGAATTCCTCATAGCACTGCAGGTTCGCGACCGGCGGCTCGGCCGGCATATGCGCACGGTCAGTCATGGCGACATAGGTGCCGATCGGGCGGAAGGCCGGCGCGAGCTTGGCGATCAGCGGCGCGAAGGTCAGGTCGAAGAAAAGGACCTTGTCCTGCGCGTGATTGACGATGTAGCTCATCTGGTCGGGCGAGAGCCGCGGATTGATCGTATGGCAGACCGCGCCAATGCCCGAGATCGCGTAGTAGAGCTCGAAATGGCGGTACGTGTTCCATGCGAGCGTCGCGACCCGGTCCCCCGGCTTCACGCCGAGCGCGAGGAGGGCGTTGGCCAGCTTGGCAATGCGTGGCCGCGCCTGGGCGTAGGTGTAGCGATGGAGGCCGCCTTCGACCGTCGACGTGACGATCGTTCCCGGCCCATGCACCTCGGCCGCGAAGTCGATCAGCCTCGAGACCAGCAGCGGCTGGTCCATCATCTGCCCCTTGAGCATAGCGCGCCTCTCCCGGATTTGATATTCCGCCAACGTTAGACGGCGACGCGCGCAAATCCAAGCGTCCGCATGAGCGCGCGCCCGGCCGCAGCCGGCATCCAGCAGGAGGAACCCCCATGGCCACCGCAAGCCTGACCAAGTTGGGCGACATCGCCGTCATTCGCCTCATGCATCCGCCGGTCAATGCGCTCGCCCAGGGCGTACGGCAAGGCATCCAGGACGGTGTTGCCGCCGCCAATGCCGATCCGGCCATCAAGGCCATCGTGGTTACCGGTGACGGCCGCGCGTTCTCGGCGGGCGCCGACATCACCGAGTTTCGCTCGGGGCCAAAGCCGCCGGGCCTCGGCGAGGTGATCGATACGATGGAAGCCTCGCCGAAGCCGGTCGTCGCGGCACTCAACGGCCTCGCGCTCGGTGGTGGTCTGGAGGTCGCGCTCGGCTGTCATTATCGCGTCGCGAACAAGGCGGCGAGCCAGCTCGGGCTGCCCGAGGTCAAGATCGGCATCCTGCCCGGCGCTGGCGGCACGCAGCGCTTGCCGCGCCTCATCGGCGTCGAGGCAGCGCTCGACATGATCGTCTCGGGCAATCCCGTGAATGCGGAGAAGGCGGCGAAGAGCGGCCTCGTCGATCGTCTCGTCGAGGGCGACGTGGTCGAGGGCGCGATCGCCTTCGCGCGTGAGCTTGTTGCGGCCGGCAAGGGGCCGCGTCCGGGAAGCGCAGAGCAGATCGATCCGGCGAGCGTGCCGGCCGACCTTTTCGCCAAGAAGCGCGCATCGATCGCGCGTCATCCATCGGGTCCCATGGCGGCGAAGAACTGCATTGCCGCCGTCGAAGCGGCTGTCGGCTCGGACTACAAGGCGGGCGTCGCACGCGAACGTGAACTCTTCCTCGAGCTCGCCGGCAAACCCTATGCGCGGGCGCTGCAGTACGCGTTCTTCGCCGAGCGTCAGGCCGCGAATATTCCCGACATCGGCAAGGACGTGACGCCGCGCGAGATCAAGACGGTCGGCATTCTCGGCGCCGGTACCATGGGTACGGGCATCGGCCTCGCGTTCCTCAATGCGGGCTTTCCGGTGACGATCGTCGAAGCCAACCAGCAGGCGCTCGACCAGGGCGCGAAGCGCGTCCGCGACACCGTCGAGAGCAATGTGCAGCGTGGGCGCGTCTCAGCAGACGAAGGTCAAAAGCGGATCGCCAATCTGACCACCTCGCTCGACATGAAGGCGCTGGTGAATGCCGACCTCATCATCGAGGCGGTGTTCGAGAACATGGCGCTCAAGAAGGAAATATTCGCGAAGCTCGACGGCGTCGCCAAGCCCGGCGCCGTTCTCGCGAGCAACACATCGACGCTGGACGTGGACGAGATCGCCTCGGCGACCAAGCGGCCGCAGGACGTGGTCGGGATGCACTTCTTCTCGCCGGCGAACATCATGCGACTTCTGGAGATCGTGCGCGGCAAGGCAACGGCGAAGGACACGCTCGCAACGGCGATGGCGGTCGCGCGGCGCATCGGCAAGGTCGGCGTCGTCTCGGGCGTATGCTTCGGCTTCATCGGCAATCGCATGGTCGAGGCTTATCTCGAAGAAGCGCAGGCCATGCTGCTCGAAGGCGCGACGCCAGCCGACATCGACGGCGCGCTCGAAGCCTGGGGTCTCGCCATGGGGCCGCTTGCAATGATGGACATGGCGGGCCTCGACGTCGGCTATCGCATTCGCCAGGAGCACAAGCTGTCGCCGGAGCGCGCGAAGCTCTATCGCGTGACGGATGCGATCGTCGAAATGGGCCGGCACGGGCAGAAAACGGGCGCGGGCTATTACACCTACGGCGCCGACCGCAAGCGGCAGAGCGATCCCAAGATCGAGGAGATGTTCGCGAAGGAGGCAGCGGCGCAGGGGCTCGCCAATCGCAAGCCGGGCGCCGACGAGATCGTCGAGCGGTGCCTGCTCAGGCTCGCGAACGAGGGCGCAAAGATCCTCGAAGAGGGCATCGCGCTCCGCGCCTCCGATATCGATACGATCTACCTCAATGGCTATGGCTTTCCCGGCTGGCGGGGCGGTCCCATGTGGCAGATCGAGGAGATGGGTCTCGCGAAGGCCGCCGAGAAGATCAAGGCCTACGAGGCGCGCCACGGCAAACGCTGGGCCATCGCGCCGCTCATCGAAAAGCTCGCGGCCTCGGGCGGCAAGCTTGCGGATGCGGGCGTGAAGGGCTGAGCGGCGCTGCCGCTCACTTCTTTGCGCGGGTGGGCTTCGGCAGCGAACCGTAGTAGGCGGCGAGCGCCGCCATCTGGTCGTCTTCGAGCGACTGCGCCACGGAGACCATGGCCGGATTGTTCCGCTCGCCGTTGCGATAGAAGATCATCGTCGCAACGAATTCCTCGGGATCCCAGCCGGTGATCGAAGGAATGCCGTTGTCAGTGCCGTCTATGCGATGGCAAGCGCTGCACTCGCCGGAGAGATGACGACCATAGGCGAGCTTCTTGGCGTCGCTCGCCGACGCAGGCCCCGCAAGCATCAACCCGAGCGCACCGGCCGCGACGCGGAAGCCTCCGGCTCTCGATAGCGCGCGCCTCATTCCGTCCCCGGGGCCTTCTCCGGCAGCATGCCCTTCGCGCAATAGTGGCGGTACAGCGTGGCGACGATCTCCTTCGCCACGGTGTCGGTCAGCGAGTAGTAGGCGAAGTGGCCGCGGCGCTCGGCCTTGACGAGCCCGTCGAGGCGTAAGCGCGTCAGGTGCTGCGAGGTGAGGCTCTGGCGAGCGCCGATGGCGTCGCAGATCTCGGTGACCGTCTTCTCGCGCTCGACGAGCAGGCAGAGGATCATGAGGCGATAGGGACTGCCGATCGAACGCAGCACACCGGCCGCCTCCTCGGCAGCCCAGCGCATGGAGTTCAGCACTTCGCCCGCCGGCAGTTCGTCGCCCTCGTCGGCTTCCTTAGCGAGCGCATCTGTGGACATATTTCTGATGCCCTTTGGCAGCCGCCGGGTCGCCCCGGCCCGCCCAATTAATATTCAAAAGTAGCAATATTTGCAATCCGGGGTGCGCTCCCGGCCTGATATGATTTAACGTTTCTCATCTGGGGCTTGAGAGCTCAGCAGGCCGTCGAGGCGGCGCTGCTCGTCGGCCGTCAAAGGCGCCGCGACCGCCAGAGCGTGGCGCGCCGAGAGGAGGCGCCAGCCGATGCCCGCCGCGGCCGCCGCCAGCAGCAGCAAGGGCGTCAGCCACAGCAGCAAGGTATGCGTGCCGAAGGGCGGCTTGAGCAGCACGAACTCGCCATAGCGCGCGACGAGGAAATTCGTGACCTCGGTATCGCTGTCGCCGGCCGTGAGACGCTCGCGCACGAGGAGGCGCAGGTCCTTGGCGAGGGGCGCATCGGAATCGTCGATCGACTGGTTCTGGCAGACGAGGCAACGCAGGTGCGCCGAGAGTGCCCGGGCGCGCGCCTCGAGCGCGGGATCCTCCAGCACCTCACCCGGCTGCACGGCGTGTGCGGCCATCGGCACGAGCGGGGCCAGCACGAACAGCAACAGGAGAGCGCGCAACCCAATCCGCATGGCCGCTACTCCGCCGGAACCGGCGCCGGCACGCGACGCGAGCGGCGCGGTGCACCGACCCGGAGCCGCCGGTCGCTCAGCGAGAAACCGCCGCCGATGAACATGATGATCGCACCGATCCAGATGAGGCGCACGAGCGGATTGAAATAGAGCCGCACGGTCCATGCGCCGTCCCCTGCCTCGTCGCCGAGCACGGCATAGAGGTCGCCGAGCAGCGCGACGTGGATGCCGGCCTCGCTGGTCGCCTGCGGCGGCGCGTTGTACTGGCGCTTGGAGGGCGTGAGCTCGGTAATGCGCTGCCCGCCGCGGCCGACATCCATGATGCCGACGACCTCGCGGTAGTTCGGACCCTGGCCTGACGTCACATTCAGGAGCGTAAGCTCGTAGCCGGCGATCTCGGCCGTCTGGCCGGGCCGCATGACGAGGATCGTCTCGCTGCGCCACGCGCTCGTTGCGGCAATTCCGATGACCATGACGCCGACGCCCGCATGCGCGATGGCCGTGCCATAGACGGAGCGCGGCAGATTGCGCAAGCGGCGCAGTACTTCCATCGGACCCGCCGTGCCCGCCCGCGCGCGGAAGAAGAGCTCGGTCACGGCACCGCCGATCACCCACACGCCGAGCGCGACCGCAAAGGGCGCGAGCCATGGTCCGCGCCACATGAAGGCGAACACGACGACGATGGCGGCGATGGACAGAAGGCCCGCGATCATGAGCCGCTGGCGGGCCGCGTACATGTCGCCCCTCTTCCAGGCGAGGAGCGGCCCGAAGGGGAGCGCCAGCAGCAGCGGCACCATGAGCGGCACGAACGTCGCGTTGAAGTACGGCGCGCCGACGGAGATCTTGTCGCCCGTGATCGACTCGAGCGCGAGCGGGTAGAGCGTGCCGACGAGGACGGTGCCGGTTGCGGTCGTGAGCAGAACGTTGTTGAGGACGAGCCCACCCTCGCGGCTGATCGGCGCGAAGATGCCGCCCTGGCGCAGGCTCGGCGCGCGCCATGCATAGAGCATGAGCCCGCCGCCGATGAAGAACATCATGATGGCGAGGATGAACACGCCGCGCTTCGGGTCGACGGCGAAGGCGTGCACGGAGGTCAGCACGCCCGAGCGCACGAGGAAGGCGCCCATGAGCGACAGCGAGAACGTGAGGATCGCGAGCAGGATGGTCCAGACCTTGAGCGCCTCGCGCTTCTCCATGACGACGGCGGAGTGCAGCAGCGCCGTGCCGGCGAGCCACGGCATGAAGGAGGCGTTCTCGACCGGATCCCAGAACCACCAGCCGCCCCAGCCGAGCTCGTAGTAGGCCCACCACGAACCCATGGCGATGCCGACCGTCAGCAGCATCCATGCCGCGAGCGTCCATGGCCGGACCCAGCGCGCCCAGGCGGCGTCGGTGCGCCCTTCGATGAGGCCGGCGAGGGCGAACGAGTAGGCCATGGAGAAGCCGACATAGCCCGCGTAGAGGAAGGGCGGGTGGAAGGCGAGGGCGGGGTCCTGCAGGATCGGATTGAGGCCGCGGCCATCGTCCGGCATCGGGTCGAGCCGCTCGAAGGGGTTCGACGTCAGCAGGATGAAGAGCAGGAAGGCGAGTGCGATCGAGGCCTGCACGCTCAGCACGTTCGCGCGCAGTCTCTCCGGAAGGTTGGAGCCGAAGGCCGCGACGGCCGCGCCGAACAGCGCGAGGATGAGCACCCAGAGGAGCATGGAGCCCTCGTGGTTCCCCCACACGCCCGAGATGCGGTAGATGAGCGGCTTGGTCGAATGCGAGTTGGCATAGACGTTGGCGACGGAGAAGTCGCTCACGACATAGGCGTGCGTGAGCGCCGCAAAGGCGATGATGAGCAGCAGGAACTGCAGGAGTGCAGCGGTCTCGCCGACGCGCATCAGGCGGACCTCGCCGACGCGCGCGCCCCAGGCGGGCAGGATCGTCTGCGCCAGCGTGACGAGAAATGCGAGCACCAGCGCGAAGTGACCAAGCTCGACGATCATGGGCGGGCGATCCTCCGCATCACTTCTTCTCGCTCACGGGCTGCGGCGCGGTGGCGGCGGGCGGCGGACCGTTGTGCTGCCACAGTCCCTTCTCCTTGAGCGCTTTGGCGACCTCGGGCGGCATGTAGTTCTCGTCGTGCTTGGCGAGCACGGTGTCGGCGCGGAAAATGCGGCCAGCTTCGAGCGCGCCCTCGGTCACCACACCCTGGCCCTCGCGGAAGAGATCGGGAAGGACGCCGCGATAGCGCACGGTGACCTGCTCGGCCGTATCGGTGATCGCGAACTCGACGTCCGTGCCCTGGCCGCGCTTGACGCTGCCCGTGGCGACGAGACCGCCGAGACGAATGCGCTGGCCTTCGGGAATAGCCTTCGCGCTGAGATCGCTCGGCGTGTGGAAGAAGACGATCGAATCGCGCAAGGCCATGAGCACCAGGCCGACCGCAATGGCCAGCACGCCGAGCGCGCCCGCGATCATGATGCCCCTGCGGCGACGGCGGTTCATGACGTAAGCCCCAGCGTGCGCGCGAGCGTGCTCAGCGCATCGAGCGCCTGCGTCTCTTCCGCGAAGGCCGAGCGTGCCCGCTCCAGCGCGCCCAGCGCATCCTCACGACGGCCGAGCACGGCATAGGCACGAATGAGCCGCTGCCAGCCTTCGAGGTCGCGGCCGTTCTCCGCAAGGCGCTTGTCGAGGCCGGCAACCATGCCCTCGATCATGCGGCGGCGTTCGTCATCGGGAAGCTGCTGGATGGCGCGGACGTCCTCGCGCGCAAGCGAAGGGGCGAGACCCGTCGGCTTCGCTTCGGCAGAGCCATCGGGCACCGGATCGGTCGCAAGTCCGAGCTTCGTGCGCACGGCTTTCCAGCGCTCGACGACGCTTGCCCGCCAAGGCGCGGCGGCGCTGCCCTCGGTCAGCAACTGCGCATAAGCCTTGGCGGCCTCGTCGAGCTGCCCGCCCTGCTCAGCCGCAACCGCGAGCCAGAAGCGCGGCTCGACGCGCTCGGGCGTGAGCACGCGCAGACGCTCATAGGCTTTGCGCGCCGCGTCCGAGACGTGGCCGTCATTCGCCAGCACATGCGCTTCCGCGAGACCGGCGAGCCGTTCGGCACTTTCACCCACAAGGCGGAGCGCGTGCTGAAAGGCTGCTGCCGCTTCGTGATAGCGCCCCATGCGGAGATAGACGGGTGCGATGACATCCCAGCCGCGGCCGTCCTCGGGCTGCGCGCGCAGTCGCGCCTCGACCTTCGCGACCAGTTGTTCGACGCTCTGTCCGCCCGGCGAGCGCGCGGCAAAGGGTTGGCCCGGCAGGCCAGGCGTGCCGACCACGAGATAAGCGGCGACGGCGAGCACGGGAAGGGCCGCGGCGAGCACGGTGGCGATCGTGCGCACCTCGCGCGATGAGGACGCAGGCTCCTGGTCGCCTGCCTTGTCGGCCGTCGCGAGCAGCCGGCGCGCGATCTCGACGCGCGCAGCCTCCGCCTCGGCGGGAGCGATCAGGCCGCGCGCCTCCTCCGATGCGATCTCAGCGAGCTGGTCACGATAGACGGCAGCACTCGCACCCGACACCGGCACTTCCGGCGCGGACTGCGCGAAAAGCGGCCGCAGCAATGCCGCCACGACCGCCGCCGTCAGTACCGCAAACCCCAACCAAAGCAGCATTCCTTGCCTTTCAATCCTCCCAATCCCCCGATCGGAGAACGTCTCGACCTCAGTCAATAGGGGCGTCAGGTGACCCATTCAAGGCGCCGGACCGCATCGTACGCTGCAGTGCGTCATCGGCCTCCATCAATCGTGCGGCAAAGGCACGCCTGCGGCATCACGCCGCCGGGAGCACGAGACGGGCGCGGAGCCCGCCCGCTGGCGACGCCTCGAGCTGGAAGCTGCCAACATAGCTCTGCACGAGATCGGCGACGATCGACAGGCCGAGGCCGGAGCCAGGCTTGCTCTCGTCGAGGCGGCGGCCGCGCTTGACGGCCTGAGCGCGCTGCGCGGCATCGAGGCCGGGGCCATCGTCGGCGACGGTGATCTCGACCTCGCGTCGCGGCCGCTCACCCCCGGCATCACGAAGGGCGACATGAATGTTGACCTGGCTGCCGGCCCACTTGCAGGCATTGTCGAGGAGATTGCCGAGCATTTCCTCGAGGTCCTGGCGCTCGCCGCGGAACCGGGCACCGGAAGGGCAATCGACGGCGATGTCGATGTGGCGGTCGCGGTAGATGCGCGCGACCGCACGGATGAGCCCGCGCAGCACGCTCTCGACGTCGGTCACGGTGCCGATCACGCCGAGCTGGGCGGCGACGCGGGCCCGGTCGAGATAA
The DNA here is from genome assembly GCA_023387235.1 of Pseudomonadota bacterium. Lineage (GTDB taxonomy): Bacteria > Pseudomonadota > Alphaproteobacteria > Rhizobiales > Hyphomicrobiaceae. The sequence goes on from JAEWIJ010000239.1 coordinate 15,215, forward strand.
TGGTTGATCTGGTCGCGCATGATATCGCCCTGCTCGACGATCTTGTCGCCGAAGGGCGAGCGCTCCTCGCGCGCCTCGTTGATCATCACGGCGAGGGGCGTCTTCAGCGCGTGCGCGAGATTGCCCACCTGTGTACGCGCGCGCTCGATCGTATGCTGGTTCGCCTCGATGAGCGCATTGAGCTCGGAGCGGAGCGGCTCGATCTCCGCCGGGAGGTCGCCTTCGAGGTGGCGTGCGCGGCCGGAGCGGATGTCGGCGAGGCCCTGCTCGATGGCGCGCAGTGGCCTGAGGCTGTAGCGCACCTGCACGACCGTCGCGCCAACGAGGCCGAGGCCGGCGAGCGCGAGCGCGATCACGAGCGGCAGGCGGAACTCGTCGAGGCGTCCTTCGATGAAGTCCTGGTTGCCGGCGACGACGTAGGAATAGTTACTCGGCACCTCGTCATCGCCCAGATTGAAAACGGTCTCCGCGATGCGCAGCGGCTCGCCCATCGGCCCGACGGCATCCGCCCAGCGGATGTTGTTTGCATCTGGGAGGCTCGTCCCCGCCGACGGCATGGCAATGATCTCGCTCGCGAGCGATGCCGAGACCATGCGGCGGCCCGGACTGTTGCCGAGCGGCGTGATCTGCCAGTACCAGCCGGAATGCGTGACCTCGAACAGCGGCTCGCCCACATTGCGCGGAAAGCGCGGCTCGGAACCGCCGTGATCGGTGCTGAAGGCAATGACGAGTGTGAGAAGCTGGCTGAGCCGCGTGTCGTGCGCGGAGGCAAGCTCGCGCTGGCGCACATAGTCGATGGCGAGACCCGCGATGGGCAGGACGAGCAGCGTCCACACGGCCGCTGTCGCCATGAGCCGAAACGCAAGCGAGTTAACTTTCATCGCCCTCACGCGTCAGGCGATAGCCGAGACCGCGCACCGTCTTGATCATCTCCGACGGGATCTTGCGCCTGAGGCGCCCGATGAACACCTCGATGGTGTTCGAGTCGCGGTCGAAGTCCTGGTCGTACAGATGCTCGACGAGCTCCGTGCGCGAGACGACGCGCTCGTTGTGATGCATGAGATAGGCGAGCAGGCGATACTCGTGCGAGGTGAGCTTCACAGGCTGGCCGGACATGGACACACGCGCGGTCTTCGTGTCCAGGCGCAGCGGGCCGACCTCGATCTCGCTGCGCGCGTGGCCGGAGAGGCGGCGAACTTGCGCGCGGATACGGGCGAGCAGCTCTTCCATGTGAAAGGGCTTGGCGAGGTAGTCGTCGGCGCCGGCATCCATGCCCTGGACCTTGTCGCTCCAGCGGTCGCGCGCGGTCAGCAGGATGACGGGCATATTGCGCTCGGCGCGCCGCCACTGCTCAAGGACGCTGATGCCGTCCTTCTTCGGCAGGCCGATATCGAGGATCACGATGTCGTAGGGCTCGGTCTCGCCGAGGAAGTAGCCCTCCTCGCCATCATGGGCACTGTCGACCGCATAGCCCGCATCGACCAGCGCCGAGGCAAGCTGCCGATTGAGATCCGGATCGTCCTCGACCACCAGCACGCGCATGGCGTCTCGTCCCCTCGCCTGAGATGCCCCGTGCATGGCCGCTCACCCGCGTTACCGATTTGATCGGACGGGCAGCAGTCTAGCCGGCCGGGGCGCCGAATACCATTCCAGTCGTGTGTGCAGAAACGCGCAGGACGGATCTAATCCGTCGCCTCGGGAATGAAACCCGGGCTTCAGGAATTCACCGCCTTTTTGGCGGTTTGGCGGCTTTGGGAGGATCACCCTGCTCGAGCGGCCCTCGCGCCTCGACCGTCCGGTTCCGGATGCGCCCCTTGGGCTCGCGGACCAGAATTCGGTAAATGTAGCGCTCCCCCTCCTGGCAGAGGGTCACGCGGATCACGATGCCCTTCAGACGCTTGCGGGCCCAGGCCTGAATATCCCGGACCGGCACGAGCTTCTGGCTCAGGACAATAGGCGCCGCATCCGACCAGTCGTCGAAGCATTGCACGGACTGGCCGACTGCCGCCGGCGCCGGGGACAACGCCAGCACGGCGGCAAGAACGAACGCGCCCAGCACCGTGGTAGATCGCAGGCCGATGATCCTCATTCGCAAACACTATGGGCACCGGCGTGAATGCGCAATGAATAGCCCACTTGTACGGACAAGCTTGCCGCCGGCGCGCAGGCTCCTACTTGGGCGCCCAGGCCGCCCGCCGCTTCTCGGCGAAGGACGCGAGGCCTTCGGCGGCTTCGTTTGTCTGGCGCTGGTCGGAATGGCTTTCGATAAGCGCATCGAGCGTGTACGCGTCGACGCCGCCCCAGGCGTGCTCCAGAATGTGTTGCTTGGTCTTGGCAAGCGCACCCGGCGCATTCTCCAGGAGGGATGCGACGATCGCCTCGCCGCGCGCTGCGAGATCGGCGAGCGGGACGACCTCGTGCACGAGACCGATGCGCCGCGCCTCCTCGGCACCGAAGCGTTCACCCGTCAGCGCGTAGCGCCGCACCTGGCGGACGCCGATAGCGTCGTTGAGCTGCGGGAAGATGATGCTCGCGTGCAGGCCCCAGCGCACTTCCGTGATCGAGAAGAGCGCATTGTCCGCCGCGATGACGATGTCACATGCCGAGATCACGCCTGTGCCGCCGCCGAAGCAGCCGCCCTGCACGAGCGCGACGACAGGCACCGGCAGACGGTTGAGGCGATCCACCGCCGTGGCGGTCGCACGCGAGACGATGAGGTTGTCGGCGGGCGTGCCGGCGCGCGCGGCATTGATCCAGGAAAGATCGGCGCCGGCCTGGAAATGCTTGCCGTTACCCTTGAGCAGAACGGCGCGGAGACCCTTCTCGCCGCCAAGCGTATCCATGGCCGTATGCAGGCCGTGGATCATGGCGCCATTGTAGGCGTTGTTCACCTGCGGGCGATTGAGGGTGACGGTCGCGACGCCGCGCGCATCGAGGTTCCAAAGTACGGGATCGTCGCTCATCGTATTCTCCGTTATTTCTCTGCTGCGGACTGCTGAAAAAAGGCTTACTTCCGCGATCGTCGTGCCTGCTCCTACCGTGAAAGAGGAAACAAAGCAAAATGCCCTCCCTCGCCCCGCTCGACCATCCGACGCTGCCGGCCGGCGTCAGCGCGCGCTTCGTGGATGGGGTCAACGGCCTCAGGATGCACGTCCTCGAATGCGGCGAGCGCGGGCGGCCGTGCCTGCTGCTCCTGCACGGCTTTCCGGAACTCGCCTATAGCTGGCGCAAGGTCATGCCGAGCCTCGCCGCGGCGGGCTACCACGTCATTGCGCCGGATCAACGCGGCTATGGCCGCACGACCGGCTCGGACAATCGATACGAAGCCGATCTCGCGGCTTTCCGCCCCTTCAATCTCGTGCGCGATGTCGTGGGTCTCGTCCATGCGCTCGGCATTCGCGAGGTCGCCGCGATCATCGGTCATGATTTCGGCGCGACGGTCGCCGCATCCGGATCGCTGCTCCGGCCGGACCTCTTCCGCGCGATGATCCTCATGAGCGCGCCGTTCTCGGGTCCGCCTCAGATCCAGAGCGAGGCTGCCAAGGGACCGAGCATCCACGAAGCGCTCGCGGCCCTGTCGCGCCCGCGCAAGCACTATCAGGCCTACTACTGCACGCGCGAAGCAAATCCCAACATGCACGGCGCAGCGCAAGGCGTGCACGCGTTCCTGCGCGCCTACTTCCATCACAAGAGCGCCGACTGGAAGACCAACAAGCCTTTCCGGCTCGCCTCATGGACGGCGGATGAGCTGGCCAA